>JASKKX010000045.1 GCA_030153935.1 Verrucomicrobiota bacterium | reverse complement strand
CAATATCGGCACGACCGTGACCGTTGCCATGGTCCGCGAAATGGGGCCGTTTATGACGGCCCTGACCATTGCAGCGAGTGTCGGTTCGGCGATTGCCGCCCAGCTCGGCACCATGGCGGTTTCCGAAGAAATCGCTGCGCTGGAGGTGATGTCAATCAATCCGAATCGTTTCCTGGTGATGCCCCGGCTGGTGGCGCTGGCGGTGATGATGCCGATCCTCACGGTGTACACCAACCTGCTGGGAGTTTTAGGGGGCGGAATTGTCGGCGCCACGCAATTGGGTGTGTCGTTCTCCGCCTATATCGACAATGCAACCAGTTATGCGACAAACAAAGACCTGTATGTCGGACTGTTCAAGGCATTTATTTTCGGGATTATTATTGCAACCGTCGCCAGCTATCAGGGGTTGAGCGCAACCGAAGGAGCGGTCGGTGTCGGCCGCGCCACCCGGAAGACGGTGGTTATTTCGTTTCTGCTGATCCTGATTGTCGGCTACATGATTACGAGGCTGTTTTACATATGATCACGTTCGAAAAAGTCACGAAACGTTTTGGCGGGAAAACGGTTCTCAATGAGATCAGTTTCGAAGTGCCGCGCGGCGAGACGTTTGTCATCGTCGGGCTTTCCGGTGCAGGCAAGAGCGTGACGATCAAGCATATGGTACGGCTTTTAACTCCTGACAGCGGCATTGTGCGGATCGGTAATGATGTGATCAGCAGTGCACGCGGAGCGGAGCTGGAGCGCATCCGCGGCCGGTTCGGGGTTCTTTTCCAAGGGGCGGCGCTCCTGCAGTGGTTGACTGTTTTTGAAAACGTTGCGCTGCCGCTGCGTGAGCATACCAAAATGAGCGAGGAAGAGGTCGAAAAAACCGTGATGGAAAAATTACGCATGCTGAATATGGAAGACTCTGCGGAAATGTTTCCGGCCGATCTGTCCGGCGGAATGCAGAAGCGTGTAGGTCTTGCCCGCGCCATTGTGATGGATCCGGAAATCATCCTGTATGATGAACCGACTTCGGGCCTTGATCCGGTGACTTCCCGGCTGATTGATCAGAGGATCAAAGATCTTCGCCGCGAACTCGGAATGACCAGTGTGGTGGTGACCCACGATCTGCACAGTGCGCTTTCTATCGGCACACATATCATGATGATTGACGATGGGCGGATTGTTGAGAATGCCGTTCCGAAAGAATTTATTCAGTCAAAAAACAAGACGGTTCAGCAGTTTCTGGAATCGCAGTACATCACCCGTCGTGGTGAATGGGAGAAAGGGATGGATAACCATGTCGGATAAACACACCAAAGATTTGACTATCGAAGTCCTCGTGGGCTTCTTTATGTTCATCATTCTAATTGCGCTCGGCATATTTACCATTGTGCTCAGCCGGCAGAATTTTTTTCAGAAAACCTATCCGGTGGAAGTGTTTTTTGAGGAGATCGGCGGTCTGCGCGAAGGCGACAATGTTCTTCTGCGCGGGACAAAAGTCGGTTCTGTGAAAGCGACCATGCTGGAGAAAGATCACGTTGCGGTCCGTGCCAATCTCGAAGTGCCGATTGAATTTCGCGAAGGGTATAAGGTTGAAGTGCTCGACTCCTCCATGCTGGGCGGGAAAGTGCTGAAGATCGATGAAGGACCTCTGAACGCCCCGCCGGTTCCGGAGGGCGAACCAATCATCGGGACCCCGCCGGTTAATATTATCGATGAGCTGGGAATTGCTGTTTCCGGCATCAAAAACCTGACTGAACGGGTTGCGTCAGGTCATGGAACACTGGGTAAACTGATTCAGGACGAATTGGTCTATGACCATCTTCAGGAAATAACGGCCAACCTTCAGATGGTCAGCGATCGGCTTGCCAACGGGAAAGGGACACTTGGCAAACTGCTCTCAGACGATGACCGGCTTTATCGGGACCTGCAGGATTCGATGGCTTATATACGCAGTATCAGCGGGAAAATCGATTCCGGAGAAGGCACCCTTGGGAAACTGATTGCCGATGATCAGGTTTATGAAGATCTCCGCGCTTCGCTGGCCGGTATCCATGAGATCGCAAACAAAATCAATTCCGGAGAGGGAACCCTCGGGAAACTGGTTACCGATGACCAGGTTTACGTCGAAGCACAGAAACTGCTGGAAGACTTGCGTGCAGCAATTGATGATATGCGGGAGACCTCGCCGGTCACTACGTTCAGTACGATATTCTTCGGAGCTTTTTAGAGGGCGGAATCCACCATGAGCAATCCGGGAAACGATGGCGGCAGTTATCCGGTGTATGGTTCTCAAGTGCGACGTCCGCTGCGGGTTCGTGTGCTTCAGTCTGCGTCTCTGGTGCTGGCTGTTGCCGGGCTGGTTTTGCTTTACCTGTACTCCATCAATCGTGACGTTCCGGTTGTGAAGGTCGGAGAGATTGTTCCGACCATGAATTTTGCAACGGTGCGGATTTCCGGCGAAGTCAGCCGCAGTGCCCATCTCTTTAAATCCGGCGGAGTCGTTTTCACTCTGGACGACGGCAGCGGTGAAATCGCGGTCCTGGGTGGACGTGTGCAGGCGGATGCGCTTAAGACTGTCGGGAAACTTCCACAACGCGGTGACCGCGTGGAGGTCACCGGCAGCCTCAGTGTCAGTGCGGATCAGGAATCGAAGCTGCGCATGCAATCCGCTGACCGGTTAATTCTCCACCGCAGACGCACTGCTCCGTCTGCCGTTACCTCCGCGCGCATTCGTCTGGCCGACATCACTCGTGCACAGGACGGGGAGCTGGTTACTGTGACCGGAACGCTGAAAACCATCGGGATTCCCCGACCTGGGTCGAACGCTCCCTATGTTTTGACACTGGAAGAAGATGGTGCAGAGCTGCCTATCATTTTCTGGGATGATGTTTTCGAGGGTTTGGAAAGAAAACTTCCACTGCCTGGGAGCCTTGTCAGCGCCCGCGGACGGGTTGATGTTTACCAGGGGACGGTGCAGATCAAAGTGCGGGAGGCCGGAGATTTGCGCGTGCCGGCGCATGAATCGTCCGGGTTGAATGCCGTACCTCCGGTCCGCCGTATCGCAGAGATCAGCGCTGCACAGAAAGGTGAAATGGTTACCGTTGACGGCATACTCGGTGAGCCGAAGTCCATTTCCGGAGGCGTTATTTACCCCATCACAGACGAAAGCGGAGAAATGAAAGTGCTCTTTTGGGATAAACAGGTGTCCGGCGAAGAGCGCGATGCGCTGGAATCCGGTGCACACCTGCGTGTTACAGCGCCGCTGGTTGTTTACAAAGGAACGCTGGAACTGGTTCCGGCAGACGCAGGAGGATTCGATGTGGAGGCCGGGCCGTGATGATTTTCACCGCGGCGGCATCGGTGCTGACCGGGACGGTGCTTTCCTGTTTCCTGGCACTGCTTCCGGGGCTGCATATCTATAATGTGATGGGACTTGCTGCTCTGTTCCTTTATTCGCTGCACGGGACGGGAATCGCCTCCATGCCGGAAGTCTACATTCCGTTTATGATCGGGCTTGTCACCGGCTGGTCCGTACTCAATACGATTCCCTCTGTGCTGCTCGGTGCGCCGGACGAAAGCGCGATCTTCACCGTGCTCCCCGGCCAGAAATATCTCATGACCGGCCGCGGCTATGAAGGAACCATGATGATCGGCGCCGGCAGTCTGATCGGCATTTTCATGCTTATATTTCTTATGGGGCCGTTGGCTCCCAAGTATCTGCCGGTTGTCCGTTATGTACTCAATCCGCATATGCACTGGATCCTCTGGGTCATCATCACGTTCATCCTGATGACTGAATGGCCGAAAGGCGGCAACCGGGGACCGGCGGGCTGGCGGAAATTTTTTGACGCCTGGTCGACCCTCAGTGCCGGGCTGCTCACGTTTCTCCTTTCGGGAGTGCTTGGCTTCCTGCTTCTTTACCGTACTCCGGTTTCAATCGACAATGCTTTTCAGAACATCATGCCGGCGTTTGCCGGGCTCTTTGCGGTTCCGTGGTGCCTGCTCAATGCCATCAGCGGTGCGAAGGTGCCGGAACAGCACCTGTGCGACACGTTGAATATCAACGGCGACCTGCTGCTGCGCAGCGGCATTGCGGGCGGCATCGGCGGCGGCTTTGCCGCTTTTTTCCCGGTCGTCACCGGGGGGATCGGCGGATTGCTGGCTGGTCACGCCACCGCCCAGCGTGATGAACGTGTATTCATGATGTCGCAGGGCGTTTCCAAAGTTGTGTATTACACCGGCGCTCTGCTTCTCTTCTTCGTGCCGGGCCTTTACTTGACCCGCGGCGGCGGCGCCTGGATTATCAAAGGACTTTATGCGCCGCGCACTCCGGGCGACTACTGTCTCGCACTCGGCTCCATCGCACTTTCCGGCGCGGTTTCTTTTCTGCTGATGTCGCCGCTCACAAAGTGGACACTGAAGCTGATGAAGAAAGTGGACTACCGTCTTATTTCCGTCTTTTCGCTGTGCATCATTATTGCGTTGGTCTTTTCGATCACTGGGTGGACCGGACTCTTCGTTATGGCGGTCGGAACCGGCATTGGCCTTATTCCGGTACTGTTCGGCTCCCGCCGTCTCAACTGTCTCGGAGTTCTGCTGCTGCCCATCGCCTGCAATATGTCCGGCATCGGCGAGCCTGTCGCTGCCTTTTTAAGGCTTTTGTAATGAAAACAATCCGCACGATTCATCGGTCTCTGTCATGAAAGGCATCGCCCATTTTATTTCCGGCGTGACGGTCGCTTCTTTCTGCCCGTGGGCAATTGAAGCCGCGCAGAATGGAAACCCTTCGTTTTTTATTCTGGGAGCGGTTGCCGGCCTGCTGCCCGACACGGTCGATTTCAAATTTTACCGGTTTTTCTATCACTATGACGTATCTGTTGAGCCGGATCCCCTGCAACTTGATCCGCAACCGATTGCCGATGCGCTTGCCGCCGCCGTTTCCAACGCCGCAGAGACCGGCCGGCCGGTGCGCGTTAAACTTTCCACGATTAAAATGAGCGCCGATAACTGGCGCCAGTACCGCGTTCGGATTGACTCCGGTGCCGGTGAAGTGCGCGTGCAGTTCGGTCCCGTTGTCAGTACCGGGCAGGTGCCTCAGCCGGACTCGCTGCCGATGAACCGTTCGGTTGCCGTGGCCAAGTTCTCCGCTCCGGTCCGGCAGAGTTATGAACCGGGGTACACCGTTGATATCTTCGATGGCCCCGGTTTCATGTTCAAACGGAATGAAAACGGTGACGTTGAAGTCGACTTTCTGCCGTGGCACCGCAGCTGGTCACACTCGCTTACCGTCGGCGCACTGCTGGCGGGCATTGCTTCATTCTGGACTTGGAAAGCGGGCGCAGTTGTTTTCGGAGCCTATGTGCTCCACGTTATTGAAGACCAGATGGGATACATGGGATCCAATTGGTTCTTCCCTTTCACTGAAAAACGCGTGCCGGGTTTCAAAATGATGCACTCCGGCGATGCCTTTCCCAACTTTGCCGGCGTTTGGCTCTGCTGCCTGCTCATTTTCTGGAACGTCTATGCCGCCATCGGGAATCCGCTCTATCATTTCAGCTTTTTCCGCTTCATCATGACCGCGATGGTTGTTCCGTTTGCGATATTCGGCCTCATCCGCCGGCTGCTCATTCGTGCGGACAGAAGGCTGCCCGAAATGCTTTCCATCGACTGGAACGTCTGAATTTTTTCACGGAAAAAGTCTGCCGGTTGGGTTTGTAAATGCGGCATCTATTCTTCCGATTGCTTTCGGCGGTATTGCTGCGGGGTCTGGTCCATGACTTTCCGGAACTGGCGGGTGAAATAGTTGCTGTCATGGAAGCCGCAGTCGAAGGCTATTTCCGTAATGCTGCGGGGGGTCTTCCGGAGCAGTTCCGCAGCGTTTTGAATGCGGACATGCAGCAGATGCTCGATAGGAGAGCGGTTCATACACTCGTGAAAGATTCGCTGAAAGTGCCGTTTGGAAAGATGAGCCTTTGCGGCCAGCTCGTCCAGTGTGGTTGGCTCGGCAAAACAGGTTTCAATATGAACAATGGCATTCCCCAGCCGCAGCAGGTTGATGGATTCGTCTGACGGTTCGTCGGAATAGCAGCGCGAAAGATATACCGCCATCTGCATAAAAAGGCCTTTAGCCATGACGCGATAGCCGGGATTGCCAGTTTTTGTTTCCCTGGTCAGATCATGGATGAGCTCATTCACATGGTTGAGCTGGCGCTCGGAAAGGTGCAGCCGGCTGTTGAATTTCTGCTGGGCGCGCAGAACCGGCTCCAGAGAAAACAATGCGTGAAAACCAGGCAGAGCGCGGATATCCCACTGGCTCATTTGCAGAGTGTGTGAATCGAAAAGAATATTGGCAAGTGCCAGTCCATTCATACGCGTATATTGATGTTTGTGTTTTCCGGAAATGACAAAGACGTCGCCGCTTTTAACGGGAAACTGATAGTTATCCACGATGTGCATCGCCGCTCCGCGAAGAATGATGACCAGCTCATCGAATCCATGTGCATGCAGCGGGAACTCGGGTTGCGGATCGCGGATGTAAACCTGCAGAGGCAGAGTCGGGTCTTCAAAATAGTCCTGTTTTCTGAGGCGCTCAGTCATGGCGCAATAGTGCTATACAAAGTCCGTATCGTCAAGGAGCGCACATGACTTCTCTGTTAATATTTTTAAAATACAGAAGCGTGCAATGGAGGACCGAGATGGTTTTATTTGACTTTTTAAAAGAAACGCCGCCGGCGAGAGTCGGACTGTATATCATTGGACATCCGCACTATTGGGATCAATTTAAAGGGCTGCATGATCGTCTTATCGACTATGGTGATTTTATAGAAGAAAAGATGTCGAGATGGGGCGAAGTATATAATTTCGGCATGGTTGATACTGAAAAAACAGCACAACGGGCGGGGGAATGGTTCAATGAAAAAAATGTTGATATTCTGTTCTGCTATTCCGCCACTTATGCCATGAGCGGTTCTCATATTATTATACCGCAGATCTGTAAAAAACCGGTAGTGGTTTTGAATTTACAGCCGGCGGAACAGATTAATTACAAAGAGACGATAACCGGAGAATGGCTGGCTCATTGCGGGGCCTGCGCCGTGCCGGAGATATCCAATGCGTATCAGAGGTGCGGCATTGAATTCCATGTCGTTACCGGTTTGCTGGGGCTTGAGAAAACACCGGAAATTTCTTTAACCGATGAAGTGACCGCCGGACATCCGGATGCCATTGCGGCCTGGAAAGAGATCCGGGAATGGATTAAAGCGGCGGCAGTTAAACGTACGCTGCAATTCGGCAGAATGGGGTTTCTCGGCCATACCTATCCCGGTATGCTGGATCTGTACAGTGATTTCACCATGGTTACCGGGCAAACCGGTATGCATGTTGAAGTGATGGAAATGTGCGATCTTGATCGACTGTTTGAAACAGTAAGGGAAGAGGAGATTGCGGCGAAGCTTGAGCAGATAAAAGAAATGTTCATCTTGAGTGAAGATTCCCCCGCTGATCCGCTTGCCCGCAGACCCACCGAGAAGCAGCTTAACTGGTCGGCCAGGGTTGCTGTCGCTCAGCAAAAACTGGTGGAAGAGTTTGATCTGGACGCACTTACCTATTATTACAGAGGGGCCGGCGGCAATAAATACGAAAATCTTCAGGCCGGTTTTATCGTGGGGAATTCTTTGCTGACAGCCCAGGGGATTCCCTGTGCGGGTGAAGGCGATATGAAAACCGCTTTGGCTATGAAAATATGTGACACGCTCGGTATCGGCGGCAGTTTTTGCGAAATCGTGGTCACTGATTTCAAAGACCAAACGATCCTGCTCGGTCATGACGGGCCTTTTCATATCGGCATTGCTGACCGCAAACCTGTTTTAAGGGGGATGGGGCTGTACCATGGGAAATGGGGCGCGGGAGTTTCTGTTGAAGCAAAAGTAAAGACAGGGCCGATAACAAACCTGGGGATTACTCAGACAAAAGACGGCAGACTGAAGATGGTTGCAAGTCAGGGAATGGCCACTGACGGAGAAGTCATGCAGATTGGAAATACAATGACACCTGTTCAGTTCGCTTTAACCCCTCGTGAGTTTATGAATAAATGGTTCAGCGTTGGTCCCACCCATCACTTTGCAATGTCTGTCGGCCACAATGCCTCCTTGCTGGGAAAGGTGGCTGAAATACTGGATGTTTCTTTCGAAGTTATTTCGGTTTAAGCAGACAATTTCTATGAGTTCTTTAGTTCACAACGGTCTGGAAAGTAAGATGCATTCTGTAACAGGTAATTTGAATAATCCGTTTCGCTGAATTTAATCAACAGAAGGATAAATATGTCCAAGTATATTCTGGAATTAAAAGGAATAACAAAGACGTTTCCCGGTGTTAAGGCCCTGGATAATGTATGCTTCCAATTGAAACCTGGAGAAATCCATGCGTTGATGGGAGAAAACGGGGCAGGAAAATCCACTTTTATTAAAATCATTACCGGTGTTCATCAGCCTGATGAAGGGGAAATCTATTTTAAAGGGGAACAAGTTGTAATTGACAATCCTAATGATTCCAAGAAGTTAGGAATAGCCGCGATCTATCAGCACGCCACAAGTTATCCGGACTTAAGTGTTACCGAAAATATTTTCATCGGCCATGAATACATTTGTCCGCAAACTAAAAGACTGCTGTGGAAAAAAATGAATGCGAAGGCCCAGGAGTATCTGGATGAGCTGGGCGCTAACTTTGAGTCCACAACAATGATGAAAGCACTCAGTGTTGCTCAGCAGCAGATTGTGGAAATTGCAAAAGCTCTTTCTGCAAATGCCGAAGTTATTATTATGGACGAACCGACGTCATCTCTCACTACGAGTGAGAGTGAAGACTTATATCGAATAGCGGAAAGCCTGCGGGACAGCGGAACCTCGATTATTTTTATTTCTCATCGTTTCGAGGATATGTACAGGCTGGCCGATATCGTGACGGTACTGCGGGATTCCAAATATATCGGCACGTGGGGAGTTAATGAAGTTTCCAATGAAGATTTAATCAAAGCAATGGTCGGCCGGGAAATAACCCAGCTGTTCCCTGAAAAGAAAAGGGTATTGGGGAAAGAGATCCTGAAAGTTCATGGTTTAGGGAAAATCGGTTATTTTTCAGATATTTCCTTTACGCTTAGAAAAGGGGAAATCCTCGGACTGACCGGTTTAGTCGGCGCGGGTCGGACGGAGTTGTGTCAGGCTATTTTCGGCATACATTCCTATGATAAGGGTCATATCTATTTGGAAGGCAGTGAAGTGGAGATCAATCATCCGTCCGATGCGATGCAGCTTGGTATCGGATACCTGCCCGAGGACAGGCAGGCGCAGGGACTGATATTGGAGTGGGGCCTGGAAAAAAATATTTCACTCTCGGCCCTGGACAAGATTTCCCGGAACGGCTGGCTGAATAAAAAAGAGGAAATAAAAATAGCGAAAAGGCTGGCCGATAAAGTGAATGTTAAAGCCCGGAGTGTTTTTGATCTGGCCAAACAGCTGTCCGGAGGAAATCAACAGAAGGTTGTTGTCGCCAAACTGCTGACCGCCGATCTCAAGATTATTATTCTGGATGAACCGACAAAAGGGGTGGATGTGGGCGCAAAGTCGGCCATTTTTGAAATCATGACCGATCTGGCAGTGCAGGGATATGCGATTATTATGATTTCTTCGGAAATGCCGGAAATTCTCGGCATGAGTGATCGAATCCTCGTCATGCGCGAGGGACGAATCACGGCGGAGATGACCGGAGAAGAAGCCAGCCAGGAAAGGATTCTGGAGGCTGCGATGAAAAAAACAGCATGATCTGACAATCGTTTAACTGATTCGCAGTCTGTTTAATTTAGAAGTGGAATTTAAAATGGCCGAAAACAAATCAAAGACTGTCCTGAACAGAGGGAGCGTGCAGAAAATCCGTGAGCTGGGGTTGCTGGGATTTATTGTGATTCTTTCTGTTTTTATACAGTGCAGAAATCCAAGCTTTTTAACTGCAGAAAACTTAAATGATCTGATTACAAACACGGCTATTCTAAGCCTACTCAGTGTAGGCATGATGATGGTGATTATCACTCGGGGGATTGATCTTTCCATCGGAGCCACGCTGGCACTGTCCGGTATGATAACGGCAATGACCGTCAGATCTCATCCGGCACTTTCGCCGTTTTTGGCTCTTTTATTGGGAACAACTATTGGATTGCTGTGCGGTATCGTCATAGGGTTCCTGGTCGCTAAAACTTCGATTCTGCCGATTATTGCGACTCTGGGAATGATGAATGTTTTCCGGGGGATGACCTTTCTGATCAGCGGGGGCAGATGGGTCAGTGCGCATCAGATGTCCAGCAGCTTCAAACACATTGCCACTGGTTCAATTTTCGGAGTCAATCATCTGATTTTAATCGCAATAATCACTTATCTTATTTTTTATTATTTCATTAATCATACGCGGACAGGACGTAAGATCTATGCTGTCGGCAGTAATCCCCAATCTGCCAGAATCAGCGGGATCAATGTGGATCGGACGTTGTGGCTGGTGTACGCAATCATGGGGGCGCTTACGGGTCTTTCAGGGGTTTTATGGGTTTCCAAATTTGCTTCGGCTCAGAGCAATACGGCTATGGGATATGAAATGAATGTCATCGCTGCCTGTGTTGTCGGCGGGGTAAGCATTGCAGGGGGAACCGGTAAGGTTTCCGGTCTTTTGTCCGGGGTTCTCCTGCTTGGAATTTTGAACAACGCCCTGCCTTTGCTCAATGTTTCTCCATTCTGGCAGGATGCCATACAAGGCGGAATCATTCTGTTGGCTGTTATTGTAGGCGCTCTGGTACGGAGAAATACGGATAAAAAGAATCTGATTGGAAGGGAAGAATAGTTTATGAGCAGTGTAAATATACAAACAGAAAAAAAGTTCAGTCTGCAGACTTTTTTCTTTCAGTGGGAATGGTTACTGCTGTTGATTTTTGTCATGATTAATATAATTAATGCGCACTTATCACCTTATTACCTGAATACGTTCACATTGCTCGATGCCACGATGGGGTTCCTGGATAAAGCCTTTATTGCTCTGCCGATGGCTTTCGTTATTATATTCGGTGACATTGATATTTCAGTCGGTTCAACAGTTGCTCTGTCGTCGGTGGTCATGGCCGTATTATACAATGCCGGGGTTCCGATGTATCTGGCGATGCTGGCCTGTTTGTCGGTCGGTCTGATCTGCGGCTTTATAAACGGGATTCTGATTGTTAAATTTAAAGAACTTTCAGCGATCATTGTCACGCTGTCGACAATGATTTTATACAGAGGAATTGCTTACATTATTCTGGAAAATCAGGCGGCCGGCGGTTTCCCTCAATGGTTCAGTTTTCTCGGATGGGGCTACATAAAAGGAATTCCTTTTATCTTGGCTCTGTTTGCTGTTACCGCTCTGGTTTTCGCTTTTCTGCTGCATAAAACAACATTTGGCCGCAAGGTGTATGCGATTGGCAACAATGCGGTGGCGAGCAGATTTTCCGGTGTAAAAGTGGATAAAATGAAAGTTATTGTTTTTACCCTGACCGGATTTATGACTGCAGTGGCGTCCCTTTTCCTCACGTCAAAAATGGGAAGCACCCGACCGAATATCGCTTCAGGTTATGAACTGGATGCGATTGCCATGGTGGTGCTGGGGGGGGTGAGCACGTCCGGAGGCAAAGGAAGAATGATCGGGGTTATCCTTTCCATTTTCATTGTTGGACTGCTGCGTTACGGGCTGGGTCTCATCAATGTTTCATCCCAGATCGTATTGATTATTATCGGGTTGCTGTTAATCGTTTCTGTTATGATTTCCAGTTTGAACATCAGGATGGGAAAATCGAAAGAATAAAAATTAAATTTTATACGAAGCACCCGGGTGCTTCTTATATTTCGCAACATAAAAAAAGGAGGGGAGCAATGAAGAAGTTATTTGTCGGTATATTATGCCTTGTCATGATGATCTCATTTGCCGGCACTTCTGCGGCGGCGCAGACAGCGGGGAGATATGCTCTGATCGTTAAGAGTGCAGGCAATCCCTATAATGAAAATGAAATGAAGGGATTTGCTAAAGCGATAAAAGAAATTGGCGGAACGGCTATTTTAAAAGCGCCGGCTGAACCTACGGCTGAAGCGCAAATCATGATGATCGAACAGTTAATTGCCCAACGGGTTGATGCCATTGCAATTGCGGGTAACGACCCGGATGCTCTGCAGCCGGCGCTTACAAAAGCGATGAAGCGCGGAATTAAAGTTTTATCCCTTGATTCAGCAGTCAACCCGCAGAGCAGAATGGTCCATGTAAATCAGGCCGACTCCGAAAAAATCGGTCGTTCCCTGATTCAGGGAATCTATGAAATGATCGGCGGAGAGGGACAGATCGCAATTTTAAGCGCCACTTCGCAGGCCGCCAACCAGAATACCTGGATTGAATGGATGAAGAAGGAGTTGAAAAAAGAGAAGTACAATAAAGTTGAACTGGTAAAAGTGGCTTATGGTGATGATTTGAGGGATAAGAGCGTTTCTGAAACGGAAGCCCTTTTAAAATCCTATCCGAACCTTAGAGGGATTATTGCTCCGACCACAGTCGGGATCGCCGCAGCCGGCAAGGTGCTGTCTGATAAAGAACTGAAGGGAAAAGTGGAACTCACCGGTCTGGGACTGCCAAGCGAAATGGCCGAATATATTACGAACGGAATATGCGACTGGATGTATCTCTGGAATCCGATTGATATCGGATATCTGGCAGGGTACACCGCTCACGCATTGGTAAACGGCGAGATCACCGGGAAAGTCGGAGATACTTTTACCGCCGGCGATCTCGGCAAAAAAGAAGTCATTGCCGTTGGTGGCGGAACCGAAATTATGCTGGGCGCACCGTTTAAATTCGATGCAGGAAATATTGATGAATGGAAAGAAGTTTACTGAGCAGTCCTTTTTTTAAAGTGGACTTCACCGAAGACCATCCTGGTTTTTCAGTATTGTAAAGAGATTGCTGCAGCCAGGGGAAATCCGGGTGGTAATTGTATGGCATAGCCGGCCAGGTGTCGGCTATGCTTTCTTAATGAACGGTGCAATCAGCAACCGGAATTATTAATTGAGTTGGAAACAGAAAGTGCTCTGTTATGGCTCCTGAAGACACCGCTGGGAGAATAGAGCTTCGCCGCATTGCCAGTGACATATTGGAAGTTCAGCTTTGCGGACACTTTACCCTGGAGCAAAGAGTCGCGTCTGAAAAAATCACTTCAAACGACGCGGCGAAAACCGCAACACATATCCGCTTCGTGGATGCCGGGATTGAGACCTGGGACAGTTCCCTGCTTACCTTTCTGATGAATATCAGAGGGTTCTGTGAACAGCACCGTATCGAGCTGGACCTTTCAGGACTGCCTGAAGGGGTGCAGCGGTTGATCGAGCTGGCCACCGCCGTTCCCGACCGGCGTGAAGACCGCCAGCCGATCAAACAGGGTCCTTTTGTTACCCGTTTAGGATTGAAGACAATGGAGACCTGGCATGGGTTTCTGGCATTTCTTCGTTTCCTGGGCGAGGCGATAGTCGCTCTTGTACACTTTGTAACGCGGCGCGCCCGGTATCGCAGTTCGGATCTGTGGGTTTACATTCAGGAATGCGGCCCTCAGGCGCTGGGTATTGTGACGCTCATCAGCGTCCTTGTCGGCGCGATACTCGCTTTTGTCGGAGTGATTCAACTCAAGATGTTCGGTGCGGAGATTTACGTCGCCAATCTGGTCGGATTGGGGATGGTGGTTGAGATGGGTTCCCTGATGACAGGGATTATTCTGGCCGGTCGGACAGGGGCGGCGTTTGCGGCACAACTGGGGACCATGCAGGTCAACGAAGAGATTGATGCACTGGTTACAATGGGGATTCCTCCCATGGAATATCTGGTGCTTCCCCGTATAGTTGCCTTGGCACTGATGACCCCGCTTCTTGTGATTTATGCCGATGTTCTCGGCATACTGGGCGGTGCAGTTGTTGGAATCTTTGCGCTGGATATGCCGGCAACCCTGTTTTTTAAGCAGACTTTTTCGATGCTGACGCTATGGCATTGCGCTCAGGGGATGATCAAGGGCACCACCTTCGGGGTGGTGGTCGCCTTGGCAGGATGTTTGCGCGGAATGCAGTGCGGACGGAGTGCCTCTGCCGTCGGAGATGCAACAACTTCAGCTGTGGTGACCAGTATCGTGGCGATCGTTATGATGGATGCCATGTGGACTTTTATTTTTATGGTCAGGGGGGGTTGATCATGGAAGACAAACAGCTTCCTGCTATTCAGGTTGAGGGACTGGAACTGCGGTACGGCGATCTGCTCATCCAGAAAGACCTGTCATTTTCCATTGACCGGGGAGATATTTTTATCGTGATGGGAGGCAGCGGCTGCGGGAAAAGCACGCTGCTCAAGCATTTGATCGGACTGATGGAGCCGGCAGCAGGCAAAGTTTATTACGGCCGCACTGATTTCTGGGGGTCGGATGATGAAACCCGCAAGTCTCTCATGAAAAAAATCGGTATTCTTTATCAGCAGGGAGCCCTCTGGAGCTCCATGACTCTTGCCGAGAATATTGCAGTTCCTCTTGAAGAATATACACAGGCCGATGCCGCCACAGTCAAAGAGCTGGCCTCTCTGAAGCTGGCGCTCGTTGGTCTGGCCGGCTTTGAAGAGTTCTATCCTTCGGCAATCAGCGGCGGTATGCGTAAGCGGGCTGCACTGGCTCGTGCCATCGCATTGGACCCCGAAATTCTGTTTTTTGATGAGCCCTCTGCCGGACTCGATCCGATCAGTTCGAAGCTGCTGGATGATCTTATCCTGGAATTGCGTGATACACTGGAAACAACCATTGTCGTTGTAACGCATGAACTGGACAGCATTTTTTCCATAGGCAACAATTCCGTGTTTCTGGATGCCGAGAGTAAAACGATGATCGCGATGGGCAATCCAATCGAACTGCGGGATCATTCACCGGATTCGCGCGTCCGGCGATTCCTTACCCGCGGGAAAGACGGCGGCATTGAGAATGAAAGGATGATGCCATGAGCAAAAAAGCGACCCCTGCAGTCATTGGCGCTTTTGTATTGACAGCCCTGATTTTAGGCGTGGCCGCCATTTTTATTCTGGGAGGCGGAAAACTGTTTCGTAAAACAGAGCCGTTTGTGCTGTATTTCGAAGGAGGGCTGAGCGGACTGGACGTTGGCGCCCCTGTAGAATATAACGGCATTCGTGTCGGGGAGGTAACCGATATTCGATTGGAGTACAATACGGTTGATGAAACGATTCTCACGCCGGTCTATATCAGACTGAATAAAAAGCGAATAAATTTTATCGGTTCGCCACAGAAGGCGAAAGGCATGGAATATCACATTCAGCAAGGGCTGAGGGCTCAGCTGCAGATGCAAAGTATTGTGACCGGAAAATTGAAAATCATGCTGATGCACGCTCCCGAAATTCCTGTCCGGCTGGTCGGAGCGGATCCCTCTGTACCCGAAATTCCTACAGCACCCACTCTTTTCGGCAGCCTGGAAAAGTCCTTTAATGAGCTGCCGATTTCGGAAATTATACTTAATCTGGACAAAACCACAAAAATGCTCGCAGAAATATCGGACTCCGGCGAAATACAAAGGATCATTACCGAGCTGAGAAAAACCACGGAGGCTTTATCGTCTATCGTAGGTTCTTCGGATCTGCGCGAGACGTTGAAAGCTTTAAATGATACCCTGGGTGAAAATAAGCAGCTGGTTGCCAAACTGAATCAGAATGTGGATCCCTCTATACAGGCGTTCAATTCGACAATGAAGGAATTTTCCGATGCAGCCAGATCTGCTCAATACCTGCTGGACTATCTGGAAAGACATCCCGAGTCCCTGCTTCGCGGGAAAAGAGGAGAGTGACTATGAAAAAAGCATATGGAACCCAGTCCCTTGCTGCTGCCGGGGCAATCCTGCTTTTGGCGGGGTGTGCCAGTGCACCGAAGACACACCTGTACATTTTGAATACCCCGCACTCATTGGGTAACGAAACCAGGAATCTTCCCCGACAGGACCCATTGACCGTCACAATTGCTCCCGTTGATATTCCCGCATATCTGGATCGGCCTGCTGTTGTAACCCAGGTTGGGGAAAACGAACTGGCCTTTTCCGAGTTCCAGCGGTGGGCCGGCCCGCTGAAGGATAATATACAGCAGATTCTTGCTGCAAATCTGGCCATTCTGTTGCGTTCCGGACAGGTATTCACAGAACCCCGCACATACGTTGTCGGCGGGGACTATCGGGTTGTGATACAGATCGATACTTTTCGCGGAGTTCTGGGGGAAAAAGCCAGTTTAGAGGCCCGTTGGAGTATTTATTCTTCAGCGACAAAAAATACGATTGCCACGCAGACCTTTAAAAAGGATGCCGTTCTTTCAGGTAGTGGGGAATACAAAGAATATGTTCTTGCACAAAGCGGGTTGCTGGGCGATTTAAGCCGGGAAATTGCAGCTGAGATCCAAAAAAATTATAATCCGTAAAATCTGCCTTTTTCAGAAACGTTTTTCCTGGCAGTGGAAAACGATTTCGTTCCGGTTCCGACAAAGATACCGAGTGAGCCCCAGGCATGAGGCTTCTCCGTTGCGGCCTTGATTTTCCTGAGTCGCGGCAGGGCGAGCAGTTTCTGAAACCTGTTCAGCATTTCCATACGGAAGAGAACTGCAACGCCCAGAAAACACCGAACGCCGATGTCCTCGGTGGTAAGCGGATGGATTCCGACGGAGACGTTATTGAATCCGGCTTCGCTCAGCAAACCGTAGAGCTGCGAACCGATCAACCGGTTGCCGCCTTTACGCCTTTGCCCGGCGCCCGCCTTGCGGATAAATTTTATAAATGCGCTGCTTGCCGGGGAGAAGCTGGTCCAGTTATCGTCGATATCGAGGATACAGAGAATGCCGCCCGGCTTCAAAACACGCAGAATATTCTTAAGCGCGAGCTGCGGTTTTGTCAGATGCTGAAAAACAAAGCGGGCATAAACAAAATCGAAACGATTTGCCGGCAGCTCGAGTTCATACAGATTACCGGTTTGGAACACTACATTTTCAATTTTTTCCGAGGCTTTGGCTTGGTGCGCAACCGCAATCAGCTCGGCGCTGATATCCACACCGGTTACCTCTCCTTCGTTAACAAGCCTGGCCAGTTCGCAACTGATGAACCCCGGTCCGCAGGCGAGATCGAGCACCCTCATGTCAGGGGTCAGTCCGGCCTTTGACCAAACTTCTTTTTCGATATCGAGTGCAATCGTTGCCTGCATCTTCAGGCGTTCAAGTTCCTCGGCATTCTTTTCAAACTGCCCGAACGTATACGACCCTGTTGCTGACAGTCTTTCAGTGCTCATTGCTTTCCTTGGAAATAACCGGACAGAACCGGAGGCGGAAATCAGTTTTTCTTTTTTGCTTGTCTTCAGGATGAGGCCATTGAGCCGGCGACCGTTCAATCACATGGGGTTTGGGATAAACAGCTTGTAGTTTCCGATAGATATCCTCGTTCCGCTCTCCCTTATGGCGTCGGGATTGAACGTCTTTCCCGATTTCGTTTCGTAAATTTATCTTCATGTCTTTGTCCCCGGTTGCTCTCTGTTCAGACGGCAGAAGGTAACGGTTTTTTCTGCGGTTTAGAACCCTTTCTTGATAAAACCGATAAAAGCCGGTTTACCAGATTTTTATCTACGTACGTGATCGGAGCAGAAACACTTTATCCTGTCGGCGGGCTTTGCGGGGCAGGGCGAGGGTTACGACATCATCGGGGCGTGCCGCCGTTGCCGGTTCGCCGCCGACGCGCAGCCCTTCTGCCGTGAAACGGAGCGCCCCGGTGGTCGGCCCTTCAATCAGCAGCCGATCCCCATTTTTGATCGGATAGCGCCGCAGCGTAAATTCAGCCACGGCGGCTTTGCTGAAAAAATTACTGAGCACGCCGATCTCATCGCGCTGCTCGGTGGCTTTTGAATTGCCGCTTCCGGCCCACTCGCCGAGCCGGGTGCCGCAGTAGTAGCCGCCGTGCCAGAACCCGCGGTTGAACACTTTGCCGAGTTCCGTGACCCAGACCTCGCATTTGTCCGGCGTGTACGTGCCGGCGGCGAGCGCGTTAAGCGCTTCACGATAGGCGCGGGTGGTGACTGCAACGTAATCAGCGGATCGACCGCGCCCTTCAATCTTCAGCACGGAAATTCCGGCGGCCGCGATTTGATCGAGATACTGGATCGTACAGATATCTTTGGGCGACATGACATAGTTGTTGTCAATGACCAGCTCTTCGCCGGTTTCCTCATCGGTAACCCGGTAGGCACGCCGACAGGGCTGGAAACAGGCTCCGCGGTTGGCAGAGCGGTCATACTGCGCCAGACTCATGGAACATTTCCCGCTGACAGCAACACAGAGAGCTCCGTGGGCGAAAAGTTCAAGCCGTACCCGTTTGCCGGATGGACCGCGCAGATCCTGCTCCTGAACTTTCTTCCAAAGAGTGGAAATCTGTTCGAGCGAAAGTTCGCGGGCCAGCACAACCGTGTCGGCATAGCGGGCGAAAAATTTCAGGGTCTGGAAGTTGGTGACATTGGCCTGGACGGAAATATGCACTTCGAGGCCGATCGCGCGGGCATATTGAATGGCCGCGATATCTGTGGCGATGACTGCGGAGATCCCTGCGGATTTTGCGGCATCGCACAGGGAGTGCATCTTCTCCATTTCGTCATCGTAGATAATCGTATTGAGCGCCAGATAACTTTTAACGCCGGTGGCGCGGCAGCGACGGACGATCTTCGGAAGGTCTTCAAGGGCAAGGTTGGCGGCCCGGGCACGCATGTTGAGCTTGCCGACGCCGAAATAAACGGAGTTCGCACCTGCGCGGATGGCGGCGGCCAGTGCGGCTTCCGATCCGGCCGGAGCCATCAGTTCAATGGAAGGTGG
>JASKKX010000001.1 GCA_030153935.1 Verrucomicrobiota bacterium | reverse complement strand
AAACCATCCCGAAAAGGAACCGGAAACCCGCCCGGCACCCTCAAGTCGCAATTAATTTCTGCATCCCCTCCTGGAACAAGAACTTACTACCGAAAACCGGATGACCCTGCGGTCCATCCTGCTGAATTAAATGTAAGATTGTGTCTTTTATCGGAGGTGCGACTCTAAAAGAGAAAAACATGTGTAATATGATCGGGTTTTGTAATTGCATACCTGAAGAACACTGTTTAATCTGTGTCCGATTAATTGAGAGGGAGAGTGAAGCATGGGTACTGAAAATCCCAAAACACAGAACATCGATCTCGAAAAGCAGGACTGGCTGAACGCACTGGATGAATTGCTGGAGGCTGAAGGGGCCGAGCGGGTCATTGATATTCTTCATGATCTGCAGATCAGTGCCCACCAAAAGGGTGTCCGGCTGCCGTTCTCTGCGAATACGCCTTACATCAATACGATTCCGCTGGAAGATCAACCCGCTTATCCGGGCGACCGCGAGCTCGAACGCCGCATTAAAAGCCTGATTCGCTGGAATGCAATGGCTATGGTGGTGCGGGCCAATCGCGAGGAATCCGGGATCGGCGGGCATATTTCAACGTATCAGTCGATTGCCACACTCTACGAAGTCGGCTTCAACCATTTTTTCCGGGGAAGGACGGAGGAGTTTCCCGGCGATCTGGTTTATTTTCAGGGACATTCTTCGCCGGGCATCTATGCCCGTGCTTTTCTCGAAGGTCGTCTTTCGGTAGACCAGATCGGCAACTTCCGGCATGAACTGCATGCCACACCCGGCCTGTCATCGTATCCGCACCCCTGGCTGATGCCGGAATTCTGGCAGTTCCCGACCGTGTCGATGGGGCTGGGACCGATCACTGCAATTTATCATGCGCGCTTTATTCATTATCTGGAGGACCGCGGATTGCGCGAGCCCGCCGGACAGAAAGTCTGGGCGTTTCTCGGCGACGGCGAAACCGATGAGCCCGAAACGCTCGGCGCGATCACGCTGGCTTCGCGGGAAAAACTGGACAATCTGATTTTTGTGGTGAACTGCAATCTCCAGCGACTGGACGGTCCGGTACGGGGGAATGGGAAGGTGATTCAGGAACTTGAAGCCACATTCCGCGGCGCGGGCTGGAATGTCATCAAAGTGATCTGGGGCGGAGACTGGGATCCGCTGCTGGCGAAGGATGAGGACGGTGCGCTGGTCAAACGGATGGGCGAGGTGGTTGACGGAGAATATCAGAAATATACGGTTGCCGGCGCCAAATACACCCGCGAGCACTTTTTCAATGCAGATCCCCGGGTGGCCAGGTTGGCCGAGCACCTGTCGGATTCGCAGATCATTACGATGCGCCGGGGAGGGCATGACCCGGCGAAAGTTTATGCCGCCTATAAAGCCGCAGCGGAGCATACCGGTTCTCCGACTGTTATCCTGGCCAAGACGGTCAAAGGCTACGGCCTCGGCGCGGCCGGTGAGGGGCAGAACATCACGCATGCACAGAAAAAACTGGGGGAAGATGAACTCCGTGAATTTCGCAGCCGCTTCGGCATTCCGATTTCTGATGAAGAAATCGATGATGTTCCGTTCTACCGCCCGCCGGAGAACTCGCCGGAAATCAAATATCTCATGGAGCTTCGCGATAAACTCGGCGGATTTGTTCCGGAACGCAAGCGGGATTACAAACCGATCCGGATGCCGGCGGATGAAATTTTTCAGGAATTCGACGGCGGCAGCGAGCGTCCGGTTTCCACCACCATGGTGTTTGTCCGCCTGCTGAGCAAGATGCTGCAGGACATCAACGTCGGAAAGCTGATTATTCCGATTGTGCCGGACGAAGCTCGCACTTTCGGCATGGATGCGCTCTTCCGCCAGTGCGGCATCTACGCCCGGCCGGGCCAGCTCTACGAACCGGTTGATGCCGATAATCTGCTGTATTATAAAGAGGCGCACGACGGCCAGATTCTCGAAGAAGGAATCACCGAGGCCGGCGCGTTCTCCTCCTTTCTCGCGGCGGGAACCGCCTATGCCAATCACGGAATCAATACCATTCCGTTCTATATTTACTATTCCATGTTCGGCTTCCAGCGTATCGGCGATCTCGCCTGGCTGGCGGGCGATTCGCGCTGCAAAGGGTTTCTTTTCGGCGCGACGGCCGGGCGTACTACGCTGGCCGGCGAAGGCCTTCAGCATCAGGACGGGCAGAGTCATGTCGCGGCGCTCACCATTCCGAATCTCGTTGCCTACGATCCGGCCTATGCCTATGAGCTGGCCGCAATCATTAAAGACGGCATCCGCCGCATGTATGTCGAAAACGAGCAGGTCTTCTACTATCTCACGGTCATGAACGAAAACTATCCGCAGCCGCCCGCGCCTGAAGGTTCGGAAGAGGGGATCCTGAAAGGAATTTACAAATTCCGCGGCTCGGACAAAGCGCAGGCGCAGATTCTCGGCAGCGGCGCGATCCTCAACGAGGCGGTCAAGGCAGCCGATCTGCTGAAAGAAAAATTCGGTGTCGAAACGAATGTGTGGTCGGTCACCAGCTATAAAAACCTGCTGAACGACGCGCTCGATGCCGACCGCACGGAACGGTTTCCAGACCTCGGAAAAAAGACCCCTTATATTTTCCAGTGTCTGGAAAAAGAGAGCGGGCCGGTCATCGCGGCATCCGATTATATGAAGGTGCTGCCCGCCTCGCTGGCCAAATGGATTCCAGGCAAACTGACGGTTCTGGGAACCGACGGGTTCGGACGCAGCGACGGGCGCGAAGCCCTGCGCGAATTTTTTGAAGTTGATGCGAAAGCTATTGCACAGGCTGTGCTGGTTTCCCTCGGCAAGGATTCCGCCGGGCTGGGACCGGATGCTGATAAACCGAATCCGCTGGGAGAATAAAGATGGCAACTGAATTTAAAATTCCGGAACTGGGAGAGGGCATTGAATCCGGCGACATCACCCGCGTCGCGGTGAAAGAGGGCGACAGCGTCGAAAAGAACCAGACGCTGATTGAAATCGAAGCGGGCAAGGCTTCGATGGAAATTCCTTCACCGGTCGCAGGTACGATTAAAGCGGTTCATGTGAAAGTGGGGGATACGGTGGACGTCGGCCAGCTTGTCGTCGAAATTGATGAAGGGGACGACAGCGGCGAAAAGGAAGAGCCAGCCGAAGAAAAACCGGCTGAAAAGGAAGCAGTTCCCGCGGAAGGAGAGCAGTCTGCCGAAAAACCGGAAGCGGAAAAGCCGGTTGAGGAAAAGCCGGAGCCGGCTGAAAAACCGAAAGCGGATGCGGATAAGGAAAAAAAGAAACCCGAACCGGAGAAGAAAGAGCCGGAACCGGAACCTGACGACGAAAAGAAGTCGGAGGACGAATCCGAAGAAAAAGCCCTCGCGCCTGAAGAAAAAGAAAAAAAGGATAAATTCAAGGCGGTATCCGCCGCGCCGAACGTCCGCCGGCTGGCGCGCGAGCTGGGTGTGAACATTCATAACGTACCGTCTTCCGACCCGGATGGGCACATTACTAAAGAGGATGTGAAATCTTTCGCCCGCCAAACGCTGCAGAACGGGCCTGCGACCGAGGCAAAACCGCCGGCGGCCGTCCGCATTGAGAAGATGAGCGCGATCCGCAAAGCCACCATGAAGCATATGGCGCACTGCTGGGCGACCATTCCGCATGTGACACAGCATGATATGGCGGACATCACCCGACTGGAGGAAATGCGCAAACGCTATGCGCCGAAAGCCGAAGCGGCCGGTGCCAAGCTGACAATGACTGCGATTCTGGTTAAGGTTCTGTCGGCGGCCCTCAAAGTGCATCCCAAATTCAACTGCAGCATCGATCCGGAGAAAGCGGAAATTCATTACAAGTCCCGGTATAATATCGGCATTGCTATGGATACGCCGAAAGGACTGCTTGTTCCGGTCATTACAGACGGCGACAAAAAGAATATCGTGGAACTGGCGATAGAACTGCGCGATCTGGCCGAAAAAGCCCGCAGCGGAAAACTTACGGCGGACGACTTTAAAGGCGGAACGTTTACGTTCACCAATCTCGGCGGTATCGGCGGGTCGTTCTTCACCCCGATCATCAACTCGCCGGAAGTGGCGATTCTCGGAACAGGCCGCGCTTACTGGGAGCCCGGTATTGAAGATGGTACGAAGCACTTCCGTCTGCCGCTCTCGCTGTCGTACGATCACCGCATCATCGACGGGGCCGACGGCGCCCGCTTTCTCCGTTGGATCGTAGACACCATCGAGGAGCCGATGCTTATCTCTCTGCAAGGGTAGTCACGCACCGATTCAGATTGATCTGCGAAATTATAAAAGATTTCGCGTCTGCTTTCCTGTGCCTTGATTTTTTCTGACACGATACGTTAAACAACAGGGTGTTGACTCCAGCCTGATTGCGGGTATTAAAACTGATCTTGAGAACATACTTCACGCTATTTTGATCGGAATACACCAACTGTCACAAAGTTGTAAAAATCATGCGGCTCAATCATGGCGGATTGCTGTGTCTTGTGCTCGGGATGGTTTGATCGGCAGCGTTGGCCGGTTGCTCAAAGACCGATTCGGATTCGAATAAGGTGGGGAATCAGGATGTTTCGCAAGAGTTGGAAGGGCTCCGGCACCTTTTGATGGAACGAAGAAGTTCATATCGCTTTAATTCGGCAGATGGTTGAGGGTGAGTTCATGCAGTCCTTTCGGACAGGTGCGGAGAAACAGGCTAAAAGCCCGGGACTCAAGCTGACCCGTTTTCGGGAAAAACATGGATAACAATGCGCAGGCCAATTTTGTGTATCAGGCGATCAACATGAAGGTGCACGGAATCATTATAGATCATAGACTGGGGAAAACCCTGCAGAAGCCGGTGGCAGATGCGATTGAAGCAGGTATTCCGATGATGGTATTTAATTAGATGTTGATAATCTGAAGGTCTCTCAAATTGTTCAGGACGATTTTCTGCCGGGGAAAAAGTGCTGGATGCACTGGTTAAGAATGTTAACGGCGGAAGGCAGTCCCTGGGCGGCGACAGCCTGCACCAACCCGACGACCATCAGTGCCGTTTGTGTCCGGGCGACCTGTATGAATCTTTTCCGGAATTTAATGCGGTCAATGCGGCAATTGTTCCGTAGATTCCGGTTGATAAACAGCAAGTTTTGATTCGGGGCCGTCCAGCGGCGGCCCGCTTAGCATGCATGAAGCTGCAAGAGAGGAACGATGACGTGAACAATATTGAGACAAAAACAGCTTATTCCAAACTGATACAGACAATAAAATGGACCGGCGAGGAATTGTTTCTGTTGGACCAGACCAAGCTTCCGATGGAGGTGGTCATTGAGAAGCAGGAATCAGTCAATCAGGTGTGGGATTCAATCAAAATGCTGAAGGTTCGCGGGGCACCCGCAATCGGTATTGCCGGCGGCTATGGTTTAGTCGTTGCGATGAGAGACCGGGCTGGCTTGGATTATGATGACTTTATTTTGGAAATGGACAGACAGGCTGCTTACCTGGATTCTTCCCGACCGACTGCGGTGAACCTGAGCTGGGCCCTGAAACGCATAGTGAGCAAAGTAAAAAGCCTGGGTCGGCGACCGGTGGCTGAACTGTTCGAAGAAATGATCAAGGAAGCGGTTGCCATTCATAACGAAGATCGTCTGCTGTGTCGCGGAATCGGTGAAAGCGGCAAGTCACTGATCAACGACGGGATAGGTATATTAACTCACTGCAATGCCGGTTCACTGGCAACGTCTGAGTTGGGAACCGCTACGGCGCCGATGTATCTGGCCTTTGAAGACGGGGTGAAGTTCCGGGTTTATGCCGACGAAACACGCCCGCTGCTGCAGGGAGCACGCCTGACCAGCTGGGAACTGCAGCAGGCTGGTATCGATGTGACTCTGATTTGCGATAATATGGCGGCTTTCATGATGAGTAAGGGGTTTATTGACCTGGTTATTGTGGGTGCGGACCGGGTGGCAGCCAACGGGGACGTCGCGAACAAGATCGGCACTATGGGTGTGGCTTTGCTGGCGAAACATTTTAATATTCCTTTCTATGTGGCCTGTCCCGGTTCGACGATTGATCTGCTCACCGCCAGGGGAGAGAACATCGAAATTGAAGAGCGCGACGCGGAGGAAGTGACCTTTTTCGGAGAACGCCGGACCGGACCGGAGGGCATAAAAGTGCGCAATCCGGCCTTTGATGTGACCCCAAACGAGCTGATAACCGGGCTGATTACCGAAAAGGGAATCATTCGTCCTCCTTTTGACATCAATTTAAAGCAACGATTCGGGGCGGCCGCCAAGGCGGAACGTTCAGCCGACACACTCTGACCGTCCTATGGAATACAAGCAGCTTACTGAAGCACTGATTCCGGAATATCTTGCCGGAGTACAGGGAATGAAAAAATATGTTCCACCTTCAAGACCATTGAAATTCGAGAGATCGGCAATGGGAATCTGAATTATGTATATGCCGTTTCCACGCGGGAAAAACCGGAAGAAACGGTAATTCTCAAACAGGTGGTGCCTTTTTCCCGCGCTGTGCGGGGGAATCCAGCCCTCTCTCTATCGAGCGAATGAATTTTGAAATCATGGCTCTGAAAAAAGAGAATTGGACTCTCAAAGAAAAAGGCTTAGAACAGCGACAAAAGAACAGGATGGTTTGATGTGTTAGGAGTGGAACGCAGGAATCGGATTCTCGGGTCAACGGCGTGATCCGGGTGGCTCCTCTGAGCGCTGAATTCAAGGTGAGCGAAGAAACCGCCCGCCGGGATCTCCAGCATCTGGGAAAAGAGGGCTGCCTGGTGCGGACATCCGGAGGTGCCTATCCGTCCCGCGAGGGTCATACTGATATTCCGCCGGATGTAATGTGGAGAAAAACTGAAATGGATAAGGATCTTTAATTATGAATGACGTTAGGGACAAAATTGCCGTTCGGGAGGAGATATGTGAAATCGGTCGGCGGATGTACAATCGTGAATTTGTCGCGGCCAACGATGGAAATATTTCTGTACGCATTTCCGATGATGAGATTTGGACGACGCCCACCGGAGTGAGCAAGGGGTTCATGACTCCCGATATGCTGGTACAGGTCGATCTGGCGGGTAACGTTGTTTCCGGAACTTTGCAGCCGTCCTCTGAGATCAAAATGCACCTGCGGGTGTATAAAGAGCGCCCCGATATGTTTTCCGTTTGTCATGCGCATCCAATCACGGCGACCGCTTTTGCGGTGACCGGTATTCCGATGGACAAGCCGTTTATGGCCGAAAGTGTAGTGATTGTAGGGGAGGTGCCGATCGCACCTTATGCAACCACAGGAACAGATGCCGTCGCAGAATCCGTGGCACCTTATCTTAAAGACCACAACGCGGTGCTACTGGCCAATCACGGAGCATTGACTTACGGCAGAACGTTGACCGAAGCGTTCTATCGCATGGAAGCTTTGGAAAATGCCGCTAAGATCTATCTGGCGGTGAAACAGCTCGGCACGCCGCGACTGATTTCAGGTGCGGATTTGGACGCATTGGCCGCCATTCGGGATTCATTGGGGTTCACGGGGGCCTTACCCCGGAATATTGATACCCGGCTTTGACCCGCCAGTCGCTGCGTAGAGACCATATCGACCGAGGGAAACGGCATCCCGGTTTGGAAACCGGCGCGGCCCGTTATCCGCGTCCGGTGGGCGGATTGTAAGTAAAACGCCGGATCATTCGGTTTCCAATCTTTTCATAAAGACGGTTTTATTTATCCAGGTTTTCAGCAATTTTCCGCAGGGCCTCAGGGTAGGCTATATGCTCCTGTTCATGAATCCGGTTCATCAAGGTTTCGACGGTGTCCCCGGGAAGCACCGGAACTCTGCGCTGACAGATGATCGGTCCGGTATCAATACCTCCGTCAACAAAATGAACCGTGCATCCGGTTTCCCGGACTCCCGCGTCAATTGCCTGCCGCGCTGCCTCAAGTCCCGGGAAAGCAGGCAGCAGAGAGGGATGAATGTTGACGATGCGTCCGGCGAAGGCAGTGAGGATCCCCGCCTTTACGATGCGCATGAAGCCGGCCAGGGCGATCAGATTGCCGCCGTGCTCCTCAATGATCCGGATTGCCCTCTTCTCGGACTCTCCATCCAGTTTTGTTTTGAACGGAGCGCAATCCAGATAGACGGCGGGATGACCCATTTTGCGGGCGCGCTCCAGGATAAACGCGTCTTTCACATCGGAAATTACGCAGGCGATACGGGCTTTGAGACGTCCGTCGGCAATCGCCTCGGCAATTGCCTGATAGTTGGATCCCGATCCCGATCCGAAAACAGCTATATTCAGCATACGCAGTCTTCCTTTTTCCGTTTTGACTGGATTCCGAAAATAAACCGGATTTTAATCAGATGTCCAACTGTAATCGGATGAAAGGAAATCTATGAAACTTTTAATTAAACCTCTCAATGAAACCGCCCGGGAATTTTATCGGGATCACGGGCATTTCCACGACGGTGATGCCGGGCTGGATCTTTACGTCCTCGAAGATATCACCTTTAAGCCGGGCGAGACCCAACCGATTAAACTGGGAATCTCCTGCGAGCCGGATGATGGACGGGCCTATTATCTTTTTCCGCGGTCGAGTATTTCTAAGACGCCGTTGCGCATGTCTAATTCGATTGGGTTAATCGACGGCGGATATCGCGGGGAAATTATGGCAATGTGCGACCATATCAAGAGCGAGCCCTACACCGCGCAGAAGGGGCAGCGGCTGTTTCAGTTAGTTGCCGCCGACAGTTCGCCGATTCATTACGAACTGGCGGACGGGTTGTCCGAAACCACCCGCGGAACGGGAGGATTCGGGAGCACTGGGGAATAGGATTTAATATGTCATATCAACGGTCTCAGACATTCCGACTTTAGCCAGCATGGTTTTTACTGTATTCAGTTTGAAAAGCATTGCCGATGTCAGCGGTGCGGACATCGTTTATTTGCCCGGTTCTACCCAGGGATTTAAGAACACGGACTCCTTTTTCCCGCTATGTGCCTTGTGCCGACAGGAGATTGATGGGAAACAGCAGGAGAATCAGAACCGGGCCGGTTTTTTATAAGGGGCTGCAGCAGAATCTGTAGCGAACCTGTTCCAGGATGGCAGGTCGGTGCCGGCGGGACAATAGAAATGGATAGCATTTGCCGCGTATGGTAGGATTTACCCGAAGATAAGGGAATAGAAGTGAATCTGAGTTTCAGGTGTGAAAACAAGCTTGTTTCAGGATAATTATGTATTCGTTTATGATGACGCGTTAACTTATCCACCCGAAAGGAACCCTTCATGAATAAAATCTTTGACCGCTTCCTTTGTGAGCATTTTGGTGACGTGTCAGACTGCTCCCCGTACGACGAGCAGTTCCTGAGCGAATTTCTGAAGCTGGGACCTCTGCACTATTTCATTCCCGCCTCGCTGGGTGGATGTTTTGAAGGGGCGTCAACGTGCATGAAAATGCTGGATACAGTTTCCTATCACTGCCTGCCTCTGGGTCTCATGCTGGGAATCACCGGATCTCTTTTTCTGCAGCCGATGGCCCGGCTGGCCTCTGAAAATCTGCAAAAAACCGTCCTGCCGCGCTTCCTTGACAGCACAGAGCTCGGAGGCATTATGATCACCGAGCCGACCGGCGGCACCGACATCTTCGGGTTACAATCGACTCTCTCATCAGAAAACGGCCAGGTAACACTTAACGGCAGTAAATGTTGGGGCGGATTGACAGGACGTGCCGAGCACTGGCTGGTTGCCGCCCGGGTGAAGAAGGGGGATAAACTGACCCGGCGGGTTGCGATGGTATATGTGCCGCTGGCGACAGAAGGCGTCTCCGTAGAGAATTATTTTGATGCGCTGGGACTGCAGCCCATTTCCTACGGCACCACCCGGTATTCCAACGTCAAGCTGCCGGAATCGCATGTAATTACTGCGTTGGGAGGAAGCACCCTGCGGGATATCTACGACACTCTTTTCCGCAGCCGCATGGGGATTTCCGCCATTGCGTCCGGGCAGTGCCGGCGGTTGGCAGACGAAGCCGCGGGGCGTGCAACCTCGCGGGTCACTTTGGGGCGGGCCATCGCCGGCCACGATCAGGTGCAGTTCCGGCTTTCAGGCCTGCGCGGAATGCAGCAGATCAACCGCAGCCTGTGGCTTTTTACCGGAGCCTGGTCGGACAGCCACACGGATGTATCCGGCGATCATGTGCTGGCCAATGCCTCCAAGGTTGTGGCGTCGGAAAGTCTTTCGGCGGCGGCCGACTCTGCAGTACAGATTTTTGCCGCCGCCGCTTACAAACGCAGCCATATGGTTGGCCGCGCTTTTGTTGATTCAAGACCGTTCCAGATTTTTGAGGGCGTGAATGATGTCCTGTATGAAAATACGTACGATGTACTGGCCGGCCGGTACGGCGTCGTCGATTCGGAAGCGGTTGAGAAGGAGCTCGACCGGTACGGGTTAACGTTTTCGGACGACGTGCCGGTGGCGGTGCGAGATGTTCTTGCGCCCTGCGGTGAGCTGACGCAGCGGCGGAAAGTGCAATACGGACGGATTGTTTCCTGGCTGCTGGCGCAGTCGGTGCTTGAGCGGCAATCGGCGTGTGACGGGCTTGCCGCGGAGGAGGGCTTGCGACTGGCCAAACGTCACATCGCGGCCCGGGCGGCCGAGTTCCCTTATCTGGGATAATTCACTTCCTGCGCCGAACTGAACGAAGGCCTTCGCCAGCAGGCATTCCATATGCGGTCAAACGGGCCGCGGTGAGGCGGCGGCAGCTGGCTGGATGCCAGAGCAGTCTGTACGTCACCGGGAATTTCATGAATGCCGAAGTGCTTGATGTTTTTCATGAGAAAATATTCGCAGGAACATTTGTTTCTCGCGTATCATAATATCCACCGCCGGCTTGTTGTTTTTGCAGATGGTGTATGGTTCGCCGGTCTCTTGAACTCTGTTGATCCGTTCAGAGGGGAAGTCTTGGCTTCGTAACCAAGTCAAGCCGCGCTGAAAGCGCGGCGGTGATCAGTGAAAGAGTTATTTGATATCGGTAGCCAGCGGTTGGGAAAACAATCCTGATGACCCAATAACCTTCAACCCTTCTGCGCTTCCAAAAGATCAGAAATTCCTTTTTCAGCCAGATCCATCAGCTGCTGCATCTGCTCTTTGGTAAAGGGTTCGCCCTCAGCGGTTCCCTGCACTTCGACCAGCCGGCCTGATGAGGTCATGACAACGTTCATATCGACCTCGGCGGCGGAGTCTTCAACATAGCAGAGATCGAGCAGCGGCACGCTTTTGCAGATTCCGACGCTGACGGCGGCAATTGCCTCTTTGATCGGATCTTCTTTGAGCTTTTTTTCTTCAAGCAGACGATCGACGGCCATACGCAATGCCACATATGCGCCGGTGATGGATGCGGTACGGGTTCCGCCATCGGCCTGAATGACATCGCAGTCAATATAGAGCTGGCGTCGTCCCAGTTTTTTCAGATCAACTACGGCGCGCAGCGCGCGGCCGATCAAACGCTGAATTTCCATTGTGCGGCCGCCGAGCTTGCCCATGGACGCTTCGCGTCGTGAGCGATCCGGCGTCGCACTGGGGAGCATTGAATATTCGCAGGTCAGCCAGCCGCCTTCGACATTCTGCTGGCGCATCCATCCGGGCACGTTTTCGTCCACGCTGACGGCGCAGATCACTTTTGTATTGCCCATTTCAACCAGCACGGAGGCCTTGGCATTGATTGTAAAGTCGCGGGTAAATTTTACAGGACGAAGTTCGTCCGGTTTCCGTCCGTCATATCTCAGTTCCGCCACGTTGATAAACTCCTCCAGGTTGATGCCCGTATTAATCTGATTGTAAGGTTTTTTAGCCATGAGAGCGCCCATTATCCCTCAGCCCGCCCCGATTGCAATTGCCAAGGGCTGGAAAAATCTTTTCTCAAAACCGGAGACTCACCAGGCCGCCAGTTTTTTCCAACTTTTGGAAAACTGATTCCATCCCTTCCGGCGTCTTTGCTCCAGCTTTTCTGTAAACTGAACATCGCAACCGGATTCCTGAATTCTGTTGAGAAGGATCTGTACATCGCGGATATCTCCCAGGGTGCCGGCAACCGCTTTCAAATGACGAGCTGCCTTTTGCCCTTTTTTGGAAACGGGGGCAGTAAATTCCGCAATGTACCGGCTTCGGCGACAGAGTTTCCGGAGGGCATGCATCTGTTCGGCACTCTCGCCAAGGGAGGACACATCGGTATTCAGAATCCGCCGCATCAGACCGGACAGCTGTTTTTTGGCGAACGGTTTAAATCGGATATCCGACCTGTTCTGCTCCAGCACCGGCAGTTCAACCCGCAGAAACCGGTTCATCTGCTGTATCGTTTCCCGGCATTCTGCCGACTCGATAATCTCTGCAAGCAGATGATTCGCCTGAATGAAATCGGCTTTCAACGATTGAAAAAATGAACAATTCGTCTTCTCCGGAAATTCCAATGTCCCGAGAATCTGGAAAAACACCTGCGTGTCACGGATCGGACTCAAACGGTTCGACAGTGTTCTGAGCGGCTGCTCCAATTCCTGCGAGCCGGTGTCGTTCAGCAACGGGCGGAACATTCTCAACGCCACCCGGAAACGGCGCATGGCCACGCGGTAGTTGTGCAGAAATTCCGGATCGCTGTCCGTCAGCATTCCCGGCACCTGATCCCGCATCACATCATACTGGGAATAGAAAATCCGCCGGGCGGCAGACCCTGCGGAATCTTTCCGATACACCACTCCATCGAAAAGCTGCCGGGAGGGAAGCCGGGCACCCTTGATCCGGAGAGGGCGCTTAAAAATTTCCTCCCACAGGTCTGCTTTGCCCTGTGCCCACGGAATATTCCCGGCATACCAGCTGTAGTTCACGCCGATTCTGTCGACATTTTTTCCACGGCGGCAGAATGTAATCCGGGCATCCTGAAGATGACTGTGATCCAGTCCGTCGGCGATCCGCAGAATACTGGCCAGTTTTCCGGCCCGGCTTTGCCACGGTTCTTTCATTTCGGCAAACAGCTCGTGGCTGAGCATCGGCTGCCAGTTGCGGCGGTGGAGCAGCACAATGGCGGCAACGGTTTTCCAATCCTTGGAAGAAAACGAGGGGAGCGGATTTTCCAGCAGGATGCGCACCCCGGCTTCGGCATGGTTTTGCGGATCAGCAGCGTAGCCGATATCATGCAGGCAGGCCGCCGCATACAACAGCCGTCGATCCTTTTCACGGATTCCAGCCAGCGGAAGAAATCCGTGGAAAATATCCAGCGCCAGCACGGCGACATGTTCCACATGCGGTCTTTCGATTTTAAATCGGTCGCACAGATTCAGGATATCCGCTTTTCTTGTCATGCACACCTCCGTCCGGCAGGACGGTCTTTATATCGTTTTTCGTAACGAAAAACCAGCATGCTTCAGACGAAATGTCTATCCGGTTCCAAAGAGTTGGGAAAAATGTCCAACCCCTGGAACCCTCAGGTTATTGGTGCTGCGATCGGCGGCTGGGTGAAAAGGAGCCGCCTTTATGAACTGTGCGCGGCGAACGGCGCTGTCCGCCACTCTGTTCCGGTCTGCGAGCCGGTCGACCGGATGAACGGCGCTGTCCGCCGCCTCGCTGCGTTTTCGGCTCGGGCCGTGCATCCGCTCCGACAGCCCGGCTGGCCGCTTCGGAATGATATTTATTGTTCCGCTCCACGGGAATTGTTTTACGGATCAGTTTTTCAATATCACGTAAAAAGTCCCGCTCGCGGGCGGCGCAGAACGAAACGGCATCGCCTTCCGTTCCGGCCCGGGCGGTGCGGCCGATACGGTGAACGTAAGTTTCCGGCTCTTCAGGCAGATCATAGTTCACCACGTGCGTGATGCCGTCCACGTCGATGCCGCGCGAAGCGATGTCGGTGGCGACCAGCGCGCGTACTTTGCCGGTTTTGAAGCCGTGCAGTGCCGTTGTGCGGGCCGTCTGCGATTTGTTGCCGTGAATGGCAAAAGAAGGGATGCCCGATGCGACCAGCCTTCTGACCACTTTATCCGCGCCGTGTTTGGTGCGGGTGAAAACAATCACTTTATCCATCCCGTGCTCGGCGATCAGATTAATCAGCAGTGCGTCTTTGTTTTCCTTGTCGACAAACATCAGTTTCTGTCCGATGCGCTCCACGGTCGGCTTGCCGGGATCAATCGTGATCTGCACCGGATTGTGGAGAAGGTCTTTTGCCAGCTTCTCCACTGCCGACGGCATCGTTGCCGAGAAAAAAAGTGAATGGCGTTTTTGCGGCAGTTTGGCGATCACTTTGCGGACGGAGGGAATAAAACCCATATCGAGCATGCGGTCGGCCTCGTCGAGAATAAACAGCTCAACCTGGTCGAGCCGGATATGACCCTGATCCATCAGATCCAGCAGGCGGCCCGGTGTGGCAACCACCACATCGAGTCCGCGGCGCATCGCCTGAACCTGCGGGTTCTGGCCGACGCCGCCGAAAATCACCGTATGGGTGACCTTAAGGTGGCGTCCGTAGGTTTTGATGCTGTCGCCGATCTGTGCGGCGAGTTCGCGCGTCGGGGTGAGAATCAGTGCGCGCGGCTTTCCGCCGGGCGCGGTTCTTTGGGTCTGCGTCAGCTCCTGCAGCAGCGGCAGCGTGAACGCGGCGGTCTTGCCGGTTCCGGTCTGCGCGCAGCCGAGCAGGTCGCGGCCTTCCAGCAAGCAGGGGATTGCCTGCTGCTGGATCGGTGTGGGAGCGGTGTAGCCTTCTTCGGCGACAGCACGCTGCAGCGGCTCGATCAGAGCCGCGAATACGTTCGTTGTTTTCATGAACTTTCTTTTCCGTCCGGTCTGTTAAAAATCTCTGCCCTCCGGACGTGTAGGAAAAGAAGAGGCTGCTTGTTCGCAGCGAATGGCCCGGTTTTCCGGGAAGATGTAAGCGGAGGTTGTATGCTCTTCTCTCTGCCGTGTCAACCTGAGTTTTCAAGGCCGCCGAAATCCGGTCTGCGTAACTTTATCTGCGAACGGTCGCTGACCGATCCGCAAAGGGATTGCCCGGGCTATAGTGAAAGCCGGTTATTCAGTCCTTTTGCCGATGCAAATGAAACCGTCCGTTCAGACAGGGTGAGTTCAATATGATCCGGCTTGACGATGAGTTCCATGGGGTCATCCGGATGACGTTTTTTCCATACAACGGCAAGCAGGACCGCCTTCTCAAGACCGTCGCCGGTTTGGTAATTCCAGACTTCGTCAGGCTGGGCAAGGCGGGGACCGTCGTAAATTGATTCAGACGGCAGGCTGGTCAGAATCTGGATGAGCGAGCCGTCGCTTAAATCTTTTACCGCTTTAATACAGACGGGATTGCGTTCGAAAGCCGCTTTGAGGAAGGGTGCCCAGTCGGTGCGGCTGAGATCCCGCCACGCATAGAAAGCCAGATCGGCGGAACGGTTTTCGGTACGCATGGATTCAATCCGTTCGATGATTCCCTCCCGGTTCATATCCGGGGTGATTTCCAGTTTTCTCCAGGGATTGGACCGCTTGTTTTCAATGTCTGGAAACTCCGGTTCAAGATGGACGAAACGCGCCAGCTCGGCGAGCATTTCGTTTTTCTGTGCATTCCGGCAGTCGAGCTTTTCGCCGAGCTTTGCCATACTTTCGTCATCATAATGTTGAATGGGATGATCTTTGAAAAACTGCTCGATTCGACCCATGCAGATACGATCGGGGAGCTGTGTGCTGTAGAATTCGTCACAGTCGATTTCGTCGAGCAGCTTTCCGCGCGTGTTGTCGCTGACTTTGTACGGACTGTTATGCTCGTAGGCGTAGGCTTTTTCGGCGGGAATCCAGCACTGTCTTCCATGGCGCTCATGGCCGATCTGGAAGCATTTCTGGAAGCGGGAGTGCTGCCGCAGGAAGTTCGCCAGAATTTCAAAATTGATTTCGGTGGACAGATAGTCGCCGATCTTTTTACGGAACCGCTCATAGTGCGCGGGATCCATGGTGTATTCAGGATAGACACAGTGCACAAAGCCGGTGTTGTTGAATACCATGGTGATCTGTTCATGGCGCAGGGCACGTTGAGCTTTTTCCGTCAGTTCGGTTCCGTTGAACCACATGTTCTTCGTGACGATCCGCCGGTTGTTGGTGAGCAGCCCGTCGTTGACGGCTATAAAATTCTGTGAATGAAGCGGAGTGGCCATCAGGAAGATGTCTTCGAGGGGAATGCCGCAGACGATGAACAGCGCGGCGGCATACAGTGTGGACAGCGAAACACATTCCCCCGCTCCGGTGCGATAGTCTTTGCGACGGGCAAAAGCGGTCATGGCTTCGATGGTTTCGGTTTTCCAGTAGGGGATAATGTCGCTGTCGTATTTTTCGAGCCCGAAATGCCGGCGGATATCGAGATCAAAATAGTGCCGATCCCCCTCGTAACCGAAAAGCGCATTGCTGGCGCTGATCGTTTCCGTGTCGATAAAAGGGGCGAAACGCGCCAGTTCGGTTTTCTTGTCGGTCAGCCCCCAGGTGTCGAGGTCGAGGTTGAATTCATAGTGGTCGATAATGTACTGCTTGAGCCGGTCGATTTTCCGACGCGGATTCATTTTATCGATCTTCGCGAACCAGGGGTCGTCGCGCCATTTCCAGATGAGCGGGCTCATAATATTAGCCAGCAGCAACGCGTAGAGCAGCTCGGGGAAAACAAAGATTTCCATATCTGAAAGCGTTATGGCGGAAGAATATTTTTCGAGGTCTTCGGGGGGGACAGATGGCATATTGATCGGCTCCTGTAGGTTTTTCCTTTTCCAAATACTGGAAAGCGTATACTAATGGCGATTCAAATCAAAAGGTTTTGCAATGTCTGAAGAAAATACTTCGCCGAAAAAGAATACACGGCCGGATGAGGATCTCCTCCTCGATCTGAATTTTGTGCCTCAGTGGGCTAAAAAAGCGCCTGGGGCCAATCATTATGCCGCCGAAGAGCGCCGTCCTGCACGCCGTTCGCCGCACGACCGCCGCGATCCGCCTGCGGGGCAGAGAAGCCGTCGGCGCCCGGTAAGATCTTCTTCGGACGAGCGTCCCGTGCGACGCCCGCTGCGGCGTCCGGACGAGCGCCCGGACGAACGCCCGCTGCGGCGGGAAGAGTCTCGTGCTCCCCAGCCGGAATTCATTGAGCTGCCGGTTGAAATCAAATTTCTTCCCGATCAGAAAATGCTCAGTTCCATGGTCAGGCAGATTCACCATTCCAAGCGCGCGTATCCCCTGATGGATCTTGCAAACCTTTTCCTTTCGGATCCCAAAGGCCACCACGTTAAGATCGAAGTCATGGCCGGTGCGGAGGGCTTTAAACTCTACCAGGGCAAACGCTCGAAGATGGTATCCACTGACCGCGAGGTTCTTCTTCAGCAGATCATCGATGACCATCTTGAGGATTTCTTTATAAAAGAAGAGGTGCAGGTTGATCCGCCGACCGGTGTTTTTCCAATGATTGGAAAAATAGATGATGTGCTGATTGGTCCGCCCAATCATCACAGCTATTCCGACCGGCTGGCGGAAATCCACCGTACCCGGTATGCGGGGCTGTCTTTCGATCGTTTCAAAGCAAAGGTGCAAACTGTTCGTGACGAGGAGCTGGTCGAACAGTGGAAACAGGAGGCTTCTGAGAAGACGGTCTACCGATTGAAAGACGCGCCGGAAGGGGAGAGCAAGGAATTCTCTTTAACTGAGGCCCAGGAGTACATCCGCCTTCACTTGGCTGAAACAGAGATCGAAGAGGTGACCCGCGCCGTGATCCCGTCGTCCCTGGCACGGAAGATCAAGGATTACAACCTGATCCGTATGGTGCGTGAAGCATGGCAGGCGGAAAGCCGTTTCCCGATTTCACTTTCTTTTTCCCTGCGCGCCGCTTTTCGTCATTTACACCTGCAGATTTTCAAAACCGGCAAAAACATCAACTTTGTTACGTCGGTGAAACCCGATCCGATTTCTCCCGCCGCGACGGCCGAGAATATTCGCGCTGTCCTCGAATATCTGACAGAGCATCCCGGATCGACCCGTGAACAGCTGGTGAGAGGGTTGCGTCCCGATGCGGCCAAGGATTCTCCGGAAGCGCACGAAATTCTCAATCCGATCCGCTGGCTGGTTGAAAAAGGACATCTGATTGAATTTTTCAACGGGACCTTTTCGGTCCCCTCCCGCCGCCGCCGCTGATTTCCCGTTTCAGGAAACTTCGGATTCCGGTGTATTTATGAATAAAAAAGACCTTTTGCAGGCAGTTCTTGCCGGACTTGAAAACGATCTTCGCCGCCAGCAGGCGGCAAATTCACAGGCATCTGCCGGCGCAATCGACGGCGAGGCCCGCGCGGAAACCAAGTGGGACACCTGCGGACTCGAGTCGTCCTATCTGGCGCGCGGTCACGCGCAGCAGTTTAAAGCACTTGCGGCGGATGTCCATGAACTGCGTATGTTCACCGCGCCTGTTTTTTCCGGTCTGCCCATTGATTTGGGCGCTTTGATTGAAGTCGAGCTGGACAAGGAAAAGATGCTGTTCTTCCTGCTTTCCTGCGCAGGGGGAACCGAGCTGTGCATTGACGGCCTTGATGTGACGGTGATTACACCCGAATCGCCGATCGGCGCAGTGCTGTTCCGGAAAAAACAGGGCGATACATTCTCTTTCCGGGCCGGCTCATCCGGCCGGGTCCTTTCTGTCTGCTAAGACGCAGTATGAAAACATCGGGCAGACACCGCCCCAAAGGAATGGAGATCATCTGCGAAGATCGTGATCCTCTCGTGATCAACCAAGCCGCCGGTCTGCTGACGATGAGTTTCCATCGCGATAAATCGCAGACCGCAGAACGTATTTTAACGGATTATTTGCGCAAAGGCGCCGCGCGCTCACATCGACGCGCTTACGTGGTTCACCGGCTTGATCGCGAAACATCCGGTTTGTTGATTTTTGCCAGGACCCAACAGCCCGGCATCAGCTCAAAGAGAACTGGAAAGAGACAGCAAAAGAAGATCTGGCTGCCGATGCCGCTGCCCGCCATGGAACGTTCTCACTTTTCAGGCAGCCTGACCGGCCTGCTGCCGCGGATTCTGGCCGATCTGGCCACACTGATCTCCGGCGGATTCAAGGGATTGGTCAGCAAATAGGCGCAGCGAACCAAAAGGAAGCCGTGTTGTAAACTATCGGCAAAAGCGTATCGTTGAGCCCCATGAAAAAGTGTCCGTTCTGTGCAGAAGAAATTCAGGAAAAAGCGGTTCTCTGCCGCTTCTGCGGACAGTTCCTGACGCAGAAAAAAAAGGGGCCGTGGTACCTCCGTCCGGGCTGTCTTTTGACGGCGGTGCTCTGTGCGGGACCGCTGGCGCTGCCGCTTTTCTGGATCCATCCGAACCTCACGCGGCGCACAAAAATCATTTGGACCGTGGTGGTGGTTCTCCTCAGCTGGGGCACGTGGCTGCTGATGCAGAAATCAATCCAGTCGATTGAAAATTATTACGGGATTCTCCAGCAGCTGTATTAAGTTAAGTGACGGAACGAATCACTTGTTTTTCCACCCCTGTTCGCGCTGCGCCTGTTCATTGCGCGCCGTTTCCTGCCTCATGCGCACAAAATTTTCATAGCGCTCGTTTGAAATCATTCCGGCTTCGACGGCGGCGATCACTGCGCAGCCCTTCGTGTTGACGTGGGTGCAGTCTTTAAACCGGCATTCTCCGGCCAGTGCGGTGATTTCATCAAAGGTCTCATTAATTCCGTCGGCGGTATCCAGGTGGCCGAGTTCACGCATACCGGGCGTATCGATCACCAAGGCTCCGTTATCCAGCACAATCAGCTCACGCCAGGTGGTTGAATGGACGCCTTTGCCGTCCTGTTCCCGGACGGGCAGGGTGAAATAGAGATCCTCTTCCCCGAGCAGGCTGTTGATCAGCGAGGTCTTCCCGGTGCCGGAGGCGCCGAGCAGACAGCAGGTCTTCCCGCGCTTAAAAAGCGTCTGCACTTTTTTGAGTCCGGAACCGGTGGTGTTGCTGAACGCGTAAACCGGCACATCCGGCAGGCGGGTTTGCACTTCAGCCAGACGGTTTTTCAGTTCGTTGGCGGACAGCAGATCCTTTTTGCTCAGCAAAACAACCGGCTCGATTTCACTGTCGTAAACAACCGACAGATACCGTTCCAGTTTGCGCAGATTGAATCCCTTGTCGAGCGTGTGCACAACGAACGCCGTGTCGATATTGGCGGCGATCAGCTGATGACTGACCGTGCGCCCCGCCGTCTTGCGTTTCAGCGTGTTCTGCCGTTCCAGAACCGAGTGGACCACCGCAAAATCCTCACGGTCAAAATCCTTCACGCGCACCCAGTCGCCGACGGTCAGGTAGCCGTTCCCTGCCCGCGCTTCCCGCCGCAGTTTCCCGGTGGTTTTTGCCGGGCGGGTTTCATTGCCGTCGCTGATATCGCACCAGCCCTTGTGAATTGCGGTCACCCGGGCGATCTTCCACTTCTCTGTGTCGGCAGGATGGATTTGTTTCTGGAACCAGAGCGTAAAACCGAAGTCTTTCAGAGTCATAAAATCAATTCTGTTCATCCAGAAACCGGGAGGTTAAACCGCCGTAGGCATCGATGCGCCGATCCCGTAAATAAGGCCACGCCCGCCGGACCGTTTCGCTGCGCGCGCCGTCGAGTTCAACCACCAGCTCCGTCTCGCTGTCCACATCCGCCTGAGCCGACAGTTCGCCCTGGCAGCCGGCGACAAAACTGGATCCCCAGAACGGTACGCCGCCCGCTCCGTTCGGTGCCGGCTCGAAACCGGTACGGTTGACACTCAGCACCGGAATGCCGTTGGCGACGGCATGGGAACGCTGAATGGTGATCCAGGCTTCTCGCTGGCGCACCTTTTCATCGTCGGTATCATTTGGATCCCAGCCGATCGCGGTGGGATAAATCAGCATTTCGGCCCCGGCCAGCGCCATCAGGCGCGCGGCCTCCGGATACCACTGATCCCAGCAGACCAGCACGCCGAGCGTGCCGACCGACGTCTTGATCGGCGTAAAGCCGAGATCGCCAGGTGTGAAATAAAATTTCTCATAATAGCCCGGATCGTCCGGAATATGCATCTTGCGGTATTTGCCCGCAATCGTTCCATCCTTTTCAAGGACCACCGCCGTGTTGTGGTAAAGACCCGCCGCGCGCCGTTCAAACAGCGAAATCACCAGAACCATGCCGAGTTCCTTCGCCAGTGCGCCGAACGATTCCGTCGACAGGCCGGGGATTCGCTCCGCGAGGTCGAAACCGCGCGAGTCCTCCGTCTGACAGAAATAGGGGCCCGTATGGAGTTCCGGCAGCGCGACCAGCTGCGCGCCCTGCGCCGCGCAGCGGCGGATAGCGGCCATGCTTTTTTCAATAGTGGCTTCGCGATCCGCGGAACACGACTGCTGCACCAGCCCAACTTTGAGTTTACGATTCATAAGCACTCTTCTTACAGAAACCGTCTCAATTCGCAATCAAAAGACCGTATTTTCGAAAGCATCGTTGGCAGAGAAGTGTAAAAACCGACAAAAAAGATCATCGGTTGTGCTCGTCTTAACTGCAGGGGATGCCGAATCATTTCCAGGGGAGAGTTGCAACTGCATTCAGAGAACGCCGATCGGAATCTGCATGGTCACGCAGTGAAGCGAGCCGTGCTGCATAATCAACGGGGAACAGTCTATGCCGATGATTTCACGATCGGGGAATGCTTTTCCGACGGTTTTCAAGGCCTGGGAATCCGCGGGATCATGGTAGGTTGGGACGAGCACGGCTCCGTTGATGACCAGAAAGTTGGCGTAGGTGGCGGGCAGGCGGCTGCCGTCGGCATCGAATTTCGCTGAAGGCCAGGGCAGGGGAATGAGGCGATACGGCTGGTTTTCCAATGTATGGAAATTTTTCAGCTCGTTTTCCAATGCCTGGAAGGTCGCGAAATGTTCGTCGGACGGATCGTCGCATTTCACGTACAGAATGGTGTCGTTCGGGCCGAAGCGGGCGAGGGTGTCGATGTGTGCATCGGTGTCGTCGCCGGCCAGGGACCCCTCTTTCAGCCATAGGAATTTTCTGCTGCCGAGTTCCGCAGTGAGGCGGGCTTCGATCCGTTCCTGGCTGTACTGGGTATTGCGGTTGGGGTTGAGCAGGCATTCGGCGGTGGTCAGCAATGTGCCGCGACCGTCGCTTTCAATGCTGCCGCCTTCGAGAATCAGATCAATTTTACGCAGCGGGGTCCGGCCGAATGCACCTGCGGCGTGGAGTTCTTCGCTGATCCGGTTGTCCAGCGCGGCGGCGAATTTTCCGCCCCAGCCGGTGAAGGTGAAGTCGAGCAGCACCGGGGTGCCGTTTTCATTAATCGTGATCGGTCCGAAGTCACGCGCCCAGGTGTCGTTGGATTCCGTTTGATGGAGGATTACCCGATCCATGCGGATTCCGCGCCGTTCCAGTTGTGCGCGGACGGCGATTTCGTCGTACGCCGCGACGATCAGTTTTTCGAAGCGCGTGACGGCCGCGGCAATCGTCAGGAAAACCTCGTCAACTTCCGGCAGCATCGGTGCCCAGTCGGTTTTTTCGTGCGGCCAGCAGATCAGTACGGCATCCTGCGGTTCCCATTCAGCAGCTAAACGTTTCATAATCGGGTCTTTCAATACGGTTTTTTTATGAAGACAATTCCGTTATGCGGGGAGGTGACGCCCGTTCTGCAGGACAAAACGGCGGGCCACGCAAGGCGGGATTTCCTCCTCGCGGTGCGTAACGTAGATCATGGTGGTATGCAGCCGGATGCAGATTCGGTCGAGCAGGTGAACGAAGCGCTTAATCTGTCCGCTGTCCATTCCCTGGCAGGGTTCGTCGAGAATCAGCAGAGAGGGGGATTTGACCAGCGCGCGCGCCAGCAGCAGCGCGCGCTGCTCGCCGAGTGAGGCGTGGATAAAAAGCCGTTCCCGCAGGTGTTCCAGTTTCAGGATGGAGAGCCAGGTGCGGGCGATGCGCAGCTGATGGTCGTCCGCCGGCGAGGAGAATCCGATTTCATCCTGGAATCCGGAGGTGATGACTTCCATGCAGGTGAGTGAATCATACACTTCGTGGGCGGTCGCATCGAGTCCCGGAATGGTGTTGAAGATTCCGCTGCCGCGCAGAAAGTAGAGATGCAGTTCCGGCGAGACGAACCCGATGCGGCGTTTGATGTCCCAAATGCTTTCGCCGCTGCCGCGCTGCCGGTCGAAGAGGATCAGGTCGTTGGTGTAACCCTGCGGGTTGTCGGCGGTGATCAGACTGAGCAGGGTGCTTTTCCCGGCACCGTTAGGCCCCTGTAGCGCCCACTGTTCCCCCGGTTTGATCTGCCAGGTGATGCCGTCCAAAATCTGTTTGCCGTTCAGTTGTACGCAGACGTTGCGCATGGAGACGATTTCGCTGAAGGATTCATCCGGCGGCGGCAGGAATTCGAATAGCGGATCGTCGGCCTCGTCGTTTTCCGCCGGGGCGGCATCTGCGCGGGGGATGTAGCGTTCTCTGGCGGTAAACTGCCGGACCTGTCCGTGGTCGAGTTCGAGAATCCAGTGAATGCAGTCCGGTATGGATTCGGGATCGCAGATGACAATCAGGCAGATGCCGTTTTCCATCTGCCGCCGCAGCTGCAGGGCCAGTTTTCCGCGGGAGCGGGTATCCAGTCCGGTGAACGGTTGGTCCAGAACCAGCAGGTCCGGCTGCTGAAGCAGGGCCTCCGCCAGCTGGGTGCGCTTCCGTTCTCCATTACTGAGCTGCAGCAGTTTTCGGTCGGCGATCTGTTCGATCTCCATCTCTTTCAGAACGGCATCGATCCGTTCGGAGGTGTCTGCGGCGGTTTTACTCAGATATTCACGAACGGTCGGGCAGTCGTCCATTCCCTGGTTTTCGTAGCGCTGCCCGTAGTAGGTGCTGCGCTGTCCGGCCAGAGCAAAGAAATGGTCCTGCTGCTGGATCATCAGCCGGCGCAGGTTCGGTGCGACGGTCAGTCTTCCGGAGGTCGGGAGCTGCTGCCCGGCAAGAATCCGGCCCAGCGTGGTTTTGCCGCTGCCGGCCGTACCGGTAATCGCCATGGATTCGCCGGGAGCCAGGGAAAAGGTGATGTCGCGCAGAATGGCGGTTCGCCCGGACTGCACGGACAGTCCGGTTGCGGTCAGGCCTGCGGAGGGCGTCGGCAGGGTCGTTTGCCTGCGGTGCGGGTTTTCAGTTTTACAAAATCCGGTTTTCATAGCCGCACAGTATAACGGCATTCGCCGGGACGTGGAATTTTTTCATCCGCTTTTTGTGAGCGGGGAAGCATGTTATGTTCAGACAGATCGCGAGGGCGGAACAGATGAGAGGAAATCGATGCTTTTTTTGAAACGGATGACAGGTCGGTGCGTTTTCTGCGGAGTGCTGATGCTTCTGCTGCCCGGATATGCGCTTCCGGTGGATCATACACCGCTTCTTGAGGAAAAGATCGGGCAGCTGCTCATGGTCGGGTTTCGCGGCGAAGAGGTGGATGCTGCCAGTCCGGTTGTGCGGGATATCCGCCGGTTTCATCTTGGCGGAGTGATTCTGTTTGATACGGATGTTGCTCTCGGCAAACCCCGGCGCAATATCCGTTCTCCAGAGCAGCTGGCCCGGCTGACCGCGGTACTGCAGTCCTGTACGCCGGAAACTCTCCTGATTGCTGTTGATCAGGAGGGCGGCAACGTGAACCGGCTGAAAGCGGAATATGGTTTTCCTGAAACCGTTTCTGCCCTGCAGATGGGGAAGCATGATGATCCGGAGTATACCTATCGGGAATCTCTGCGACTGGCGGGGGCTCTGAAGGCGGCCGGGATTAACCTGAATCTGGCCCCGGATGTGGATCTCGCCGTTAATCCCGGTAATTTTATCGTTCAAAAGGAACGGACGTTTTCCGCCGACCCGGGCGTAACCGTTCGCCAAGCGGCGCAGGTTATCCGGGCGCACCATGATCTGGGAATTCTCTGTACGCTGAAACATTTTCCCGGACACGGGAGTTCCGCCGCCGATTCCCACCTCGGCATGGTGGATGTAACCGATACGTGGCAGCCGCAGGAGCTTGATCCGTACCGGGCTCTCTGTGCGCAGGCGGACGTGGTGATGACGGCGCATATTTTTCTGCGGTCGCTGGATCCGCTCCGGCCCGCGACTCTTTCCCGGAAAATAATCACCGGTCTGCTGCGAAATGAGATCGGCTATAAAGGTGTGGTGATGAGCGATGATCTCGGCATGAACGCCATCGCCGAAGAATACGGTTTTGAAACCGCCCTGGAGCAGACGCTGAATGCCGGCGTCGATCTGATTCTGATTGCGAACAATGCGGACTATGATCCCGACATCGTTCCCAGGACGGTGCGTATCGTGACGGAGCTGGTCGAGTCGGGGCGGGTGAACGAATCGCGCATCGACGAAGCCTATCGGCGCGTTACCCGGATGAAAGAAAAAATCCGGCACTGAAATCTCTTTCCCTCCCGGTCGTGCCGGGAGGACACTGTCCAGACAGGGGCAGGAGAAGGAATCAGCCCGTTGTAATTTCTTTCAGCAGGTTCTCTGTGGTGGGCCAGTCGAGACAGGCGTCTGTGATGGACAGGCCGTACTTCAGGTTTTTGCTGATCGGTTGGTTCCCTTCTTCGATAAAACTTTCGAGCATCGCCCCGATGATCGGGCAGTCTGCCTGTTTGCGCTGTTCAAGCAGGCTGCGCCAGACATCCGCCTGACGTGCGGGGATTTTTCCTGAGTTGGCATGCGAACAGTCCACCATCAGCTGATCCGGAAGTCCGGCTGCGCGCAGCTTTTTCGCTGCGGCGGCAACCTCTTCCGGGCGGTAGTTGGTTTTCCCGCCGCCGCCGCGCAGCACGAGGTGGGTGTCGGTGTTGCCGCTGGTTTTGATGATACTGCTGCAACCGTCCTGATCAATTCCCAGAAAACTGTGCGGGGATCGGCAGGCATGCAGAGCATCAATCGCCCGCTGGATGCTTCCGTCGGTTGCGTTTTTCAGGCCGACCGGCATGGACAGCCCGCTGGCCATTTCGCGGTGAGGCTGCGATTCAATGGTACGGGCGCCGATCGCCGCCCAGCTGACCAGGTCGGCGGTATACTGCGGGACGAATGAATCGAGAAATTCTGTACCGATCGGCAGGCCGAGTTCCGTGATGTCGAGCATCAGCCGGCGCGCGGCGCGCAGTCCGTATTCCATATTATGGGAATGATCGATAAACGGATCGTTGATAAACCCTTTCCAGCCGATGGTGGTGCGTGGTTTTTCAAAATAGACACGCATGATGATCAGGCAGTGCTCTTTCACTTTTTCGCGGAGGTCGACAAGACGTTTGGCATAGTCGAGCGCCGCTGCCGGGTCATGGATAGAGCAGGGGCCGACGATGACCAGCAGGCGCGGGTCGCGGCGTTCCAGGACGGCGTGAACGGCTTCACGTTCGCGAATGACGATTTTTTTCGATATGTCCGTTATTGGCAATTCGGTTTTTAATTCCCGCGGGGTAACGAGCTGCGTAACACTCTCAACCCGCAGGTCTTCTGTTTTATGGATTAAATTCATAGCGACGCACTATACCGGTATTTTTCAGATATTGGAAAAAAATATACCGGAAGTGCTGCGGAACGTTTGAATGTAACACGACACACTTTGGATTTTAGATTCCAATAGCTGGAGAAAACAGGATAGGATGGTTGCTTTCAGTTCCGAACCATGTGAAAAAATTATGCGAATATTTGACAGTGATTTTCTGGTAATCGGCACCGGGCTCGCAGGCTTGACTGCCGCGCTGCATCTCAGTGCGTATGGACGTGTTCTGCTGACGTCCAAAAGCGGCGCATCGGAATGCAATTCCCGCTATGCGCAGGGCGGTATCGCCTGCGTGATGGATCCCGACGACTCCATGGACGAGCATCTTGCCGACACGCTGCAGACCGGTGGAGGGCTGAGCGAAGAAGCGGCTGCGCGCGCGATTATTGAAGGCGGGCCGGAGCGGATCGCCGAACTGGAGAAATTCGGAATTAAATTCGAGCATCGTGAAAGCAAGCCGGACGAATACGATCTCGGACAGGAAGGCGGCCATTCGCGCCGCCGGGTGCTTCATGCCGGCGATGTAACCGGCAAGGCGCTGGTTGAAGGGCTGTTAGTCCGCGCCAAGGCCGATTCCAACATTACCGTCGTTGAAAACTGGCTGGCGATTGATGTGGTGCCGACCGGATGGCTCGGGTTGTCAGGTGATAATCGATGTGTGGGTTGCTACTTTCTCGATAAAATCACCGGCGAGATTCTCGCGGTGCGTTCTCCCGCGACCATTCTGGCCACCGGCGGGCTGGGCAAAGCCTATCTTTACACCAGCAATCCCGATGTTGCCACCGGCGACGGGATTGCCATGGCATGGCGCGCCGGGTTGCCGCTTCGTGATATGGAGATGATCCAGTTTCACCCCACCTGTCTTTATCATCCCGATGCCAAATCCTTCCTGATTTCCGAAGCGGTGCGTGGGGAAGGCGCCAAACTGATCGATCGGCGCGGGCATGAATTTGTGTATGATTTCGACGAACGCGGCGCGCTCTCTCCGCGGGACATCACTGCCCGCGCGATCGATTCCGTCATGAAAAAATACGGTGATCCTTTTGTCTATCTGGACATCTCGCACCGCGATGCCGGATTTCTGCAGAAGCGCTTTCCCACGATTTATGCAACCTGCCTGAATTACGGCTTTGACATGGCCCGCACCCCCGTACCGATCGTTCCTGCCGCGCACTATTCCTGCGGCGGAGTTATTGCCGAGGTCAATGGACGCACTGTCCTGCCGGGACTCTATGTTGTCGGCGAAACCGCCAGCACAGGACTGCACGGTGCCAATCGACTGGCAAGCAATTCGCTGCTCGAGGCTTTGGTCTGTGCGCATTGCTGTGCGGAAGAGGTTTCCAGAGTCTGGAAAGACAATCCGGTATCCGACATTACCATTCCCCGCTGGGAATGCGGCGAAGCCGTTTCGAGCGATGAAGCGGTTGTTGTTGAACATAACTGGAACGAAGTGCGGTCTGTCATGTGGGACTTCGTCGGCATTGTCCGCTCTGATCGCCGTCTGGAACGCGCGCGTCGTCGCCTTCATGCTATTCGCGATGAGATTCGCAGTTATTACAAAGAATACCTGGTCACAGCGGATCTGATCGAGCTGCGGAATCTGGCGGCAGTTGCCGAACTGATCGTTCGTTCGGCCCAGCGGCGCAAAGAGAGCCGCGGGCTTCATTTTACAGAAGACTGGCCGCAGACAGATGCTGTTGCGAAGCATGTGGTTCTTCGGGATCGTCCCGGCGGTCCGCTGAACGTGGAATAGCGCTTGCCGGCGTTGGAAAAACAGAAAGAATCCCGGGGCCCGGAGAACTCCGGTACAATTTCCCGGCGTTTAGAAACAGGATGCATATGAAGGCAGCAATTTACTTATCTTCAATTGCGATGGCCGCCGCCGTCGCCTTTTCTCAAAGCGGTACTTTTCCACAAATGACCCCGGCTTCTGTCTCGCCGGCGGATTCTCCGGGAGTACATTCCGGTGGAGAGCCTGCGGAACAGTCCTCCCCCCAAAGACGCCGGATTTTCATTCCGGCAAATGCAGCGGATACGCTGCAGACATTTGTCGATGAGGCAAATCCGGGTGATGAATTGATCGTGGCGGCCGGCACGTATGACACCGGCGGGCGTCGGCTTAATCAACAGGGTCCAATGACCCGACTGGTGATTGACAAACCGCTGACGCTGCGCAGCGAAAAAGGCCCGTCAGAAACCTTCATTGTCGGCGGACCTTCGACGCGTTGTCTCTACATGACCAATGGAGTTAACGTGATCGGGTTTACCATCAAAGATGGGGAAACCCCTGAAGGGGGATCCGCAGGAGATAAACTCACGGCGCTTTCAGGCGGCGGCGTCTGGAGTGAACCGGACGGGCTGCTGGAGAACTGTATCGTTATGGACAGCAAGGCGCTCTGGTATGGCGGTGGGCTTTACGGCGGCAGCGCAATCCGCTGTGTGTTTGCCGATAATGCGGCACGCCGGTCGGGCGGTGCAGCCAGCGATGCGCAACTGGTCAACTGCCTGGTGAAATACAACCGGGCAGGACGATACGGCGGCGGGACATACCGCAGTAAACTTCTCAACTGTACCGTTACGTATAACCGGGCAGAAGTGATGGGCGGCGGTGCGGCCTATGGAACGGCACAGAATACGGTGCTGCACTACAATCAGACATTGCTGCGATCCCATAATTTTTTCAATGTGGGCATGAGTTACTGCTGCAGCATGCCGTCGGCACGCGGCCCGGGAAACATTGACTCTGAACCGGGATTTAAAAATGCGGAGCAGGGTGCCTTTTCCTTGATGGCGGATTCTCCATTGATTGATGCAGGTACGAATAATTTTCTGCGGGTGGATCTGGCGGGGAATCCACGGATTCTTGATGGGAACAATGACGGCGATGCCCGCATCGATATCGGTTCGTATGAATATATCCATCCGTCTGCAGACGGTGACGAAGATGGTATTTCCGGTCGCAGTGGAATTGAAACGGGAACTGAAGAAGCCTTCAAAGAAGCTGACGCTTCATCACCGCCCTGCGGGTACGCACACGTTCAACAGCGCTCCAGCAGCGGGGCTCTTTGTCATCCTTGATTTGCTTATGATGACAGTTCAAGTACATGACCCGATTTTTCACAGAAATTCACAGAAAAATGAGGCGTCAACCGGCACGGTCTGCCCCACAAGCCTGCAACCCCCTGTAAATAAAGGGCAAAATGGAGGGTCACGCCCTCAAAACAGGTCATTTCTGCGGTCGAATAGCGAAAGACGGGTTGACACCCCCCGGGTCTCTGCTAGCATAACGCCTCTGCGGAGAAGTGTTTACAGCCGGATAAATTTAGTGAAAAATCAAGGAGGCACCCGATGGCAAATGATAAAAAGTATGTTTACTTCTACGGATTCGGTAAGGAGAATACCGAAGGGAATGCCAGCATGAAAGCAATCCTCGGCGGGAAGGGTGCCAATTTGGCTGAAATGGCCAATGCGGATCTGCCTGTCCCCCCCGGATTCACCATTTCCACTGAGGCCTGCGCCTGCTACAGCAAAAGCGGGGGCCGCTATCCTGAAGGGATGGAGGACCAGCTTAAGGAAGCACTGGGCAAGCTCGAAACAATGATGGGTAAAAAGCTTGGCGATCCGAATGATCCGCTGCTTGTTTCTGTCCGCTCCGGCGCAGCGATTTCCATGCCCGGTATGATGGATACAGTGCTCAATCTGGGCCTGACTGATAAATCTGTTCTCGGTTTCATCAAGCAGACCGGAAACGAACGCACGGCCTGGGACTGCTACCGTCGTTTTATCGACATGTTCGGGGATGTCGTCATGGGCCCCTACACCGGTCTCGAGCACCGCGATTTCGAAGTGGAACTCGAAAAGCTGAAGAAAAAATATAAAGCCGGGCAGGATACCGATTTGACGGCTGAACAGCTCAAAGAACTGGTCGATATTTACAAAAAGGTCTACCAGAAAAAGGTAAAAAAACCTTTTCCGCAGGATCCGCTGCAGCAGCTGGATCTTGCCATTCGCGCCGTATTCGGATCATGGAATTCCGAGCGTGCGGAAAAATACCGGCAGATCAATAAGATCACCGGCCTGCTCGGCACAGCGGTGAATGTCTGCTCCATGGTATTCGGCAATATGGGCGAGGATTCCGGAACCGGGGTCGCCTTTACCCGTGACGGAGGAACAGGGGACTCCACGCCAATGGGTGAATATCTGGTGAATGCGCAGGGCGAGGATGTTGTGGCCGGGATTCGCACTCCGAGACACCTTGATGAAATGCCGAAAGAAAAACTTCCGGTGTGGGAAAAAGTGCACACGGATCTGCTCAAAATTATGGACCGACTCGAGAAGCATTACAAATATCCACAGGACGTGGAATTCACCGTTCAGGAAGGAAAACTTTGGATGCTTCAGACCCGCAACGCCAAGCGTACCGGGCTGGCCGGCGTCCGCTGGGCGGTTGAAATGGCTACCGGGAAAGATGTTTACACCGGGAAAGAGCTTTCTAAAATCCTGACGCAGGAAGAAGCCCTGATGACCGTTTCCGGAGAAGACCTGGAACAGCTGCTTTTCCCGATTTTTGACATTGCCGCCGAAAAGAAAGCCAAGCCGATCGCCAAAGGGTTGCCGGCCGGGCCCGGTGCCGCAGTCGGGAAGATCGTTTTTGAAGCGAAGGAGGCCGAAGCCGCTGTGGAGAAAGACCCGAGTGCCATGGTGGTTCTTGTTCGTCACGAAACCAGCCCCGAAGATGTCGGCGGCATGTGGGCAGCACAGGGAGTTCTCACTTCGACCGGCGGGATGACTTCCCATGCGGCGGTTGTGGCGCGCGGCTGGGGAAAATGCTGCATTTGCGGCGCAGGCGCTCTTCAGATCGACTACAAAAAGAAAACCGTTACGGTTGGCAGGAAAGTGTACAAAGCCGGCGACTGGATCAGCCTCAACGGAACAACCGGAATGGTCTATGAAGGTCAAATCCCGACACAGTCGAGTCCGGTAGTTTCCGGTGTGATTGACGGCAAAGCCGCAGCCAAAAGACATCCGATCTATAAAATGTACGAACAGATTTCACAGTGGTCGGATTCGGCCCGTAAGATCAACGTTCGCACAAACGCGGATACTCCCAAAGACGCCGTTGCCGCCCGTTCATTCGGTGCTGAAGGAATCGGTCTCTGCCGGACCGAGCACATGTTTTTTGAAGGCGACCGCATCTGGGCGATTCGCGAATTCATTCTCGCTGAAGATGAAACAGGACGCAAAAAAGCTCTCGGCAAACTTCTCAAACTGCAGCAGAAAGACTTTGAAGGTATCTTCAAAGCCATGGACGGCCTGCCGGTGACCGTTCGTCTACTCGACCCGCCGCTGCATGAGTTTGTGCCGCAGACCCTCAAGGACCAGAGGGAAATGGCCAAACGCCTCGGCATTTCGGTGAAAAAAGTAACGGACCGTGTGAAACAGCTGCATGAGTTCAACCCGATGCTCGGCCATCGCGGATGCCGTCTTTCAGTGACCTATCCGGAACTTTGTGTCATGCAGACCACTGCGATCATCACTGCTGCCTGCAAGGTCTCCAAAGCGAAGAAGAAAATCAACGTGCTGCCTGAGATCATGATTCCGCTCATCGGCACCAAAGCGGAGCTGGATTATCTGAATCAGATCGCCCGTCAAACGGCCGAAGAGATCATCAAAAAAGAAGGCGTAAAACTGAAATACATGGTCGGCACCATGATTGAAATTCCGCGTGCGGCACTCACGGCCGATGAAATTGCCGAGACGGCCGAATTCTTCAGTTTCGGGACCAATGATCTGACGCAACTGACCTTTGGATTCAGTCGGGACGATATCGGAACTTTCCTGCCGGACTATCTGAAAGAAAAACTGCTGCCGTGCGATCCGTTCCAGCACCTCGACCAACGCGGTGTCGGGCAGCTTATCAGAATGGGTGTGGAAAAGGGCCGTTCAACCCGACCGGACCTGAAGTGCGGAATCTGCGGCGAACATGGCGGCGATCCGGCCAGCGTGAAGTTCTGCTGTAAAGTGGGCCTCAATTATGTCAGCTGTTCACCCTTCCGCGTGCCGATTGCCCGTTTGGCAGCCGCGCAGGCCGCTATTCAGGAGTAGCAACCTTATTTATAAAGGAGCCATTTGGCGCCCCGAAAATCTTTTCGGGGCGCTTTTCTTTTTCCAAGGGGTGGAAACTTTGATAGAAGCACTTTCCAGACTTTGTAAATCGAAAAACTATGGACACCTCCGAACAGCAGAAAACAGAAGCGGACGATCTCGATTTCGTCCATCGTGCACAGGCGGGTGACCATGCGGCTTACGAAGAACTCGTTCGGCGCTATCACGGGAAGATTTACGGCCTGGTCTACAGCATGACCAGCAACCGCGAAGATGCGGAGGATCTGACACAGGAGGTTTTTGTCAAAGCCTGGAAGGCGCTGGGCCGATTTAGGGAACAGTCCGGATTTTATACCTGGATTTACCGAATTGCGCTGAATCGAACCATTAATTTCCGTAAAAAACGCAACCGGCGGCAGAATGTCAGCTTTGACGAATTTGACCCCGATATCAAGCAGGCCGAGTCCTATAAAGAATTTTCCAGCAAGGGATCGGTGCTGCGCAAAATGAGTCTGGGGGAATTTCAGAAAAAAATGAACGAAGCGTTGCTGAGGCTGTCCGAAAAGCACAGAGCAGTGGTTGTAATGCATGATGTGCAGGGAATGCCCCATGCAGATATTGCAAGGATCACGCGCTGTTCGGAAGGAACAGTTCGGTCCCGGTTATTTTATGCGCGTAAACAGCTGCAGATGGAACTGGCGGAGTTTATGAAATGAAAAGCAGAAAAACAGAGCCTCTTGATTTAGATATAGCGGGTTTGCTGGCTCTCAAAAACTACGAGCGCCCGGATGCGGATCGCACCGAAAAAAATATTCAGAACATCATGCGGGAAGTTCGCTCGGCGAGTAATAAACCGGTATGGCTGCTGTTTCCGGACAAAGGATTCAGCTGGATGTTCACCCAGCCGCGATACGGCATTGCGGCGCTGTTCATTCTATTCCTTGGATTGCACCTGATCGACCGGCCCGTGCCCGCTGTGCCGGTTGGAACCGCAATTCTCACAATATCAGAACCTGCGACCCCCGTTATTGCTTCCGTGGAGACAAACCGGGTGAAAACCGTTATTATTCCGGGAGTCAACAGTCCTCCGGCATACTACTCGGCCCCTTCGTTTGCCGGAAATCCCCGGGCGTTGCTGACTTCGTACAATGAGTAAATTCTAGAGCAGCGGAAAGCGGTTGGAAAAAGCTATTACTTCCGCCCGGATTTCAGCAAGTTTCTTTTCGTCCCCCATATGGTCTGTAACCGCTTTAAAAAAATCGGCAATTTTGACCATATCCTCTTCTTTCATTCCGCGCGTGGTAACCGCCGGTGTGCCCAGGCGGACGCCGGAGGTGACAAACGGACTTTTCTGATCAAACGGAATGCCGTTTTTGTTCGCGGTGATGGATGCTTTGTCCAGTGCATTGGCCACATCTTTACCGGTTAAGCCGCTTGCGCCGACATCAACCAGAATGAGGTGATTGTCTGTTCCGCCGGAAACAATACGGAACCCGTTGGTCTGCAGAGCTTCTGTCAGCGCTTTGGCGTTTTTAACCACCTGCTCCTGATAGGTCCTGAATTCCGGAGTCAGCGCTTCGCCGAAAGCAACCGCTTTGGCCGCAATCACATGCATCAGAGGGCCGCCCTGGATTCCCGGAAAAACCTGACGGTCGATTTCTGCGGCAAATTTATCCTTGCAGAGAATCATTCCGCCGCGCGGTCCGCGCAGTGTTTTATGCGTCGTGGTCGTAACAAAATCAGCATCCGGAACCGGGCTGGGATGGCATCCCGCCACGACGAGCCCGGCAATATGGGCCATATCCACAGTCAGATAAGCTCCGACCGAATCGGCGATCCTGCGCAGCCGTTTGAAATCAATGATACGCGAGTAGGCACTGGCACCGGCCACTACCATGCGGGGTTTGTGTTTTTCAGCCAACCGGGCGATTTCATCGTAATCGATCTGCTCGGTGTCTTTGCGGACGCCGTAAGGAATGATGTTGAAGAATCGACCGGAAAAGTTCATCGGGTGACCGTGGGTCAGGTGCCCGCCTTCGGCGAGACTCATCGCCAGAATGGTATCGCCCGGCTCAAGAACGGAATAGTACACCGCCATGTTGGCGCCGCTGCCGCTGTGCGGCTGGACATTGACGTGCTCGGCGCCGAACATTTGTTTGGCGCGATCGATGGCGAGCCGCTCGGCCTCGTCCACGCATTCACAGCCGTTGTACCAGCGTTTGCCTGGGTATCCCTCGGCATACTTATTGGTCAGGCGCGATCCCTGTGCTTCACGAACCGCCTGGGAAACAATGTTTTCGGAGGCAATCAGTTCAATATTATTTTTCTGCCGAACATTTTCATCGCGGATGATTTTGTACATTTCCGGATCAGCATCGTAGAGGGCGATGGCATCGCTGGTGCTTTTGTCGCAGGCCTTTACTTTATTCACACGGCGTTCATGGCGACCGCCGGTTTCCGGTTTATTGGCCAGCCAGGCTTCCAGAATTTGCAGAGAAACAGCGTCTTCTACAATGTCCGCGCCAAGGCAGAGGATATTGGAAGCATTGTGAATGCGGGTCAGCACCGCCATTTCCGGAGTGACGCAGACTGCAGCCCGTACGCGCGGGAATTTATTGGCTGTGATACTCATGCCGATGCCGGTATTGCAGATCAGGATGCCCTGATCAGCATCACCCTGCGAAACGCGGCGGGCCACTTCAGCAGCGTAGTCGGGATAGTCGCAGGAATCTGCAGTGTAGGTGCCGACGTCCTCCACTTCGATGCCTTTGGCTTTCAGAGTTTTCACAAATTCGGCTTTCAGTTCAACGCCGCCGTGATCGGAGCCTATGGCGATTTTCATATCATATCCTCTCTTCCATCATATAAAGAATCAGGCCGGGCAGAGCCGCATCAATTCATCGCGTACGCGACGGCAGACGTCCAGCGATTTTCCGGCCGGGTTGTAAATATCAGTCGCCGATTGTGCGATTCCGGACGATTTTAGCAAGAAAACTTTGCCTTCGCTTTTATCGGATGGGGTTAAGAACAGCTGGAAGTCATTTTTTCAGCATTCAAACGGGTAGAACGGGTCATCGGGGCAATCGAGGCAAGACGACTGCCATGGAGGGGGATCTGCCGGATTGCGCGGTCTGCCGGTATTTTTCTCACTGGAGGAATGCCATCTTTAAAAACTATCAGGTATAAAGTCCGCGAACGAAGCGTTTGCTTGAGTGTGGCAGCCGGCCATCGACGACCAGACTCCTCGCACAGGCTGGTTTTCCCGGTACGGGCGAAAGGGCTTCAGTCAGTTTTTCTTCATTTGAATTTTTGCCGGGACGGTTTTACCACGCATACGCCCTTCCCAGCAGGCTCTTTTTTGATATGAACGGGACGCGGCTTCTTAAGCGCCCCTGCGAATTTTCCCATCCAGTAGTCGATCGTTGACACCGGGCGTTCGATTTCCATCTCAGAGCGCAGTCACTCGTTCGCCTCTGCATTGGAATGATCTCCGTCCGCAGCCGGAAGAACGGTTTGAGCGCGCTCTTTGACGCGAACGTCTTTGGTTTTCCGATAGAGCGTTCCCACTTCTGTGAGCAGATCAAAGCACGTTAATACCGATAAGTTTTAGTATATGGTATTATTATTAAAGTGTCTTTTCCGGATCGGGGAGAATCAGCCGAGGCGGTCGGCGGCGATTTTTGCAACCGCTTTTTTAACAGTGAGCGAGAGGCTGCCGGTTGCAAGGCAGGGCATGTGGGCGTCCTGCGGAAAATAGACAGCGAAGTCACCTGGGCGCAGAACGATATGCGAACGGGAAATGTTCGGAATCCGGTAGAATTCAGCGTCTTTTTCCTGATGATACGGTTCGCTGACGAGCAGCTCGTTTTTTGAAAAAAACTCATGGGTCTCTTCTCCGCTGATCAGGAACTGAATATCGACGTACTTCCGGTGCGTTTCCAGTTTCGCCGTATCGCGGGTTTTGGTTCTATAGCTGTCGATTGTTGCAAAAAGTTCTTCTCCTTCGAGAACGTATTTGCCGCACTCTGTTTCTGCGGTGACGGTTTTCAGGAATTTAAAGGCGGCCTCCCAGAGTCTGCCGAACGGATATCGATTATGAAATTCAATGCGATCAAAGATCATTTGAAGTGCTTTCTGTAATTTCAGCGTATTGTACTGTTTTTATGACGCAAACACTAAAGCCACGAATCAGACGGCCGCAAGTGTAATCCACAGAATGGATTGCCTCTTGTGTTCTGCTGCTGCCGATGTTAATTTATACGCAATCTAAACAGGGAGGTCGCAATGGAAACGTGCTGCCGGGACAGCCGTCCCTATTCTTCAAAAGTGGTCGATGGCGTTGAACGGGCCGCCAGCCGTGCCATGCTGCATGCCGTCGGATTTAAACGGAACGATTTTTCCAAACCGCAGGTCGGTATCGCCTCCACCTGGAGTATGGTAACGCCCTGCAATATGCACATTGACAAACTGGCCGAAGCCGCCGGTTCGGGGGCGGATCGTGCCGGTGCGAAGTCCGTGATTTTCAATACAATCACGGTCTCCGATGGAATCTCCATGGGCACCGAAGGAATGAAGTACTCTCTGGTTTCGCGTGAAGTGATTGCCGATTCCATCGAAACCGTGGCGGGTTGCGAGGGTTTTGACGGGCTGGTTGCCATCGGCGGCTGCGACAAAAACATGCCCGGCTGCCTGATGGCGCTGGCCCGGCTCAACCGTCCGGCGGTCTTTGTCTATGGCGGAACCATTCTGCCCGGCAGTCATTGCGGAAAGGATGTGGATATCGTTTCGGTTTTCGAAGCGGTCGGGCGTTATACCCGCGGCGAAATCGATGCGGAGGAACTGGAACAGATCGAGGAGACTGCCATTCCCGGCGAGGGGTCGTGCGGCGGAATGTACACGGCCAACACCATGGCCTCGGCGATCGAGGCGCTCGGGATGAGTCTGCCGAACAGTTCATCGCGCGTGGCCGCTTCAGCAGAAAAAGAGCAGGAATGTGCGGCGGCCGGCGCGGCGGTCTGCGAGCTGATCCGAAACGCAATCCGGCCTTCCGATATTCTTACCCGCAAGGCGTTTCTCAATGCAATCACCGTGGTCACTGCGCTGGGTGGATCGACCAATGCCGTCCTGCATCTGCTGGCGATGGCCCACGCCGCCGGCGTGAAGCTCTCGCTTGACGATTTCACAAGGATTGGAAAGAAGACGCCGGTACTGGCGGATCTCAAGCCGAGCGGACAATATGTAATGGCTGATCTCGCCGCCATCGGCGGCGTCGCACCGCTGATGAAGCGCCTGCTTGCCGCCGGACTGCTCCATGGGGATTGCCTGACCGTCACCGGAAAGACGCTGGAACAGAACCTGGCAGAAAGTAAAGGCTATCCGCGCGGGCAGGACATCATCCGGCCTTTCAACCGCCCGGTGAAGAAAGAGGGACATCTGGTGATTCTGTGCGGAAACCTGGCCCCCGAAGGAGCCGTTGCCAAAATTTCCGGCAAGGAAGGACTCCACTTCAAAGGTTCGGCCGTGGTCTTCGAATCCGAAGAGGAGGCCTTGAAACGGATTCTGGACGGAACCGTTGAGGCAGGGCAGGTGGTGGTGATTCGTTATGAAGGGCCGCGCGGCGGGCCCGGGATGCGTGAAATGCTGGCGCCGACCTCGGCGATTATCGGCCGCGGTCTCGGCAAAGAGGTGGCGCTGATCACCGACGGACGCTTCAGCGGCGGCAGCCACGGTTTTGTCATCGGGCACATCACGCCGGAGGCATTCTGCGGCGGGCCGATCGCGGTGGTGCAAAACGGAGACCAGATTACCCTTGATGCCGAACGCCGGAGCATAACGCTGGATATCCCGGATCCGGAACTCCGGCGCAGACTGGATGCGTGGACTCCGCCGGAACCGCGCTGTACCCGTGGTGTACTGGCCAAATACGCCCGGCAGGTCTCTTCCGCCTCGCTCGGTGCCGTTACGGATCGCTGAGTGTTTCCCAGCCCCTGGAAAAATTCCCCCGCAATTTCCAAGGGTTGGAAAAATGGCGCCGGAACATTTTTTCGTGTATTCAGACGGTTTCCCGGTCTATTCTCCGCCTTTCGATTTTCAGGGGTTCAAAAATGAAATATATCAGTACCAGAGGAAAGACAGAGCCGGTTGGCTTCCTGGATGCAGTAATGGAAGGGCTGGCGCCTGACGGCGGCCTGCTGCTGCCTGAAAGCCTGCCAGACGTTTCGGGCAGGCTGGCCGTCTGGAAGAATCTTTCCTATCCGGAGCTGGCCTTTGAAGTGATGAGCCTTTTTGCCGACGATCTGCCCGCGGGTGATCTGAAAAATCTGATTGAAAAAAGCTATGCGTCTTTCCGGGTTGCCGACGTAGCCCCTGTCGTGCCGGTTGCCGACTTCCATATTCTGGAACTCTGGCACGGCCCGACGCTGGCTTTCAAAGACGTGGCGCTTCAGTTTCTCGGCAATCTGTTTGAATACATCCTGCAAAAGCGCGGCGGAGAATTGAACCTCCTCGGCGCGACCAGCGGCGATACCGGTTCCGCTGCCATCGCCGGCGTGCGCGGCAAGGAAAACATCCGGATTTTTGTGATGCATCCGCGGGGACGCACCAGTCCGATTCAGGAAAAGCAGATGACCAGTGTACTCGACGAGAATGTCTTCAACCTGGCGGTTGAGGGAACATTCGACGACTGCCAGCACCTGATGAAGTCCATTTTTGCGGATGTAGCGTTTAAAGAGAAATATTCACTCGGTTCAGTCAACTCGGTCAACTGGGCGCGTGTACTGGCGCAGATCGTTTACTATTTCCATGCTGCCTTCCGCGTGCAGGAAACCACCGGCGCGGAGCAGGTGCAGTTTGCGGTGCCGACCGGCAATTTCGGCGACATCATGGCAGGCTACCTTGCTGTGCAGATGGGCCTGCCAGTCAAAAAGCTCATTCTCGCCACCAACGAAAACAACATTCTCTCGCGCTTTTTCAATACCGGCACCTACAGCATCGGCAAAGTGGTGCCGACGCTCAGTCCGTCCATGGACATTCAGGTCGCCAGTAATTTTGAGCGTTATCTCTATTATCACACGGGACAGAACTCCGGGAAATTGCGGGAACTGATGGACGGGTTCGCAAAGAACAGGTCACTCTCTGTTGAGCTGAACACCAACGGCGCAGTGGACGATCTTTTTGCGGCCGGCGAGGGCAATACAGAACAGACGCTGGCGACGATCAAAAAAAATCATGCACAGACCGGCTATGTGCTTGATCCGCACACCGCCGTCGGCGTGGCGGTTGCCGAGCGGTTCCAAACCCCGGGAATTCCGACGATCTGCCTGGCGACCGCGCATCCGGCTAAATTTCCGGATGCAATTAGACGGGCCATCGGCACCGCGGTACATCATCCGCTGCTCGATGCCCTCGCCGAGGCCGAAACCCGCTGTGAAACCATCGCCAACGACGAAGCCGCGATTCGCGCATATCTGGCGAAGAAAGCAGGGGTTTGATCACCGGTTGCGCAATTGTTAAATTATGCGCATGAAGAGCACCGTAACTGATAGGTAGGCATTGATGGCAGGTGTTGCCCAACGAGCCTGAAAAACGGACGTTGATCTCTTTGACAAAGATTGGTTCGTTGATCGCCCCGCGATCCGTCTGCTGGAAGTCGGCAAGGCATTTATGCTTAGGACGCCTATCTGCTGGCTGCGCGTTGCGTCACAGTGCGCCGTTATTGTCATTGGACCGGCAAATGATTCGTCTGGGCGAGAGGATGGAGATTCGGGTTTTAGAGGTGTAAAAGAAGAGAGCGAGGTGTACGGAGCCGCCTGATTTGCGATTTCTAAAAGAGCCCAGATGAAGCTCTTTTTTTGTGTTTTTTATCCCTTATCATGGCTAAAGTCTCTCCCTTTAAGTTATTTCCGCTATTTCGTGTCTATTCGCGGTTAAAACAGGAGTTGATTGGATGAGGATACTTTCTGGAATACAACCTTCGGGGAAACTGCATATCGGCAACTACTTCGGGATGATGAAGCCGGCGCTGGAACTGCAGGAGCAGGGCGAGGCATTTCTGTTTATCGCCGACTACCACGCGCTGACAACCGTGCATGATGCAGAAGCTCTTCGTCGAATGGTCAAAGATGTTGCACTCGATTTTCTCGCCGCCGGACTCGATCCCGAAAAGACTGCGTTTTACCGTCAGAGTGACCTGCCGGAAGTGCAGGAACTTTCGTGGCTTCTTTCAATCATCACACCGATGGGCCTGCTGGAGCGCTGTCATTCATACAAGGATAAAACGGCCAAGGGCTTCACTGCCACTCACGGTCTGTTTGCTTACCCGGTACTGATGGCCGCCGATATTCTTGCCGTGCAGTCCACAGTCGTACCGGTCGGGCGCGACCAGAAACAGCACGTCGAGGTGACACGTGATCTTGCTCTCAAGTTCAATAACCAGTTTGGCCAGGTATTCACCATTCCCGAACCTTCCATCCGCGACTCTGTGGCTGTTGTACCGGGCATTGACGGGAAGAAAATGTCGAAATCCTACGACAATACGCTCGAGATTTTCGGAGAGACCGGCCCGCTTAAAAAACGCGTCATGAAAATCATCACTGACAGCACGCCGCTCGAAGAGCCTAAAAATCCGGACACCTGTAATGTTTTTGCACTCTATAAACTGTTTGCAACAGACGAAGAAGCTGCCGATCTGGCAGCGCGTTACCGCACCGCCGGATTCGGCTACGGTACGGCGAAAAAAGAACTGCTTGCCAAAATTACTGAACACTTTGCCCCGATGCGCGAAAAACGCGCAGAACTCGAAAAAGACCCCGGTTTTGTGAATGATGTGCTGCATCAGGGTGCCGAAAAAGCCCGGATCGAAGCCCGTAAAACGCTGCAGGCGGCCCGCCGGGCTGTCGGACTGGAATAACTGCATATGCCTGAACTGCTTGCGAATGAAGAATACAAGGTGAATCTGGACGTCTTCGAAGGACCGCTCGATCTGCTGCTCTATCTCATCAAAAAAGAAGAGGTGGATATTTATGATATTCCGATCAACCGGATTACCACGCAGTATATGGAATATCTTGAGCTGATGAAGATCCTCAATCTGGAGATCGCGGGAGACTTTATTGTCATGGCCTCGTCGCTGATGGTGATTAAAAGCCGCATGCTGCTTCCCGATGAGGAACGCAGTCCGGTCGATGAAGAAGACGAAGAAGATCCGCGCTGGGATCTTGTCCGTCAGCTGGTGGAATACAAAAAGTTTAAAGATGCCGCCGGTTTTCTGGAGCATCTTGAAGAGGTGCAGGAGAATGTGTTTTTCCGTGAGGGGGAGCACGTTGAACTCGGGGCGCGGCCTGACGTCGGCCTATCGGATGTCAGTATTTTCGACCTGATTACCGCGCTCAACCAGGTGCTGGACCATGCCCCGAAAGAAGAGATGCAGGAAATCTTTGCCGAGCAGTACACGGTCGGCGAAAAAGTGGACTATTTGCTGGAGGCTGTGAAAAACGGCAAAACCCTGACGTTAGACCGGCTCTTCCGCAATATGCGTTCGCGCCAGGAAATTGTCTGCACATTCCTCGCCATGCTGGAGCTGATCAAACTCAACCGTCTTGCTGCACGGCAGGACTGTTATTTTGGAGAAATTGTGATTGAACAGATGGAGGACGAGGCGCCTGAACCGGTTTTGCAGGAGGAGGAAATGCAATGAGCGGTATCGAAGTGCTTCCCGAACTCAAGCAGATCATCGGCGCACTGCTGTTTGCGGCTAAAAAGCCGCTCACGGTCAAAGAGCTCCGTAAAACGCTGGTCGATGCGGGGAAGCAGTACGGCGGTTCCTGCGAACAGTTCAGCGCGATACGGGAACCCGAACTGCTCACCGCGATTGAAGAACTGACAGCCGAGCTGGCCCACAGCAGCACCGGCCTGTGTATTGCTGAAGTGGCGCACGGCTTCCGTCTGCAGAACGAGATCAACTGCGGTCCGTGGGTGCGCACTCTGCTTGATAAAGGCCGCACTTCAAAACTTTCGAAACCGGCACTTGAGACGCTCGCCATCATCGCCTACCGCCAGCCTGTCCTGCGGTCGGAAATCGAATCGGTCCGCGGTGTGGCAGTCGATCAGGTTCTGCGCAACCTCGTTGAAATGCAGCTGGCCAAAGTGGTTGCCCGCAGCGAACTGCCGGGCCGTCCGTGGCTGTTCGGCACGACTCAGCGCTTTCTGGAGCATTTCGGACTCAGAAGTCTTAATGATCTACCCGGTATGGAAGAGCTCAAACGAACGAATCCGGATGAAAAACCGGAACAGACAAAAACTTTTCCTGAAATTGAAAACGAGTTAGAACAACGTGCTCAAAAGGCCGTAACGGAGGATGACGATGAGTCTGGAGAAGCTTAGAAAACAGATTGATATTTTAGATGAAGAATTGGTTCAACTGCTCAATGAACGCGTCAAAGTGGCTCTCGAAATCGGGAAAACCAAAAAAAAGCAGGGTGGAGAAATCTATGTTCCCTCGCGCGAAAAAGATGTTTTTGAACGGATTGCCGGTTTCAACAAAGGCCCGCTTCCGGAAAAAGCGGCACGTGCGATCTATCGTGAAATCATGTCGGCGGCACTTGCGCTGGAAAGCAATCTGAAAATCGCTTATCTTGGTCCTCCCGCCACCTTTACCCATCAGGCGGCACGTTCGAAATTCGGTGCCAGTGTCGATTATCAATCGGTTGGTACGATCACTGATGTTTTTACTGTCGTCGAAAACGGGACGGCTGACTACGGCGTCGTACCGATTGAAAACTCCACTGAAGGCGCGGTGACCCACACCTTCGATCAATTCACCTGTACACCGCTTAAAATCTGCGCGGAAATCTATCTGCCGGTTTCGCTCTATTTGCTGGCATCGGTTCCGAAAGAAAAAATAACACGTGTTTGCAGTAAACAGGAGGCACTTGGCCAGTGTCGCCGCTGGCTCAGCGAAAACCTCCCTGGAATTGGAGTCGAGGCCGTCAACAGCACTTCACTAGCCGCGGAAATGGCTGTAAAAAGCGATTGCGCCGCCATTGCCAGCGCACTCGCGGCAGAACTCTACGATCTGGATATTATCGGTGAGGGCATCCAGGATATCAGCGGTAATGTCACCCGCTTCCTCGTCATCGGCAGAACGTACAGCGAACCGACCGGTGACGATAAAACCTCTATTTATTTCAGTTTCAGGAACGAAGTCGGGGCTTTACATGACGCACTTGACGTGCTGAAGGAAAACAATATCAACATGACCAAGATTGAATCGCGCCCCAGCAAAAACAAAGCGTGGGAATACTGTTTCTTTGTTGATTTTGAAGGCCATGCCGACGATCCAAACGTTAAAGCCGCGCTGCAGGCCCTCGAAAAACACTGCGCCGTTCTCAATGTGCTCGGGTCCTATCCCAAAGTGGCGACCTGAGTTTCCACCTCCTGAAGCAGGAGGGAATTCCTCCTGAAAACAACATGAAAAAACCGTTGAAAATTTCTGTCGGGGTTGTCGCCCGGAATGAAGAGTCAGGCATTGTGGCGACTCTGAAGTCCGTTCTCGAGCAGTCGGTCTTCTGCGAAGCCGGAAAACTCGGCTTTGAATCGGAGCTGATTGTTATTGCCAACGGATGCACAGACCGGACCGTCCCGATAACGACGGAGTTTCTGGAAAAATCGAGGGTTGAGTTTCCGGCGGGCGGCCCGGTCAGCCTGCGGCTTGAGGAGGTCATTGAAGCCGGATTTCCCAATGCCTGGAATCTGCTGGCGCATACCTACAGCCGGCCCGATGCCGATTTTATTTTTTTCGTCAATGCCGATATCGTCATCGATCGATCCGATGTGTTTGAGCGGATGCTCGTGGCGATTCAGAAAGACTACGACATGAAAGTCGTTTCGCCGATCGGACGAAAGCACATCGAAACCGCACAATGCAAAACAGTTTGCGACCGGCTGAATCTGGCGGTTACCCGGTTCACGGAACGCACCCATACAGCCCAGGTGCGCGGACACTGTTTCTGTGCACGTGCCGCCGCCATGCGCACTGTCTGGCTTCCCAAACAGCTTCCCGGCGCGGTGGACGGATGCTTCAAGCGGATGATCTGCAGCGACATGGCTTCGCGTCCCGATAATTCCGCCCGGATCGGAGTGGCGGCGGATGCCGCCTATACCTTCGAAGCGTACCGGACGTTTTATGACATTTACTGCCGGCGTGTGCGTCTGTTCGTCGGACAGACCTTCACTGAAACGCTCATGCGCCATCTCAAGATCCAGCGGACCGACAGACCGGAACTCAATCCTGTCGCTTATCTGCGGGCGCGGGATCAGGCCGATCCAAACTGGATTTACCGTTTGGTGCAGCTGAGCATCCGCGAAAACGGTCTGGTAAACACCATGCCTTCACCTTGGTTCCGTTTCCGCTTTTGGCACAACCCGAAAATCAGCTTCTTTAAGAAGATCCGTATGCTGCCCGTTGCCGTGCTCGCCTTTGTTTTTGATGTACCTGTTTTTCTTTCGGCCGCCTGGCACCTGAAAACCGGACGCGTCGCCGGCGTCTGGAAAGACAGGCGCAGCCGAGACCGCCGGCCTGCCGGTTAATAAAAGGAGGTTCCCGTGCCCTCACATACCCTTCAGTTCCGTGTTCGTTACAGTGAAACCGACCAGATGCAGACCTTCTATAATGCCCGCGTACTCGAATGGTTCGAGGTCGGGCGTACCGAACTGATACGCGCCATGGGCATTCCTTATGTGGAATGGGAAACGCGCGGAATTTTTCTGCCTCTGATTGAAGCGCGGATTTTCTTTCGCGGTCGGGCACGGTATGATGATCTTCTCGAAATGACTGTTACTCTGAAAGCGGAGGGCCGCGCCCGCCTGCTGTTTGACAACCGGATTGTGCAGGCGGACGGATCGGGACCGGTCGCAGACGGCTATACAATCCACCCGATGGTTTCAATGGAAACCGGTCGTCCTGTTCGCACGCCGGACTGGGTGATTGAACTTTTAAATAAGGAATAGAAATGGAACGTAAATTTCTGATGGGCAATGAAGCCGTTGCTCTGGGAGCGCTGCATGCGGGGGCCGCTCGCGGAGCAGGATATCCCGGAACCCCGTCGAGTGAAATCCTCGAGGTCTTCAATCAGCTGGGAGGGAAAGCCGAATGGGCCCCCAACGAAAAAGTCGCCGCTGAAGTGGCGCTGGGCGTTTCCTTTGCCGGAGTGCGCTCTTTTGCGACAATGAAGCACGTCGGACTCAACGTCGCGGCCGATGTTCTGTTTACCGCCGCCTACAGCGGCGTGGACGGTGCGCTGGTTTTTGTGGTGGCCGATGATCCGGGAATGGCATCCAGCCAGAATGAACAGGATTCCCGCCGTTACGCCGTTGCCGCCGGTGTACCGCTGCTGGAACCGTCCGATTCGCAGGAGGCGTACGATTTTGCCCGGTGCGCGTTTGAAATTTCCGAACGCTGGAAGATTCCGGTGATCCTCAAACTGACAACCCGCGTCTGTCATTCCGGAACGGTGGTTACGCCGCGCGCACCGGATGCGGATCTGCCGGCGGCGCACTTTGAACGCAATATTCCGTATCACGTTATGGTGCCGGGTCACGCCCGTCCGGCGCATCGCCGTCTGCGGCAGAAACTGGCGGAGATTGCCGAATGGAACGAAAAGAACGGGCCGAATAAAGAAATTAAAGGGTCGAAAGATCTCGGTATTCTGGTTTCCGGCGTTGCTTTTGAACATGCGCGGGAAGCCGCGCCGGAAGCCTCTTTTTTTAAAATCGGCATGAGCTGCCCACTGCCGGTGAAACCGATGCTCGACTTTATCGCTTCCGTCGACCGGGCTGTTGTCATTGAAGAAAACGATCCGTATATGGCCGATGCGGTGCGCGCAGCGGGCGGCACGGTTGAAAGCGCGCCGGAAATGTATCGTTTCGGCGAACTCAATGTAAACCGTGTCAGACGGATTCTTGCCGGCGATACCTCCCCGGAAGCCGTGCCGTCGAAAGGCAGGCCGCCGCAGCTTTGCGCCGGGTGTCCACATGCCGTGACATTTGAAATTCTCAAGCAGAATAACTGCATCGTGGCGGGTGACATCGGCTGCTACACACTGGCCGCGCTCCAGCCGCTGGCGGCGATGGATACGCAGATCTGCATGGGCGCCAGCCTCGGAGTCGGTCTTGGCCTGCGTCATGTCCTGCCGCGTGAAGAAGCAAAACGGGTCGTCAGCGTCATCGGCGACAGCACGTTTGTTCACAGTGGACTGACCGGACTTGCTGAAATGACATACAACGTGCCGGAAACCGGCCATGTTTTGTTGATTCTCGACAACTCAACCACCGCGATGACCGGTCAGCAGGAGCACCCCGGCACCGGGCGCCTGCTGGATCATACGCCGACCAATCGGCTCGATTACGAAAAAGTGGCCCGTGCAATGAATGTCCCGAATGTTGGAACGTTCGATCCGGTGCAGCAGCGCGCAGCATTTGAGGCGGCGCTGATTGAGGCGCTCGGGAAAAATGAATTAACCGTTTTAATTGTGCGCCGGCCCTGTATTCTGGCGATGGTCCGGAAAGGTGTGAAACCGGCTGACGCCGAAGGATAAGTTATATGAACGAAAAGGTAACCAGTATTAAAGTGGCCGGACTCGGCGGAATGGGCGTGCTGAAATCCTCATTGATTCTGGCGGAAGTGTTTTTCCGGCAGGGACTCGATGTTAAAAAGGCGGAAGTCCACGGAATGAGTCAGCGTGGCGGATCGATCTGCAGTGACGTGCGTTTCGGAAAAAAAGTGTTCAGCCCCATGATCCCGGCCGGGACGATCGACTTCCTGGTGCTCTTTCAGGAGGATCAGTTCCCGCTTTATGAAGCCGAATGTTCGCCGGACACTGTCATTTTAAAGCCGACTGCGATCGACCTGTCCCGGCTGGGAAACAGGAAAGCGCTCAACGTCGCGATGATCGGCCTGCTGAGCCGGCATCTTGATGTTCCGGTTGACGCCTGGCTGAAAGTGATCCGCGAAATTCTGCCGCAAAAACTGCATGAAGTGAATGAGGCTGCCTTTGAACTGGGGCGTCTGTCTGCATAGGAGAACACATGGAATACGACATTCATCCCGACTGCATGCCTGATTATCTAGACCCCGGCGAACTGCGTGCGCTGCAGCTGGCACGGTTGCAGGCGACTGTTCAGCGCTGCTTTGACAATGTGGATCTTTTCCGGCAGCGCATGAACGAACGTGGTCTGACGCCCGGGGATATCCGGACGCTGGATGATGTTTCAAAACTGCCTTTCACGCAGAAAACCGATCTGCGCGACACCTATCCCTACGGGCTTTTCGCCGTACCGATGAAAGAGGTCGTCCGTCTGCATGCCTCCAGCGGAACAACCGGCAAGCCGATTGTCGTCGGCTATACAAAAGATGATCTGGATGTCTGGAGCAGTGTTGTCCTGCGATCATTTATCGCCGCCGGCCTGCATGCCGGCGATGTGCTGCAGAATGCCTACGGCTACGGTCTCTTCACCGGCGGTCTCGGTGCGCACGGCGGCGCCGAGCGGCTCGGCGCGGCCGTGATTCCGATTTCCGGCGGCAATACCGATCGGCAGATTATGGTAATGAAAGATTTCGGGGTCACCGCGATCTGCTGTACGCCGAGCTATTTTATCCATCTGATCGAAAAAGTGAATGCAAGCGGAATCTCCTTTAAAGACCTCGACCTGAAAATCGGTGTGTTCGGGGCGGAACCGTGGACCGATGCCATGCGCGACTACATTCAGCGCGAATCCGGTATCCGCGCCTTCGACATCTACGGCCTCTCTGAAATCATCGGTCCCGGCGTCGGCATCGAATGCTCCGAACAGTCGGGGATCCATATTTTTGAAGACCATTTCCTGGTGGAAATTGTCGATCCCCGAACAGACGAAGTACTGCCCGCCGGAGAGGAAGGCGAGCTGGTGATCACAACGCTTACAAAACAGGCGTTTCCTATGATTCGCTATCGCACGCACGACATTACCTCGATTGTCCCGGAGCGCTGTGCCTGCGGGCGCACCCTCTGCCGCATCAACCGTATCCGTTCACGCAGCGACGACATGATGGTCATTCGCGGCATCAACGTCTTTCCGTCGCAGATTGAGTCCGCGCTGCTTTCTGTTGAAGAAAAGCTTCCGCACTATCAGATTCTGCTCACCCGCAAAAGCGGTCTCGACCAGATCGAAGTACAGGTCGAAGTGACGGAAGAGATGTTCGGCGACCGGATCCGCGAACTCGAAACCATGCAGAAAAACCTTGCGTATGCCATTGAACACACGATCGGGCTGCGTGTGCCTGTCCGCCTCGTCGAGCCGCACACCATTGCCCGCAGCGAAGGGAAAGCCAAACGGATCATCGATAAACGCAGTGAAGGGGAGGAGATACGATGAAAATCAGACAGCTCTCGGTTTTTCTCGAAAACCGTCCGGGACATCTCAGCCACGTCTGCCGGGTACTGGCGGAAGCCGGCATCAATATTGTCACCATGACGCTGGCCGATACGCGTGAGTTCGGCATTCTGCGGTTGATCATTCGCGAATGGCAACGCGCCAAAGAGGTGCTTGAAACAGCCGGTTTCGCTGTGAATCTCACCGACGTGATGGCCATTGAAGTGGCCGACGAGCCCGGCGGGCTTGAAAAAATTCTCAAGGTCGCGGAAGACGGCGGGCTGAGTATCGAATATATGTATGCCTTTGCCTGCAAACCGACAAAAAATGCACTGATTGTCATTCGCTTTGATGATCTCGATCATGCCTCTGCTGTTCTTGCGGCGGCGGGAATCGGGATTGTTTCCGCCGCAGAATTTTACACCGATATCTCAGGAGATAATGATGACCCCCAACAAATGGATTGAAAAAATTCCGGTTTACGAACCGGGCAAACCGATCGAAGAAGTGGCGCGCGAACTGGGATTCGACGACATCGGAGAAATCATCAAGGTCGCCTCAAACGAAAACGAGCTCGGCCCGTCGCCCAAAGCGCTCGACGCCATGACCGCTGCGGCCGAAGAAATGCATCGCTATCCCGACGGCGGCTGCTTCGCTCTGAAAAACAAACTGGCCGCAAAAATCGGTGTAAAACCGCAGAACCTGGTTTTCGGCAATGGAAGTAACGAACTGATCGAATTTCTCGGCCATGTCTACCTTGATCCCGGCGCGAATCTGGTGATCAGCGAATGCTCCTTTGCGGTTTATCGTCTCGTTGCCGCGCTATTCAACGCGCAGGCCGTTGCTGTGCCGATGAAAAACTTCACGCATGATCTCGACGCCATGCTCGCTGCCATTACACCGGAAACGCGCATGATCATCGTCTGCAATCCCAACAACCCAACCGGTACGGCGGTTACCCCGGAGCAGATCGATGCCTTCCTCGAAAAACTGCCGGCGCATGTGCTGGCCGTCTTTGACGAAGCATATGTCGAACTTATGCCGGACAGCATGAAACCGGATTTGATCCGGCGGATTCGCGACGGACAGGAAAACCTCATTATTTTGCGCACGTTCTCCAAAGCGTACGGACTGGCCGGGTTGCGTATCGGTTATGCTGTTGGACATGAGAACCTGAGCGGACTGCTCAACCGCGTCCGCCAGCCGTTCAATGTCAACGCCATGGCAATTGCCGCCGCGCTCGCCGCGATGGACGACGAAACGCATCTGGAACAAAGCCGCGAGATGGTTTTTCAGGGCTTGAAACTGTTTGCAGAAAAACTTCCACTGATTGGAAACGGCCTGGAGTTCGTCCCTTCCTATGCCAACTTTCTCCTCATCCGAACAGGGCAGGGGCAAAAAGTGTTCAAAGAACTGCAGAAAAGAAAAATAATCGTCCGCCCCATGGACGGGTACGGCCTGCCCGACTGGATCCGCATCACCGTCGGCACGCCGGGGCAGAACCAGGCCACCCTCCTCGCACTGCAAGACATTCTCAGGGCATCGCCGTGAATTCTTTTATATGCTTACCGCCTTATTCCGAACACAACAAGTCAGGAGGTAATCAAGGAATATCAACAGCACCTTTAAACTGAATAACGGGGTCGAAATCCCCGTTCTTGGTTTCGGGACTTTCAAAATCAACGCATGGCCGTTCATTCCCCGCCAGTGCTTTTCGGTCTGTTCGGCCCGCTTATAAACCATCGTCAACGTTGCAGTTCCTGAGCCGCAGCCTTTCGTCCGTTTGGTTCGCAGCCGGACGGGGGTCGATTCGATCGGGTTGGTCGTTCGGATGTGAATCGAGTGTTCCGCCGGAAAGTCATAAAACGGGAAGAGGTCTTCCTTGTCTTTCGAGAGACACTCGCAAGCCTTCGGATATCCGGCTCCGTACAACGCCGGGAATTCGTCAAACGCCTTCAGGCAGATTCCCTCCAGAGATACACATAGGGAAACTCACCCACAACCGGTCGGCTCCGCCATGCCTCGATGCGCTCATAACCCTTTTGGCTGAGGTTGCTGAGGGTTGACGGGCCGACCTGCGGGCCCCAAAGGGCTTCGGGGATATCTTCTTCCCCCCGGCGAACCGATCCGCCTGCCAAGTACATCTTAACCAGGGCCTCTTCAACCGAGCCCCTCCCCAGCTCCTGCAGATGCCCCCGCACCGCCGTGTTGTCCATTCCGATGCTGAAAGCGGCTGCTTGTCTGCCTGCAACCCTGCGCCGACCTGTTCGAGGCACAGGCTTTGCGATCAGGAAATTTCCTCGCCGATCGACTGGACCAGATTACAGCTCTCGCATAAAAGCGGGGTTTTGCAGGATCGACGAACGATGTGAATAAAAAATGCCGATCACTGCTTACAGGCCTTTGCCGAACCAGCGCTTTGCCGTGCCGATAATGATGCACAGACCGGCAACCAGGATGGAGAGAACCAGTGCCGCAGAACGAATCCGCTGAATTTCCACATCATATTCCGCTGGCTCCAGAAAAACATAAATGGAAATTCCAATCGCGAGTGTGATGACCGAAATCCACCACAGCCATGCATTTCTGTTCGGTTTTCTTTCAGGAATCATAAGACTCTCCGGTTAACAAGTTTGTAACGTTCAGGCAGGTAAAACCCTTGCAGGTGACCTTCAGAATTTCTTTTTTTCGCATCGCTTCAATATCTGTTCCAGTGTGCGCTGCGTTTTTTTCATCTCTTCGGAGGTACTTTCACTGTTTGGCAGTCCATAACGGCTTGCTTCCACATGTTCAAAAACAGATCGCAGCTTGTCTATCTGTTTCCCATCGACTGCAGCCTGTTTCAGTGCCTGCAGGATCGTGGGTGAGTCGATATCTCCCGGCGGAAGATTAAGGCGGTTTCCGAAGTATTCCGCCAGAGTATTCCACAGCGCATCATAGAACGCCGCTGTATTGCCTTGGTGCCGGGCGTGTCTCGCCTTGCGCAGCGCCTTGCGTGCGGCCTTTGGGGCTTTCTGGCGGCGAATTCGCGCCGTATCTTTTTTGTGATGATGATGCAGCTTCCGGCTGCCGACGGCCGCGAGGAAGATCGCCAATACTCCGGGAATCAGCCACAGCCAGGCGCGGATTTTCTGCCAGAAGGTTTCAAGGGTGACCGTGATTTGCTGCAGATCGCTTTCGGTGGCAAACGGAGTTTCCGGCGGAGGTAAAACAAGCGATTCTTTGGCTGCAAAGACCTGTGCTGTATTATTGGAGGATGCGGTTACCGTCACCGGGATTGGGTCGCTGTTCAGGGTTTTGTAGCGGCCGGACCGGGTATCGAAAAATGAAAATCTGATCGGCGGGATTTGAGTTGCTTCGGCACTGCGCGGCGAGATGACCTGCTCAAAGACTACCGTATGCTCCTCTTCTTTTTTCTGCGGGTCTCCGTACAGGCGGAAGGAATTTTCTTCAGGAAACGGAGGCGCGGCGATGTGGTCGAGGTTTCCGTCTCCTGTAATCCGCATGGTCAGGGTGATCGGATCGCCGGGGTGGACATCGACAGGCTGTGCGCTTACCTGAAAATCAAACTGGCCGATTGCCCCGCTGAATCCAGGGGGTTGATCTTCTTCCGGCAGAGGTTTGACGACAATGGATGTTTTCTCAACCGCTACATCAACCGGTCGTGTTTCTGCCCGGTAGAAAAGCGGATTGAAAAACGGATCGTCGAAAAGACGGTGGCGCGGCCCGGTTTGATTCGGGACAACCACCTGAACGGTCATGGTCGGATTGAACTCAAATGTCCCGGAATGCAGTCCCCGGATCTGAGCGCGGAACCGGTGCACATCATAAACCGTATTGTTGATTACATCGCGGGATGGATCGAGTTCCTGCCATTTAAATTCGGACAGACCGGTTTTCGGCATGTTTTCTATGCTGAGATTGCCGACCAGCTGAAGTCCCTGCCGCGAGTAAATCGCGAGGGTTAGTTCAAACGGTTCCTGAACATAGACACTGCTGCGGTCAACGGAAAGCCTGGCAAAGAGAATATCCGCCCAGTTCTTCACCTGCGTTGAACTGCTGTCAGGCTGAACGACCTTCAGCTCGCCTTGGAGGATTTTTGTCTCGTTGCCAATTGTGTAATTGAATGGCCCAATGGTGAACGTGCCGGTTTTCTGCGGATAAACGGAATAGCTGTAGGCTGTATAACTGTCCGACTTCCCGTTGATCCACCTGCTGTTGGCCGACTCGCCGGTATAGTCTATCCGCAGCCCGGGAATATCCGGCAGAACCGGTTGCTGCGGATTCTTTGCGTTGCGCACCTCAACAATCAACTCTGCCGATTCGCTCAGTTCAATCACCGGAGGATTGATTTTCATGGTTGCATCGAATCCGAAAACCGATGCGGCGGAAAGCAGTATCATTCCTATCGCGGTTGTCTGTTTTAAATTCTTCAGTTTCAAGATTCAGATTCCTACCAGTCTTTTTCCACCGGTACGGGCGGTCCGAGATAAGGGCGCAAATCGGCTCGCTGAGCTCTCTCGTTCTGCTTCATGGCATCCAGCAGCTGCTGTGCTTCTGCGGGACTCATTCCTCCGGCAGGCGGTTGCTGATTCTGCTGCTGTTCCGGAGGTTTTTTGTTTGGATCCGGCGGCGGGTTCTGCGGATTCTGTTTCTCCGATGAATCGCTCGGATTGTCCGGTGGCTGATTTCGGTTCTGCGGTTGGTTTTTCTGCTTCTGTTCATTCTGTTGATCGATCAGCTCTTTGAGTTTCTGCAGTTTCTCGCTTTCAGGGAATTTCAGCAGAGCCTGTTCAACCAGATTGCTGGCAACCGATGTGTTGCCGTAGATATATTCCCTGGCCGCCGGATTGAACAGCTGTTCGACGGTCTGCGCCGATGCCGCGGTGCAGAAAACGCAGAGTGCAGTGCAAAGGGCGCTCAAGATGGAGTTCCGGAAGCTCATAATTTAAACGGATTGTCTGGATAAACGATATTAATGACATTCATGTTGTTTTCGATCAGTTTCGTGAACTCTTCTTTGAGTGTTTGATCCAGATCAAAGGCCAGTTTCCGCGCGGCTTTATCCTCCATCATAAGATCGGCAGCGGTCTTGTAATCATATGCGTCTATGGCCTGTTTGGCTTGTTCCAAATCACTGCGAGTCTTTTTGATTGCATCATCAAGCCGCCGCAGCTGTTCATCCGCTTTCCGGCTCAGTGCCTGTGCGGCCGGGCTGCCCGGTGAAAAGTCGTTCAGAACCGGTTTCAGCAGGTTTTTGGCCTGGACATAATTTTCCCTGGCGGCTTTCGCCTTGAAGGCCGTCATCATTCCGTCGGCATCCCGGACCAGTTCCGCCGCCGTCTGAATCCGGTTCTGAACAATCAGGTTGACCGCCCGTTCGAGATTTTCTTTGGCGGCAATATCGTCGGGATTAAGCAGCAGCGCCCGCTCGAAAAGTTCCACCGCCTGCATGGCGGCGGAAACGTCAGCATCAGCCTTTACCGGCGCACTCTGCTGCACGGCTTCCGCGAGCAGGGCGGTGCCGCGGTTATAGAGCGCTTTTTCTTTGAGCTTTGGATTTTCCGTCTGTTCGGCGGCCTTTGCATATGCTTTTTCCGCACCCTGAAAATCGTTCATGCGGAAGAGGATGTTGCCGCGGTTGTAGTTTTCAATGTCGGGAAACTTTGCCGCTGATTTTTCCAATGTTCGGAGAGCGTTGGTATAGTCGCCGGAACGGTAGGCCTTCGCCCACTCCGAGGCATCGGCGTGCGGCGCTGCCGTGCTCAGCAGCAGCAGCAGAAGTACTTTTCCGGATGGACGGAGCAGGCCTTCGACCAGCAGAAAGAACAGAGCTGCCGCCGCGAACCAGTCGAAGCGTTCTTCGTACACCTTTGCCAGGCGGGTATCCTGTTCGCCGCGGCGGAGCCCCGAGATGCCCAGCTTGTAGATGCGGTCGAGGCCGAAGTCGCCGGGAGCGGAGCGGACGTAGAATCCGCCGGTTTCAGAAGCCAGTTTTTCAAGCAGGGGTTCGTTCAGTGATGTTTTGACGATCCGACCCTGTGAGTCTTTCACATACCCTTCGGGAGTGGGAATCAAATCCCCGTCTGCGCTTCCAACGCCGATGGAAAAAAGTTTGATTCCCTGTTTGTGCAGTTCTTCGGCCATGCGCATCGGATCGCCTTCGTGGTCTTCGCCGTCGGTGATGAGGATGATCACGCGGTCGGCATCGGATTTCGTGTCGAAGCTGTCGTCCGCCGTTTTCAGCGCCTGTTCAATGGCCGTGCCTCCGCGCGGGATAATGCCGACATAAAGGTCATCGAGCATCATTGTGAAGGCGGCGTAGTCGACGGTGAGGGGGCACTGCAGAAAACTGCTGCCGGCGAACGCCACCAGTCCGATCCGGTCACCTTTGAGGTGTTTGACAAAATCGCGTACGGCCCATTGCGCCTGCTGCAGGCGGTTGGGTTTAACGTCCTCGGCCAGCATGCTCTTGGACGTATCCAGCACGACGATGATATCGAGGCCGCGCTGTTTCACTTCCTCCCAGTGCGAACCCCACTGCGGGCGGGTGAGTGCCAGCAGAATGCAGAACAGGCCGATCAGCCGCAGAACGGTCCGGCTACGGCTGCGTTTTTTGCTGTAGCCTGGAATGACGGTTCTCCAGACACCGGAGGAGACCAGTCGTTCCAGCCGCGCCATGCGCTGCCGCTGCATGATTGCGAACAGAAGAATCAGCGGGATGATCAGCAGAAGCCATTTGATAAATTCCGGAGCGCCGAATTTCATTCAGGGAGCCTCCCGAAGCGTGAAAGTGAAAGTATTTTTTCCAAAGTCAGAAAACCCAGTGCGGCAATCAGCCAGTTGCCGGCGGCCTCCTCATAACGGGAAAACTGTTTCATTTCGATTTTAGTTTTTTCCAGTTTATCGATTTGATTGTACACCTCTTCGAGCGTTTGGAGATCACGCGCGCGGAAATATTCCGCTTTGCTCAACTCCGCGATGCGCCGGAGGGTGCTTTCGTCGATCTCCTGCGGCGGCAGAGTGAAAAATCCCCGGCGGACCGGCAGTCCGCCGCCGATACCGATGGTATAGACTTTGATGCCGAATGAGGCCGCCGCCTGTGCCGCATTTTCGGGAGAAAGCTCGCCGCGGTTATTGATTCCGTCGGTGAGCAGAATAACGATGCGACTTTTGGCTTCGCTGTCGCGCAGCCGGTTGACGGCGGAGGCAATGGCATCGCCGATGGCGGTGCCGTCCTCCAGCATGCCGGTGTGCAGTCCGTCCAGGCGCTGCACCAGCCAGCTGTGGTCGAGTGTCAGCGGCGCAACGGAGTAGGGCAGCGCGGAGAAGACCACCAGGCCGATGCGGTCGTTTTTGCGTTTGACAATGAAATCGCTGATGACCTGCTTGGCGGAATCGATGCGGGTCTGGCGCTGTCCATTGCGTGAAAAGTCGGGGATATCCATGGAGGTGGAAAGGTCGAGCAGCAGCACGATATCCACGCCTTCGGTATTGACGCGGCTTTCCTGCAGTTCGTGCTGCGGGCGGGCGATGGCGACAATCAGGCAGACCAGCCCGAGGACGTAAAACAGCTGCAGCAGCGGCTGGAGACGTACGGAGAGACTGACCGGCAGATCGTTCAGCAGATCACTGTCGGGAAAATGAACCGCCGCATGGCGGCGGCGTGCGCGCCGCCAGAGCAGCACCGGAATCAGCAGCAGCAGCAAAAGCAGCCAAGGATGGGCGAATCTCATTTGCGGCTCCCTTTTTGCGGTTCAGCGGGCGGTTCTTTCGTCTGCTCGACAAAATGTTCGACGGTCGTAAAAGCGTTTTGCATGACTTCCTGTTCCGCATCGGCACGGGCGAATTTAACCAGGTCGGCCTGGATCATGAAATTGCGCAGCGTCTGCTGCTGCTCCGGTTCGAGACGGGCATCGAACGACATCGTACGGGTCAGTTCTTCGGTGGTCGATTCCGGGGCGTTGAGCTTGAACCGGTTTTCAAGATAGGTGCGCAGAATCAGGGACAGCTCGGTGAAGAAAGGTTCCGGTCTCCACGCTTTTCCGCGCAGGGCGCTGAGGGCCTGCCTGGCGATTACCTCGGGGGGCTGCGGCGGAGTCGTCTGCCGGACGGTGCGCGGTTTCCTCAGGAAGGCGATGGTCAGGAATCCGGCCAGCAGCGCAAGCAGGACGATCAGCAGGGATACCCAGAGTTTCGGTGGGAACCGCAGCGGAGGGCGGACGATTCCTTTAATATCGGAAAGGATTACCGTATTGGTGGGGTTCAGTGAACTTTCGACATGCAGGATGAGCTCATTCAAAGCCTGCTTTTTTTCAGTTCCGTCCGGAAAAGTACAGGCTGTGACATTGGTCGTGATCGGCCAGTCGCCGACACGGAAAGAGGTCAGCTGATAGGTTTCTTTCGATTCCAGAATATTGTCAGCAATCGGCCGGTTTTCGCTGGCGCGGTTGCGCACCATCACTGTTTTGCCGTTTCCAATGGCTGGAAAACGAACGACACTGCCGGTTGAATGACGGGCGATCAAGGTGAGGGTGACCGGGTCTCCGACATGAATCACATTGGTGCTCAGTTTCGCCTGTGCGGCGAAGCCTTCAGCAGGGAGTAATGCCGTCTCCCTGCCGCAACCGCTCAGCAGCAGAACAGCGGCGGCGGCAAATTTTAAATATTGAATTCCGCGTTTCATCGTCTCCGGCTCCGCTGACGGAAAAATTTCATGAAGGCTTTGTCATAGGGCTCCCCGGTGAAAAGTTCAATCCTGTCTATTCCGGCGCGGCGCAGCGTACGGCGCAGGATGTCGCTGCGCTGCTCCTGAGCGAGCAGCAATGAGCGCCGTACGGCGGCGGAAGAGGTGTTGACAAGAACACGTTTCCCGCTTTCCGGATCCTGCCATTCGATCAGCCCCGCTTTCGGCCAGGCGCGTTCGTGACGGTCGACAATTGAGACGGCAATCAGGTCGTGCCGCCGGGCGGTGACCTTCATGGCCCGTTCGTAACCGGGCGGAAAAATAAAATCGCTGACCAGAAACGTGATCGTTTTCCGGGTGGTGGTGTGGTTGAGAAAATCGAGGACGGGGCGGGCGTCGGTTTTTTTACTGAGCGGGCGATGATCGAGCACTTCGCGAATGATGCGCAGGACGTGCGGGGTGCCTTTGCGCGGCGGGATATATTTTTCGACCTGATCGGAAAAAAGAATCAGTCCGATGCGGTCGTTGTTCCGGGTCGCGGAAAAGGCAAGTGTCGCGGCGACTTCAGCGGCGAGATCCCGTTTAAGCTGCGGCGTGCTGCCGAAGTCGTTGGAACTGCTGATGTCAACAAGCAGCATGACCGTCATTTCGCGCTCTTCGACGAATTTTTTGATATGCGGCACGCCGGTCCGGGCGGTGACGTTCCAGTCAATGGCGCGGATATCGTCGCCGGGGAAATATTCGCGCACTTCGTCGAATTCCATCCCGCGGCCCTTGAAGACGCTGTGATAACGCCCGGCAAAGATGTCGTTGACGGCATGCCGGGTTTTAATCTCGATCCGGCGGACTTTTTTCAAAAGTTCTTTATGATCAGCTGCAGCCATGATTCTCCTGTCGGCAGTCAAAAACCATCCGGCGGGACGGATTTACGGGACCGGAATTTCGCTGAGGACTTTATCGATCAGATGTTCCGACGTCAGTTCTTCCGCCTCCGCCTCATAGGAGACGATAATGCGATGGCGCAGGATGTCGGGAGCCATGGACTTGACGTCCTGCGGGGTGACATAGCCGCGGCCCTGCAGGAAGGCGTGGGCGCGGGAGCCAACGGTCAGGGCGATGGTGGCGCGCGGGCTGGCGCCGTAGCGCAGGTATTCTTTGATGTCCAATCCGTATTTTTCCGGGTCGCGCGTGGCGAAGACGATGCTGAGGATATAATCCTTGATTTTATCGTCCATATAAATTTCATCGACCATCCGGCGCGCGCGCAGAATGACTTTCGGATCAATGATGGACTGAACGGAAATGTCGGTTTCCGTGCAGGCCATCCGATTGAGAATACGGCGCTCTTCGTCGAAGGATGGATAATCGATTTTAAGTTTGAGCATGAAACGGTCGACCTGCGCTTCGGGCAGGGGATAGGTGCCTTCCTGTTCGATCGGATTTTCGGTCGCCATCACCAGGAAGGGCTCCGGAAGATGGAAGGTCTGATCTCCGATGGTCACCTGATGCTCCTGCATCGCTTCAAGCAGAGCACTCTGTACTTTGGCGGGAGCACGGTTGATTTCGTCCGCCAGAATGATGTTGGCAAAGACAGGTCCTTTTTTGGTGAAAAAGTCCGATTCTTTCGGGTTGTAGATCAGCGTTCCGATCAGGTCGGCAGGAAGAAGGTCGGGGGTGAACTGAATGCGGTGGAAAGAGGTTTTAAGCACGGAAGCCAGTGTTTTAACCGTCAGCGTCTTGGCCAGTCCCGGAACCCCCTCGAGCAGAACATGGCCGTTGGCCAGCATGCCGATAATGAGGCGGTCTATCAGGTAATCCTGTCCGACGATGACTTTTCCGATTTCAGCCTTGAGAGAGGGGATGAATGCACTTTCTTCACGTATTTTTTGATTGATCACTTCTATGCCTGCCATATGGAAATCTCCTTTGTGAACAGATTCGAGGGGAAGAGACTATTCCTTCACGAAGAATGTTCAAATTTTAAATTGATCCGTGACGGCGGCTGCATTGCCTCAGGGCTTCATAAAGCACAATGGCTGCGGTGTTGGCGAGATTGAGAGAGCGGACCCGGTCCAGTCGCATCGGAATATTGTATACGTCGTCCGGATGCGCTTCGAGCAGTTCCAGTGGCAGTCCGCGGCTTTCGCTGCCGAAGATCAGGCAGTCACCCGGACGGTATTCCGCATCGGTGTAGCTCCGGGATCCCGAGGTACTGAAGAAGAAATTGCCGCTCCTTTCAGTCACTGCCCCGCATTCGCGCGGCCTCTCCCGCTGTGCTCGGGTTCGAGCGGCGGAAACTTTATCCTGAAATGTTTCAAGATTCGGGAACCGGCGGATATCAACAGAGTCCCAGTAGTCGAGGCCGGCCCGTTTAACGGCTTTGTCGGTAAGGCGGAACCCGAGCGGTTCAATCAGATTCAGCGTCGTCCCGGTTGCGGCGCACAGCCGGGCGATGTTACCGGTATTCTGCGGGATTTCCGGTTCCACCAGGACCAGGTTAATCGGCGGATCGGGCCAGTGAAACGGAAGCTGGATTCTCGGGCGTGTCATTGATTAAAGCTCCGGCGTACAGTCTTCGCCATTCACTTTCCCCGTTGCGAAGACTGGTGGAGATAAGGGAGTCGAATCCCTGACCTTCTTGAATGCCATTCGCGCATTCCGTCGTTTCAAAAGAGAGCAACCCGCTTCAGCAAGTCACTCAACACAAAGAATATAAGAAAACCTGCGAGCAGTGTCAAGTCCGTTGGGAAAAGGACCTTCCCCATTGTTTGAGGCGATCTGACGGCCTTCCGGAGACCTTTCCGGCGATGGATCCGTCTTTTTCGGCCGGATGCGTGAGAGCAGCGCCCCCACACCGTCGACCAGCGCGTAACAGCAAAACTCCATAACCCCGTACAACCGCTTTGAGGCCGTGACCCTGTGTCCGGCCAGTATCGCGAGGTGCCGCTCCATTCCGATCTGTCGCCTGATGAATCGTGCGCATCACCTCCAGAACCTGATGGTTCTCGCTGATAAAATCGGGAGCCTCCGATGAGCACAGCGGAACAGCGCCCTGCGGCAATCGACAAATGGCTCAACGAGGTCTATCCCGAAATCAGGGAACGCGCCGTCCGGGAAGGAGCCGTCATCCTTTGGAGCGATGAGAAAGGTCTTCGTGATCGTGGACAACTTTAAAGTTCATCATGGGAAATTGGTCAAGAAATGGGGCAGAAGGAAGCAAAGAACGCGTAGAGATCGTCTTTATCCCGTCCTGTAGGATCGACGGGTTAAAGGCGGATATTCTTTCATTCATTCATGCGTAAATTGCAAAAAATGCCCGCCCGGGTACGGTGCTGTTTCAATTCCAGCCACATTGCCTGCGCAACGCACTGGACGGAACAGTATTTGGACACCGCATTATATGATGAGGGAGCCTCTTTAATCTCTAAAGCCGGCCCGTAAGAACCAGCAGGAGAATAATCAGAACAACGAGTCCAAGCCCGCCGCTTGGGTAGTATCCCCACGTTTTGCTGTGCGGCCAGGCAGGCAGCGCGCCAATAAGCATAAGAACCACTAAAATCAGAAGAATCGTGCTTAACATTTCTTTTTCCTTTCCGTTTCGGGAGGCTGGAGGGCCTGTTTCTGATTCACATCTTCAGTCAGGATGAGGCACGATCCCCGGCCAATTAACCTGCGCATTCGTTTCGCGACCTTGTCGACGGCTTTCCTGGCAGTTTCCTTTGTCTGACCAACCGCCTGATCCGTCTTGCCTTTACCGCGCAGTTTGTCGTTGTCGGCCAGTGCCCCCGCCGCTTCTTCGGCCCGACCCTTCGCGATATCTGTTTTGCCGTTCATGATGCTTGTCCCTTTCATTATGCCTGGTTTTGTTACCGCCGGTGCGCTACCGCACCGGCGGTAACCCGTTTACCTGTCGTTTGCGTCCTGCAAATGACAGGTGGGATTACTTTATCGATTGTCCTGTTCGGGGGGAGGGGAACTACGGAGTGACAACGTTCACAGTGAATTCTGCGGAGGTTGGTTTTCCGGTTGTCGGCGTTCCTTTCACATTAACACGATACATGCCGAGAGCTGCGTCCTCGGCTGCCGTGATCTGAAGCCGTGCTTCCGGCAGTTCACTCGCTTTAATCAGAACGTTCATTGGCGTTACATCAATGTTCTCTGATTTAATGTCCAGTTGTACGTCCTGCTTGAAATAGGGGCTTCTGTTCAGCGCGACAGTAACAAATGCACTCTCGCCCTGTTTGAGGGTAGTGTGCGCCGGAACACTGATTGTGAATTCTTTTTTCTGGGACAGGGTTCCGCCTTTGGGACTCATTGTGGACTGGCATCCTGCTACAGCCATCAAAGACAGCATCATAAAGCCTGCAATTATAGTTTTCATACTCTTTTCCTTTTCTAACCAGTTTCTGTTTCTGTTCTTGAGAGGGAATTCCCGGCAGGTGCGCCGCTCTTCTGATCCCGACTCTGTTTTATAAGGAGATTACACAGCGGGTTGTTTGTTTGCTATGGGGTGTAACCCTACCGGAGGCAGGTGAGAGAAGTATGAACGATAAAAAACGAACGATAAAAAACGCGCAAAATTTTCCGCCTTTTTCCAACCCCTGGACTCAGACGAAGCAAGAGAGAGTCTTTCGATTGCTTCCAGACGCAAAGACCGGGAAAGGAGCGATGGACCCGGAGATTCCGTTTTCCCAATCCGGCGGATCGCTAGATGATCGTCAACTGAACATGGCTTTCAATGATCCCTTTTTCGATCGCATAGCGGGTGAGGCCCGCCGTATCGTGGATGGCGAGCTTTTGCATGAGATGGCTCCGATGCTTCTCTACCGTCTTGATGCTGATGCCAAGTTCTGTTGCAATTTGTTTGTTGGCCTCGCCTTCAGCAATCAGTTGAAGTACCTCCATTTCTCGCGGTGTCAGGTCGATTCCCGTTGTTTTGGGTCGGCCTTTTCGGTCCAGCGCGGTCTGATGGTAACGACGGAGTCTCTTGGCAACGGAGGGACTGAAAAAGGTGTTTCCCTTTTCAATTTCCCGTATGGCATCGGACAGTACATGGGCGGAGGTTTGCTTAAGCAGGAATCCCGACGCTCCCAATGCGGTCGCTTTTTCGATATAGGCATCATCACTGTGGGCGGAGAGGATGAGTACTTTGGTTTCAGGCACGGCGGCGAGAATCTGCCGCGTAGCTTCTATGCCGTTGAGCAGCGGCATGGCAATATCCATGACGACCACCGCTGGACGGAGTTTCCGAACCAGGGTTACGGCCTGCCGCCCGGTGGAGGCTTCGCCGGCGACTTCGATGTCGCTCTCGGTCTCCAGGATTTTCCGCAGCCCTTCCCGGACGATCTGGTGGTCTTCCGCCAGCAGTACAGTAATACATTTATTTTTAGAAATCATGAACAGAGGCTCTCCTTGGCGCCGGTTTTTGACGGAATCTGCGCATGGATGGTTGTGCCGTCGCCCGGTGCAGAGTCAATGGTAAGCGTACCGCCGACCATTTCCATTCGTTCTCTCATTCCGAGCAGGCCAAGCCGGACGTTTTCCCGGAGAGGAATCACCCTTTTCACCTCGAAGGATTGACCGTTGTCTTTGATCTGCATGTGGACGGCATTCGGGAGTTTCCTGAAGCTCACTTCCGCTCGGCTGGCATGTGCATGGCGGGCGACGTTGGTGAGCGCCTCCTGAGCAACGCGATAGAGCGCAGTGCGCTTGTCACCGCTCAGTTTTTCCACTCCCGCAAAGGCTTTCAGGGTCACCCGGATCCCCGTTTCTTTCATAAAATTTTTCATAAATGCGTGCAGGGCGGGAATCAACCCCAGATCGTCCAGCACGGTCGGACGCAATTCCTGGGCAAACCGGTGCACAATATCCACCGACTCCTCCACCAGTTTTTGTGTCCGGGCGATCTTCTGCCGAAGTCCCTTGGGATTGGCCGCTACTTCCCGAGACAGCGTTTCCAGGTGGACATTGATACCGATCAGCGTCTGGGTTATTTCATCATGCAGCTCACGGCTGATTCTCTTGCGCTCTTCTTCCTGCACTGACAAAACCCGGCGCGACAGAAGACGCAGCTGTTCCTGCATGTAGCGCGACTGTTCCAATAAAAGACCGGTCTGCCGTTCACTCTGCCGGAGGTCTTCCTCCGCGGCCTGGCGCTGGATAATTTCCTGTTGCAGGGCCTGGTTTGCAATGGCCATCGTATTCAAGTGGCGCCGCGTCTCTTCCGCCCGCTTGAGGGCGGTGATGTCTGAAACCGTCACCCGGGACCATTTCTGCGGATCATGGATTGAGAGAGCGGATGTACCGTGAAAGGCGGCCCAGAATGCGTTGCCGTCTGCTTTCAGAACGGTCGCTTCGCAGGACTGTCTTTCCGGTCGCGCAAAGATCTGTTCAAGGAAAGATAAAAAAACCGGACGACTTTCCTTCGTCATAAAATGCGGCAGAGACTGATTGACGAGTTGAGTGCGGTCTATGCCGAGCATGCCGGCACCTGTTAAATTTACCGCCAGGACCTGCCCCCGTTCATCCAGAGAGAAATAACCGGTTGGAGCGAAATCGTAGAGGTCGGTGTATTTTTCCAGCAGCGTCTCCATTTCATTCCGGGCGGCTTGCAGTTCGTCATTCTGCATTTCCAGTTCAATCTGTTGAACCTGCAGTTCGTGAAGAAGGCGTTGTGTATCAGCTTCTGACGTTGGTTCTTCCGGATGACTCAATCCCTTCCGCAACCGGTTTTCGGCACGGCGGCGCAGTTCAGCGGGATCCAGTGGAAGGTTCGGTTTCTTTTGCATGAGATCAGGATTTTGTTCTTTTTTTTCTTGGCACCCGTTGCGTGGATTGTTCAAAGACCTGTTTTTCCAGATCGGTCTGCTTCGCCCTTGACTTTGCCTTCGGCACTTTGGCCGCGGTGACATCCACGAAGGGGATTACAACGCCGTCAATCCGGTCGTCCAGCGTGCGGCAGGGCATGATACGCACGGTGAACCAGCGACCGTTGTCTGCGCTGATCGGTTTTTCCGTAAAAGCCAATGTCCGCAGACCCTGTGCATCGGCGGACAGCTCCGGATAGCACAGTTCCGAAGCCAGGTCGGTAATCGGCCGCCCCGCATCGGACGGGATGAGTTTGATGATCTTTGTCGTCTGAGGGGTGAACCGTCGCACGTTGAGATCGTTATCCAGAAAAAGGGTGGCGCTATCCGTGCTGTTGAGCAGGTTCTTCATGTCGTTGCCGGTTCGGGAAAGTTCATTGACGTTGTCGGCAGCTCTTCGTTTGTGGATTGCCGTTCCTCGTTGACAGACCGGAACTCTTCCTGCGAGGTCTGCAGTTCTTCGTGGACCCTGCGCGCCTCGGCACGGACCTGCAGAAGTTCCTGTTCCAGCTCTGCCAATCGCGCGCTGCGGGCGGGCGTTTTTGCCGGATGATCCGCCTCTTTGGCATCCGTTGGCACGTCGGTGAAAACAATCATCACCAGGCCGTGCAGCGGTCCGGGGGCATCGAGTCGCTGAACGGTTACATCCACGCCATGCTTCCCGCCATTGGTACCGACCTTCAGTCCGTGAAGCGTTACACATTCTTTTTGCCGGCGTGCTTTCCGGAAGGCTCCGGCCGGTTCCAGATAGTTACCGGTTCGTCCGCTGATGCAGAAGATGTCGCCCCTGTCGTTGACGAGCACGCCCGGCGGGGCGTAACGCTGCAGAATCAGCTGATCGGCCATGGCCTGGAGACGGATCGATGCTTTCGGTGCCGGATGGGTTTCAATTCCGACCGGAAGACCCGCATTGAAAGACGATGGAAACTCTGAAGACGTTTTCCCGCGGACAGCCTTAACAGGTTTTTTCTGTTGGCTTTTCAGTGCAGATTTCATTTTCGTCATCCCTTTATCTCTTTATCTCTGCCCGTAAAATCCGACGGGAAAGCCGCAACGGCTCCTGTTTCCGAATCGACTGCGCCGCGCCCGGCTCCGCCGGATGCGTATCATCACCGCGGTGCAGTGAATATGTTCCTTCGGAGTGACCGGCTCAACAAAAAACCGCCGATCCCTGCCGGGCGGCAGGTTTACTCCGGTGTTCAGGCTGGTTTGTTTTACAACACACGCCGGCCCTGAATAATTCGAATCACGACAACGATAATGGCAATCACCAACAGGATATGAATAAATCCGCCCATTGTGTAACTGCTTATCAGTCCCAACAGCCATAAAGCTGTGAGTATTACTGCAATCGTCCATAACATATAATGCTCCTTTCGATATCCGCAATTTACGTCGTCATACACAGTACGACCCGTAAATAGGTTTCCTTTACTTCTGTAACAGGTTAGACGATGAACCGGCATTTTACAGTGGGGTATAACCCTACCGCCCATTGCGCCCGGATTTTTTAAATTCATTTCAGACGGAACGGTCTGCACCGCGTATCTTTCTAACGCAGCAGGCAGAACAGGTTCAGCAGCAGTTCGGTCGCCGTTAAAGGACAGCCGGAGCCGACGCAGAGTGCAGATGAGAGTTCGTTTGGTTCGTTTGTTTAGAGCTGTTCGCGGATGGATTCCAATTCTTTCCGGTGTTCTGCAGTCGTCTCCGGATAGGCCATTTTCAGTTTTTTGAGTGCATCGAGGATGGTCTGGGAGACGATCAGCCGGGCGTTTTTCTTGTCGTCGGCAGGGACAACATACCACGGCGCGTGACCGGTACTGGTTGCGCTCAGACAGGTTTCATAAGCATTCATGTAGTCCTTCCAGAACTTCCGTTCCTCCAGGTCCGCCGCGCTGAATTTCCAGTTTTTATCCGGCTCGTCAATGCGGTCAAGGAAACGCTTCCGTTGCTCGTCTTTTGACAGATGCAGAAAAAACTTGATAATGCGGGTGCCGTTGCGGTGGAGATGCTCTTCCAGATTCACGATGGAATGATACCGCTCCTGCCAGATGGTCTTCTCATCGAGCAATTCCGCCGGAAGCCCCTGGCCGCGGAGAATCTCCGGATGCACGCGAACAATAAGTACTTCTTCGTAATAGGAACGGTTGAAAATACCGATTCGTCCGCGTTCCGGCAGACGGCGGGTCGTGCGCCAGAGAAAATCATGTTTCAGTTCCTCACTGCTCGGCTGTTTAAAACTGAAAACCTGACAACCCTGCGGATTAATACCGGACATCACATGTTTGATAACGCCGTCTTTGCCGGCGGCATCCATGGCCTGAAAAATCAACAGAACTGAATAGCGGCTGTCGGCATAGAGCAGACTCTGCAGCGCACTCAGCTCCTCCACATGGTTTTTCAGGATTTTTTTATAATCTTTCTTCGATTGATAAACGGGTGCAGCCAGCGTTTCTCTTTTCTCGAGATTCACTTTTTCACCCGGTTGTACACAGAACTCTTTTGAGTTGATCTTCATCGTCGTCCTTTCCGTCATATCCGTTTCTTCCTTTTGATCCTGTTGCCGGCCGAAACTAAGTCAGTCTCACCACCATCTTGCCGATGTTCTGCCCCTTGAACAGGCCGATAAATGCATCCACGGCCTGATCAATCCCGTCCACAACAGTTTCCTTGTTCTTCAATTTTCCGTCCTGGAAATACGCACGCACCTCTTTTTCGAATTCTTTCTGCCGATCCATCCAGTCGCGGACGATCAGTCCCTGCATCATCAGCCGTTTGGTGGTTATGTTAAATAAGTTGGAGGGTCCGGGCCGCGGTTTTTCGTCGTTGTAGCTGGATATGCTTCCGCAGGCGATAATGCGGCCGTGCAGCCGCATGGCAGAGAGCGCGGCCTCGAGTGTTTCGCCGCCGACATTATCGAAATAAACATCAATCCCGTCCGGCGCCGCCCGGTTCAGTTGGTCGGAAATCGGACCGGATTTATAATTGAAGGCGGCGTCAAAACCGCATTCCTCCAGCAGAAACTTCACCTTCTCCGGCGAACCGGCTGACCCGATGACCCGGCATCCGCGCAGTTTGGCCAGCTGCCCGGCCACATGGCCCACGGCGCCGGCCGCCCCCGAAATATAAACGATGTCGCCGGCTTTGACATCGACCATCGTTAACCCGGCCCAGGCGGTCATGCCGGGCATGCCGAGAACCCCGAGGTAGACTGAAAGCGGCTGAACGTCTCGGCGGACCGGATGCAGCTCTTTCGGTGAAGCAATAAAGTATTCCCGCCAGCCGAAGCCGGACGTGACGATATCTCCCGGTTTGAACTCGTCTGCGCGCGACTCCATGACCTCGCCGACGGCGCTGCCGTCGAGCGGTTTGCCGAGTTCGAACGGCGGGACATAGGATTTCCTGTCGATCATGCGGCCGCGCATGTAGGGATCCACCGACATGAACAGATTCCGAACCAGTACCTGCTGATCCCGCAACGGCTCCAGCCGTGTCTGCACCATGGTGAAGTTGTCTGCGGACGGAAGCCCCTGCGGACGGGAAACGAGGTGAATTTCGCGGCTGATGATCTCTGTCATGGTGGTCTCCTTGTGGGTTGAATTTTCAGCATCAATCGGTTGTGCATGATAACATCAAAACCTGCGGCGCATCAGGATTTTCTTCTGCAGAAAACAGATAGCGGCTCTTTTTTGTTACTACGGCAATCTGCCAGTGAACCCCTGTTCAGAAAATCGGAGTTTAACAGAAGAAAAATAATACTTTGTCTTCAAAATCAACCGGAAGGAGCTGGGAAACGAGAATCAGTGCGCGCAATGTTCTGAGAGGAACGGGCAGAGCGGTTGAAATCGGTGCTGTGAATGTGGAAATGGACCTGGAAGGTTGCCCCGGGATCTGAAGCGATGTCGATCATCACAAAAAAGTCAGCTGAGAATCCCGGCCTTGCGGTCGGGAAAGAAACCTATGCCGTTGTGAAGGCCTCAAATATCATAATCGGCGTAGAGGAATAGCAGAAGCCATCCGGACGAACCGTCTGAAAGAGCAGAGCAGGCGGCCGCCGCGCTCTTTCGAGCAGACGGAGATACATCTGTTTGTTTTACAGAACGGGAATGGTGATGATCTGTCCGGCTTTCAGATCATTTTCATTCTGCATCGTATCCCGGTTGGCCTCGTAAATTTTTTTCCACTGACTGCCGTCTCCGTACACATTCCGGGCAATCCGGAACAATGTGTCTCCGGGGACGACCTTGTAAGTGCGGGGTACCGCCGGAGCAGACGGCTCAACGGGTTTCGCGGGAGTCGTCACTTTTTTGGGTTCAGCTGCAGGAGTCGCGGCTGCCGGCGCAGCTTTCACCGGCGGAGGCTCGGTCAGGATGGTTTTCACATTGGCGACCGCCGGGGCCGGTGCGGTTTTTCCCTGAAAGGCTTCAAGCTGCTGACGCAGCAGATTATTCTCGCGTTTCAGCCGGATCAGTTCGTCGGAGATATCCCCCGAAGAACGGCCGATCTCTCCGGCCAGTGAAATTTTGGCCTGCCGGATCCAGTCAATAATCAGCGGGCGCTTTTCGGTGTCGGGTCTTTTTTTAAGATAGCGTTTATAGTGATAGATGGCGCTGACGTAATCATCTTTATACTGGTGATAAATCAGCGCCAGTTCCAGATCCGGCCGGGCCAGCTTCGGATCTTTCTCCAGGGCTTTTTCAAACTGGTCAATGGCGCCGTCCCAGTTTTTCAGATGCATCTGTTCAAGCCCTTTGCGAACGCGCGGGTTTTGTTCATCCGCCGCATCACGCTGCACATCGGTTTTCCCGCAGCCGGCCAGTAAAATTGCACAAAGAATCGTTAGAATAAGCGGTCTCATAAATTCAGAAGAAGATTTTAAAGAATTTCAGAATACCCTGCTTCCAGGGAACACGGTGAGAAACCCCGTTCTTCCCTTCAAACGTATGCAGATTGGCCAGGTACCACTCGTAATTGCGCACCAGCGCCTGCTTATTTGAAAATTTCGGATAAAAATGGAGCTGCTGCTCAATCTTATCCGTGGAAACGAAGGAATCCTCACAGGCAGTTTCATACACCCATTTGTAGAGCGGCGAGAGGTGTAAAGATTCGAGAATACGCAAAGTCCAGATCAACGGTTTTGCCGGAGTGCCGATCACTTTCTTCCCGCAGCCGGCGCGGTCGAGAACCGCCTGATAGTCCTCCTTCATCGTCGTGAAATCCGTTGCCCCCACGTTGAACGTGTCATTGGCCAGTTCCGCGTCCTTGATAAGACAGAGATAGATCGCCTCGCAGAGATCTTCGACATCCAGCAGCTGATAGCGGTTGTTTCCGCTGCCGATCATGGGGAAATTTTTACCGTCTTTGGCCCAGTCATAGAACAGGGCAAAGACACCGAGCCGTTCAGGACCGACGAACGACTTCGGCCGGATGATCGGTACACACAATCCTTTTTCCCGGTATTCCAGGCAGAGTTCTTCCGCCTTGATCTTTGATTCTCCGTACGGACCGACCCCGATCAGTTCGTCCTCTTCACGCAGCGGGTGATGATCCGGAATGCCGTAAACCGCCGTGGATGAGATGTATACGAACCGTTCCGTTTTTTCACGTTCGGCGGCTTCGAGCAGATTTCCGGTCCCTTCAATATCCGTCGAAAAAATCTCTTCTTTTTTATACAACGGCAGGGCGGCGGCCGTATGGATAACCCATTGAACGCCCTCCATCGCCTTGCGTACGGTTTCCCTGTCCCGGATATCGCCCTGAATGATTTTTACGCGGTCTTTTTCCGGATAATCAAACTCCGCAAGATCAAGCGAAACCATATCGGTCACGCCCTGATGGATCAGGTAGCGAATCAGATTGATCCCCAGAAATCCGGCTCCGCCGGTCACTAAAACCTTCTTGTTCACAAAGTGCTCCTGATTTAGCCTTGATCCCGATGAAAACACTTAAAGATATCGGCGAGCATAGCGTCATCGCCCTGCTGACTGCAAACCTGAAAACGGTCGGCGACGACTGTGCCGTTCTGCCGCTCGATGCGCAGTACGATCTGGTTCTCACATCCGATCCGCTGATTCAGGGAGTGCACTTTACCCCGGAGACCCGTCCGGAACAAATCGGCTGGAAAGCCGTTGCCCGCGTGCTGAGTGATTTTGCCGCCATGGGCGCCGATCCACAGTATCTGCTCATCAACCTGGTCGCGCCGCCGGAACAGGACGTTCAGATCCTGGAAAAAATTTATGACGGAGTTTCCAGGGTCAGGAAACGTTTTGACGTAGACCTTTCCGGCGGCGACCTTGCGCAGGGGCCGAATCTCGAACTGCACGTTTTCGGCGTCGGGCGCGTGCCAAAAGGCAGGGCCCTTCTGCGCTCCGGTGCGCACCCGGGCGACATCCTTTACGTCACCGGTCCGCTCGGCGACTCCTTTAAAAGCGGAAGACATCTCACCTTCATGCCGCGCGTCACGGAAGGCAAATGGCTGCGGCAGTCCGGCTTCGTCCGCGCCATGATGGACATCAGCGACGGCCTCGCTACCGATCTGCGTCATATTCTGAAAGCGTCTAAGGTCGGCGCGGACATCAATTCCGCAACTGTTCCGCTGTTTGGAACGTTGGAGCAGGCGCTCTATGACGGCGAGGACTTTGAACTGCTCTTCACGGTTCCCGCAGACGAGGCCGATGCGTTCGATGTTCAATGTCTGGAACATCTGGAACAAAAATTTTCAAGGATCGGAAGCCTCACGGAGGACGTGGAAGTTCTAACCCTCGACGGTGCAGTCCTCGACCGCAAAGCCTACGAGCATTTCCGATAGGCCGGCGGCGGTGACCCTTCATTTCCAGATAACGGTCGATGTGGCGCGAAACGCCGCGCAGCGCTTCTGCTGCCCAATTACCCCTGCAAAATCTCCACCATAATTCTGTTGATCTTTAGAGAAGCTGCACTCATTCTCCGCGCATTCTTATAATTTTTAAGACCCCGAGGGTTCCTTGCAGGATGGATGTTTCGGTATTTGGGTTCCTGCAGAAAGACATCGAAGGGTTAACAGATGAAATTTAACGAACTGGGGCTCAGCCCCGGACTGCTCGACGGCATTTCCCGTCTCGGCTTTGAAGAACCGACACCGGTCCAGGCCGCGGTGATTCCAATGATTCTCAACAACGGTCGCGACCTCGTGGCGCTCGCGCAGACCGGAACCGGCAAAACCGCCGCCTTCGGCCTGCCGGTGCTCCAGATGCTCGACCCGGAAATCAAAACGCCGCAGGCGCTGATCCTCTGTCCGACACGCGAGCTCTGCATGCAGATCGCCCGCGATCTGGAAAGTTATGCCGCCGGTGTGCGCGGGGTCCGGATTCTGGCCGTGTACGGCGGGGCCGACATTAAACCGCAGCTGGCGGCGATGGTGCGCGGGGTCGATATTGCGGTGGCCACACCGGGCCGTATGGTTGATCTGCTGCGCCGCAAGCGCGCCGACTTTTCGAAAATCAAACGCGTCGTGCTCGATGAGGCCGACGAAATGCTCAATATGGGCTTTGAGGAAGACCTCGAGGCGATTCTTTCAGAAGTGCCGGAGGGCGCGCAGACGCTGCTGTTCTCGGCGACCATGCCGCGGCAGGTCTCGTCGATTTCCAGAAAATACATGAACAACCCCGAAGAGATCACCGTCGGCACGCGCAATGCCGGTGCTGAAAATGTCAGTCACGACTATCTGGTGGTTCACGCCAAAGACCGCTATCGCGCACTCAAACGCCTCGCCGATTTCTATCCGGAAATGTACGGAATTGTTTTCTGCCGCACGCGGCAGGAAACGCAGGAGATTGCCGACCACCTCAGCCGGGACGGCTATAATGCCGAACCGCTGCACGGCGACCTGACACAGCAGCAGCGCGACCGCGTGATGAAAAAATTCCGCGCCCGTGAACTGCAGATGCTTGTCGCCACCGACGTTGCCGCACGCGGGCTCGACGTGAACGATCTGACCCATATTGTCAACTACAGCCTTCCCGACGATCTCGGCAGCTACACCCACCGCAGCGGTCGCACCGGCCGCGCCGGGAAAACCGGCGTTTCAATCGCACTGATCAATATGCGTGAACATTACAAAGTGAAACGTATTGAAAAACAGCTCGGCTGCAAATTTGTACAGCGTACCGTCCCGACCGGTGCGGATATCTGCAAGGCGCGTCTGCTCGGCCTGATGGAGCGGTTGAGCGGAATGAATCCTGAGCCGGGACTGATTGATGAAATTCTGCCGTCGCTCTGTGAACGGCTGGAGGACGTATCGCGCGAAGAGCTTTTGCGCCGCTTTGCTTCGCTTGAACTTCAGCGTTTGCTCGACTACTACAAAAAAGAGCCCGACCTGAACGCCGGGGCCCTGACGGATCCCGGCAGCCATGCCGCCCGCAAAAAACAGGCCGCCGCCGGCGGGATGGCCGAGCTGGTCATGAACGTCGGTAAACTCAACCGGCTCAGCCCCAAACAGCTGATGAATCTCGTCAACGTCGCCGATCGCAACAGCAGCATCGAAATCGGACGGATCAACATCGTCAAAATGCAGGCCTACTTTGAAGTGCCGCGCAGCGACGCGCAGGGACTCATCGACAGTTTTTCTGAAAGTGTTGTTGATTTTGAAGGGCGTCAGGTTTCTGTCGCCATGGCCGGGGAGGGCAATCCCGCTAAACGCGACGAAAAACGTGCCGCCAATCCCTACCGCCCGAAAGATAAAAAACGCAAAGGCGGCAAAACGCCCGGCCATTGGCAGAAGTAGTCTGTCGCTTCTGCCTTTAATCGCTGTCCCGCCGGAAGGCCGGCGGGTTGTTCGCCTTCCGTTAATACCAATTAATCGTACGGATTTTTCACATTTTAAATAAGGACTGGTGTCCTGCACGGGGTGGATGTCCTCCCGTTGGTCCCGCATAATGCGGGAAAACACAACCAACGAGCAGAAGGAGATCGGCCCCGGGGTGACGCATCGCGGGGTCGCGGTTCGCCACTGGATAGACGGCAGGGAGCCGGTCGAGGTCGCCCGCCGGATCAATCATTCCCTGACGGCGGTCGAACGCTATCTCCAGACGTTTGCCCGCGTAGCCTGCCTCGAAGAAAAAGGGTTCGATTCCTTTGCGCCGGCCATGACGATGGGACTCTCCGTTGCCGGGGTGAAAACCTATCAGGAGGTTTTCAATGAACACCGTCACCGTCCGCAGTTCCAGCGAAGGCTTCAGGAAATCAATCTCATCGGCGGCCTGCGAAACCCGGCAGGTTCTCGCTCAAGCCGTTCAAGGCATGGTCGGGGAGTTTTATCCAGAGGCGAGCCATCTGCGTCAGGGGCAGATCCAGTGGGTTACCGTGGATAAAGATGAAACCTCATCGTATGGCAAAAGCATGCGCCAGACGAAGCTCAAGAACGTTGGGCTCGATCTGGTTCGCAGCAAAGACATCGCCGAACGGGCGGAGGACAAACGGTTGAGGGAGATCAGGAAAGAAGCCGCCGTGAGGCTCTTCAAACAGGCCGACGAGCAGAACGGATGCATGACCAACGCCGAAGTAGCGATCCTCTTGAAGATATCCCCCTGTACGGTGAGCAAATATGTTCATGAGTGGGAATTCGATCACGACCTTCTGGTTCCGCGTCGCGGAACCCTCTATGACATGGGGCCGACGCTGACCCATAAAAAGCCGATCATCCGGAAACTGTTTTTGGAGGGTAAAAGCGTCGAATAAGTCAGCCGGGAAACGCGTCACAGCCCGGAGGCAATCCATCGGTACATACAAAACTTCAAACAGGTGCTGCTGTGTCAGCAGAAAGGGCTGAATGAACAAGAGACCTCCTTCGCCATTAAGATATCGGAGCGGCTGGTCCGGGAATACCACACACGGCTCGACGAGTTCCGCAAGGAGAACGTCGCACTCGAAAGCATCTTGCAATATGTCGGGAAGGAACTATAACCGATGAAACCCCAACGGGAGGACATCCACCCCGCGCAGAACACCTGCCCTTATTTCCGATTACGGGCACCGGACAGGTGCCCTAATCGGAAATGTCATCAGCTCTGAGGCGTTGTCACGCCTGTTCGAAGGGCGGCGACCCGCCTTCATGATGGACTTTGGAGATAATCCGGAAACGTTTTAAATCAAGGGTGCTGAATAGTTACTAAAAAGAGGAACTTTTACTGGCAGGCAGTTGACAAACCACATGACTGATTTCTGCGGTTAGAATTTAACCCGTTCGGCGATGATGGGTTCGAGTTCGCCGATGTTGACACGGATCTGTTCCATGGTGTCGCGGTCGCGCAGAGTGACGGTATTGTCTTCCAGGGTTTGGAAGTCGACGGTGACTCCACAAGGCGTGCCGATTTCGTCTTGGCGGCGGTAACGGCGGCCGATGGCCCCGGCGTGGTCATAGAAGCAGTTCCAGCGGCTGTTGAGTTGTTCGAAGAGTTCGCGGGCTTTGCCGACGAGTTCCTCTTTGTTTTTAAGCAGGGGGAAGACGGCGACTTTGTACGGTGCGATGCAGGGTGCAAAGCGAAGAACGGTACGGGCTTCATACCCTTCGGGGGCCTGTTTAGCATTGGGGTCGGCCGTGAGGATGTTGCCGCCGTCTTTGGGAATCCATTCGACGCGGTAGGCTTCGCAGAGCAGGGCGAGGGCGATGCGATCAACCCCGGCGGAGGGTTCGATGACGTGCGGGAGGTACCGCTCTTTGGTCTCCTCGTCGAAGTATTCGAGCCCTTTCCCGCTGGCGTTCTGGTGCTGGGTGAGGTCAAAGTTGCCGCGTGCGGCAATGCCTTCGAGTTCCTGGGTGCCGAAAGGAAAGTCGTAGAGAATGTCGGTGCAGGCGCTGGCGTAGTGGGCGAGGGCGTCGCCCTCGTGGATGTCGCGGTGCATGCGGCCTTCGGGCAGGCCGACTTTTTCGTACCAGTTCAGGCGCTCGTTAACCCAGTATTCATGCCAATGGGCGTCGGTGCAGGGTTTGATGAAGAATTCGAGTTCCATTTGTTCGAATTCGCGCGAACGGAAGGTGTAGTTGCGCGGGTTGATTTCATTGCGGAAAGCTTTGCCGATCTGCGCGATACCGAAGGGTATTTTCTGGCGTGAGGTGGCGAGGACGTTGCCGAACTGCGCAAAGATGCCCTGGGCGGTTTCAGGACGCAGGTAGGCGACATTGGAGCTTTCTTCGAGCGGGCCGACATAGGTTTTGAACATGAGGTTGAAAGCGCGCGGTTCGGTGAGGGTTCCCGGTTCATTGGTTTCGGGGCCGACGAGGCGGCTGTAGGCGTCGAGCGGAATTTCCAGGAGAGGGACGGCTTCGTATTGGTCGGGATCCTGTTTGCCGACTTTTTTAACCTTCTTAACCGGGGCGTCTTCGTCCTCGAAATAGGCGAACATGAGGGCGGCGGTGTCGGTCCGATGCCTGAAAACAAGCAGCTGGTCGGCGCGGTAACGGCTTTTGGTTTCGCGGCAGTCCACCATGGGGTCCTTAAAGTTGCCGACATGGCCGGAGGCTTCCCAGACGCGAGGGTGCATAATGATGGAACTGTCCAGCCCGACTACGTTTTCGCGGCTCTGGACGGTGGATTTCCACCAGGTTTCTTTGATGTTGCGTTTGAGTTCAACACCGAGCGGACCGTAGTCCCAGAAGCCGTTGATGCCTCCGTAGATTTCCGAGGTTTGGAAAATAAAGCCGCGGCGCTTGCAGAGTGATGCCAGCGCGTCCATCGAAACATGATAATCATTCGGGGTCATAAGCAGTTCCTGTCCGTATTTAAAGGCGGAGATTTTGCCGGAAACCGTTTGGAGTTGAAAGAATAAACTTAAAAGTTAAGACTCCCCGCGTGGGAAAAAAAGCTTCATACAAACGGTTTGACGGGATTGCTGTGCTGGCGGTCGTTGGATGTATCGCAATGATTTTGTTTGAGTGCGTGTTCATTTTTGAACTCTACCGGCTGACGCCGGCGCAGATTGAGCGGTTTCTTCCTGAAGCTGCGAAACCTTACCTGAAACGCTGGCTGTCGGAACAGGAAATGTCCGCTGTTCCGCCTGTAAAAGCCTCCGTGCCCGGTGCAGACGGGTTGCCGGTGGAAACGGATGACCCGGCGGCAGAGGCGGTGACGAATCATGTTTCTCCTGCTGTTGACGAGCCTGTCCCGTCCGATAACGTTCAGCCAACCGACTGATTTTCAAAATTAATTCAAAAAGATCCTCTTTTTTCCCGTCATACATTCTTTGATGTATGTATAAGGGCGGCTCCATATTCCATTGATATGCTTCGAACCGGCGGCAAGCTCATTGTCGCCCTGGGGGATGCGGCCGTGCTTCTTCCAGCCAACGGTCACCAAGCCGTCACAGGACTTGAACCCCGTTCGTATCGACAACCGAGCTGGGATCGACCCGTCGTTCCTGAATCATTGGCAGCAACTCCTTTACAGAGCAGTTTTTAACGATCTGAAGAGTACTGCTTTGCCTTATGGCCCTGAAGTTGGCTTTTGGAATTTCAGAACGTAAAATGTATTTGTTACTCATTGTAAGACAAGATATTAATCGCGTGCCAACAGTCTCAGGCTGTCTTGAACCAAAAATTCAATGAAATTTGTAAAAGTCCTCTGGACGAATTGAGGGCGTGCTTTAAAGTCCCGGAGATTGCAAACTGTTTGCGCGCCGATATAGACTTGAACGAACTGATTATGACGTCGGTGTCGTTTTGGATCGGGTTGTATAAAATTTATCTGGGGAGCTGTCCCGGTATGGCCTTCGGTCGGGATGCAGAGGCTGACTTTGCGCTGCCGGGCGGAATGAATCCGGTGCAGGGGGTTGGCGGTGGATTCGATTTAATTATGAAGGCCGGTTCTGGAGACGGCTGTGTGCCATGAATAAGAAAAAAGTGTTGAGCGGTGTCGCGATAGCGGGGGTGGTTCTGCTGGTCGTTGTGCTGGTTGTCGTCGGACTGGCGAAGAAGAGACGGGCGGAGCAGGAAGCGGAGATGAAGTATGACTTTCAGAAGTCCGCGCAGCCGGTGATCGTGGAATCCGCCAAGGCGGTTCGTTCTCCTCAGACGCAGGGTTATCCCGGGACGGTGCGCGCGACGGAGGAGTCGGCGCTGTCGTTTCGTGTTGGCGGTCCGCTGATCACAGTGGATGTGCTTCTGGGGAAGCCGGTGAAGGCAGGGACGCTGCTGATGCAGATTGATCCGCGCGATTATGAAGATCGGATTGCTGCGCTGGAGGCCCAGCTCGCCGGCGCGCAGGCGGTGATGAATAATGCTCAGCAGGATTATGATCGTGCCAAAACGCTTTTTAATGAAGAGGTGATCGCTCAGGCCGCGTTTGATCATGCGACGAGTTCTCTGGACTCGGCGAAAGCCGCAGTGAGAAATCTGGATGCTCAGTTGCAGATTGCCCGGCACAGCCTGGCAGACACGGAGCTGCGGGCTCCCTACAACGGACGGGTTACCGCCCAGCTGGCGGAGAACCATGAAATAGTCACGTCCGGTGCTGTGGTGCTCCGGTATCACGATATCGAGTGGCTGGAAGTGACGGTGGATGTCCCGGAGAATGAAATTATCTACCGCAGCATGGAAAGCGGTTCGCCGGCCCGGGTGAGTTTTCCGGCGGCGCCGGGAAAGATTTATGATGCCGAGCTGAAGGAGTGGAGTTCGGCGGCCGATGCGATGACGCGCACGTATGCGGTTACATTCCGCTTCAAGGCCCCGCAGGAGATCAAAGTGCTTCCCGGTATGTCGGCGGAAGTGGCCTGGGCGGACGACACGTCGGCGGAACTGCAGGTTACGGTCCCGGTTTCCGCGCTTGCCTCGCATGCGGACGGGAGGTCGTTTGTCTGGATTTACGATGAACACAGCAATACCGCCGAACAGCGGACGGTGCAGACCGGGGCGCTGAGCGGGACATCACGGATTGTTGTGCTCAGCGGTCTTACGGACGGGGATCCGGTCATTGTTTCCGGAAGCCGCCTGATTCATAAGGATCAGCCGCTGAAAAAAGCGGACGTTAATTAGACAGAATTCAAGACCGCCGCCCAAGGAACTCCTATGAATCCAGCAGTCTTTGCTCTGAAAAAACGCACGGTCATGATCGTCATGACGATCCTGATGATTATCGCCGGAATTGTTTCCTATGGACAGCTCGGGCGGCTGGAATATCCGACGTTTACCATCAAAACCGCGCTGGTCATCACACAGTATCCCGGCGCGTCTCCGACCGAAGTGGAGGAGGAAGTCACCGATCCGATTGAGGAAGCGATTCAGGCCATGGGGCAGCTGAAGGAGGTCTATTCCACTTCGCAGGAAGGGGTCTCCTTTGTTTATGTAGATATTAAGGACACATTTTCCAGCGATGAGCTTCCGCAGATCTGGGATGAGCTGCGCCGGAAGGTCAACGATGTCCAGAATCAGCTGCCGCCCGGTGCGGGGCCCTCGATGGTTAATGACGATTTCGGCGATGTATACGGGGTCTTTTTCGCGTTGACCGGCGACGGATACACCTATGCGGACCTCAAAGACTATGCCGATGATCTCAAAACCGAACTGCTGTTGTGTGATGATGTGGCAAAAATCAGCTTTTGGGGAATCCAGCAGGAGATGATTTATGTCGAGTTCGACCGCGCCCGCCTGACGCAGCTGGGCCTCTCTCCTGTAATGATCGCCGGCACACTGCAGGGACAGAATGCCGTTGTCTCCACCGGACAGGTGGAAGTGGACGGCGAGTACCTGCGGATCACGCCGACCGGCGATTTTTCCAGCGAAGAGGTGATCGCCAATCTGTACATCGGCGGGGCCGGCGGTTTGGTCCGGCTGGGCGATGTGGCGACGATTCGCCGCGGCTATCAGGATCCGCCGCGCAACCTGATGACCTATAACGGACAGCCGTCCATTGGCATCGGCATCTCTACCGTGGCCGGCGGCAATGTGGTCACGATGGGAGAGTCCGTCCGGGCAAAACTGGACGAACTGAATGCGATCCGCCCGGAGGGGATGGAGCTGCATCCCATTTACTATCAGAGCGAGATGGTGACGGAGTCGGTGAACGCGTTTGTGGTCAATCTGGTGGAAGCCGTGTTGATTGTGGTGATTCTGCTGATGTTCTTTATGGGATGGCAGAGCGGACTGCTGATTGGCGGGGTGCTGCTGCTGACGATTCTCGGGACGTTTGTCGGCATGCACATCATGCACATCGACCTGCAGAAAGTTTCGCTGGGCGCACTGATTCTGGCGCTCGGAATGCTGGTGGACAATGCGATTGTGGTGGCGGACGGCATTCTGGTCCGGGTGGAGCGCGGCGATGACCGGGAGAAGGCGGCCGAGGAGGTTGTCCGCGACACGCAGTGGCCGCTGCTGGGGGCCACAATTGTGGCCATCCTGGCCTTTACCGCCATCGGGTTTTCGCCGGGTACAGTGGGCGAATTCTGCCGCTCTCTGTTCGATGTGATGGCGATATCATTACTGTTCAGCTGGGTACTGGCTGTCACCGTCACACCGCTGTTGTGTGTCCGGTTTCTTAAGATTCCGGAACACAAGGGAACGGATCCGTATAATAAACCGATGTTTAAACGCTATCGCAGCATTCTGCAGAAATCGATTCATCACCGCATCCTGACGGTCGGAATCACTCTGACCCTGCTGATGCTGGCCGTCTTTGGATTCCGTTCCGTTCCGCAGTCATTTTTTCCGGGCTCCACCAATCCCTATTTTTATGTCAACTACTGGCGGCCTGCCGGAGCGCATATCAGTGAGACCGCTGCCGATATTGCCGAAATTAATGCCCATGTGCATTCCATGGATGGGGTGGTGAACACCAGTTGTTTCATTGGTGAGGGATCAATGCGCTTTGTGTTGACGTATAACTATGAAATTCCGAATTCCAGTTACGGCCAGCTGCTGGTCGAGGTCGAGGATTACCGCCGGATTCCTGAATATATCGAGCAGGTGAATACCTATTTGAAAGAGAACTATCCAGGCGCCGAGCCGTACTGCAGCCGGATGCCGACCGGGCCGTCCATCGAATTCGGCGTGGAGGCGCGTTTTCTTGGCACCGATAAAAAAGTTTTGAAGGATCTGGCGGATCAGGCGGTTGCCGTCATGCGCGCCGAAAAAGAGGCGAAAGATATTCGACTGGACTGGCATCAGCAGACCCAGGTGCTGCGCCCGCAGTTTTCGGAAAGTCAGGCGCGGCGCAGCGGCGTCAAACGTTCCGATCTCTCTCAGGCACTTCGGCTGAATTTCAATGGGATCATTGCCGGCCTTTACCGCGAGGATACCGAGCTGATTCCCATCATGTTCCGCCCGCCGGAAGCCGAACGAACCACTGTGGATAACCTCGATAAGGTGCAAATCTGGAGTTCTGTCAATCAGGCATTCATCCCGATGAATCAGGCGGTTCCCTCCGTCAGCACGGAGTGGGAATGGCCGCTGATCACACGGCGGGATCATCTGAATTCCATTACTGTGCGGTGCAACCCGGTTGTCGGGTTGGCCGCCCCGTTGCGCAACAAGCTGAAGAAACAGATCGAGGCGATTGAATTACCGGCCGGATACCAGCTCAAATGGGCCGGGGAATATGAGGAGTCTTCGGAGGCCTCGGCACCTCTGGCCGCCACGTTCCCGCTCTGCTTCCTCGCGATGTTTGTTGTGGTGGTCTGGCTGTTCAACTCAGTCCGCCGACCGCTGATCATTTTCATGACCGTGCCGCTGTCGATCATCGGGGTCACTGCGGGACTGATGATGACCGGCCTGTCGTTTGGATTTATGGCTATCCTGGGCTTTCTCGGCCTGTCCGGCATGCTGATCAAAAACGCCATTGTGCTGATCGACCAGATCGAAATGGAACTCCGGGAGGGCAAAGATCCATACGATGCCGTGCTGGATTCCTCCGTCAGCCGTCTCCGACCGGTGATGATGGCGGCAGGCACCACGATTCTGGGCATGTTTCCGCTGCTGCAGGATCCGCTTTACTCCGGCATGGCGGTCACGATTATGGGCGGTCTTTTTGCCGGGACGTTTCTTACACTGATCATCGTGCCGGTTGTCTACACCATGGTGTATGCCATTAAGGTAAAAAAAGAACATCTTTAAGGGAGCTTGAAGTGAAAAGATTCTGGATGGTATTACTTATCCTGCCGTCATTGCTGATGGCGCAGACCAATACCCTGACTCTCGCTGAAGTGCGGAAAGCCGTGCTGGCGAACAACCCCTCTGTGCGGGAAATGCTCCAGCGGATTATGGCTGCGGATGCGGTTTTAAAACAGGTGAAATCCGCCTATTTGCCCACGGTCACACTTGCCGGCAGCTATAGCAGTTTCGACACCAGCACTCATCCGGATGCCGATCCTCAAAACCGTTATCCGGATGCCTTCAATCAATTTGGCGGGGGCCTGCAGGCGAACTGGCTGCTCTTTGACGGGTTCGCCCGCCGGGCGCGCACGCTGGCCGCTTCCTATGATGTTCAGCGCAGCCGCGAACTGGCCGACGACACGCGTCGCCTGCTCCTTCTATCTGCTACCGTTTCCTTCCGGCAGGCGCAGCTTGCTGCGGAAAATATACAGGTTCTTGATCAGGACGAACGGTTTAACCGCAGTCTGGAAGAAGATTCGCGTAAACGGTTTGAAGCCGGCACCGTGCCGGAAACTGATGTTTTTAACTTTTCCATTCGCGCACTTCGGGCGGAAAGTTCTTCCATCCAGGCCCGACTGGATTACGAAACGGCCTGTACCGTTCTGGTGGAACTGATGGCGCTGCCTGACGCCCGTCTTCCTGAAAACATGCAGCCGGGGCCAGTGAGTTCCGTTCTGCCTGAAAGCGAACCCCGCATGGAAGACGAGCTGCAGTATGCCCTGAATCATCGGCCGGACTATAATGCGATCGATTCCAGATGGCTTGCTCTCGAACAGCAGGTGAAAGCAGCCAAAGGTGATCTGATGCCGAAAGTTTCGTTGGTGGGAGGGGTTGACTACACAGAAAACGAAGGGGTTTCCACCGTTGATAACTACGGAAACTATGAATCGTTTGTGGGTGTCGCGGCTCAATGGGATCTGTTCACCGGCGGACGGAAAATCAATGCGGTAAAACAGGTCCTGGCTGAAATGCGCGCACTGGGTGAGCAGCGCGAGTCGCTGCGCCTTTCCATTCGTTCATCTATACAGCGCCGAATCGACGAAGCACAGACTGCTCTCGCCGTATTCAGCCGGCAGCAGAAAATCTATGAACTTTCCGCCAAAGTGCGCGACAGCGTCGAAAAATCATATAAAGCCGGTGTGGCGACCATTACCCGTCTCAACGAAGTGCAGACCGATCTCACACGCGCTGAAGGAGCGGTCGCCGCCAGTCGGATTGAATATCTGCTGGCTCTGGAAAATCTTGCCGCTGCAACCGGTCGCATTCTCTACGGAACGGGTGATGTCGGGATGTAATGATAGAAATGGACATGGTTTTCAAACCACTTACTGGCCAGTACTGGCCAGTTTAATTTCTGTCGCATAGCTCCTTGGTTCCTGTGGGGTCCTCCCTCCTCTGGAGGAGGGAAGGAAAACTCCCGCCGGCGATTTGACGACTCCTCTGTAAACTTCCTCCGGAGCCGCCTTCTCAAGAGACGGGTAAGGCCGCTGGAAGAACTCGGGATAGAAACCACCGGCGCGCCGTTCACCATGATGGCCGTGCCGGCGAGTGTTTCAGCAAAGCCCGGCGTACTTTGCCGAGCAGGATTCCGCCGATAATACAGGGCCGACCCAGACGGTCAGTAACGTTCAAAGCTGTTTGTCAGTTGCCGCTCTCCGTCGGAGTTCGTGGTCTCATTCATCGGATGCTCTTTTTTTTCGGGGATGAACCCTTTCAGTTTGCACAGTTTTTCTTTTCCGGTCGGTTCTTCGCCGATCCACGGTGAGAGGAGGGTACGGACGGAATATTTCTCACAGACTTCATTTATATAAACCAGCTCATGCCGCCCTTTGGCCGCCAGCTGAGGATCGCGCGAACCGGTGACGGCAAAACTCCGGTTGATGATCCAGCCGTAGGGTTCAATCCCGGCGCGCTGCAGATCCTGTTGCAGGCCGGCGGCTTCATGAACGGGCGTCGCTTCAGGATGCGTGATAATGAGCGTACGGGTGAACTGCGGATCGCGGATGCGCGGCATCAGCTGTTTGACCGCATCGGGCAGGTCGTCTGCGGAGCGGGAAATTTCCCGGTGATAGGCCTGAGTGGCGTCGAGCAGAAGCAGCGTGTGTCCGGTCGGCGCGGTATCCAGTACAATGAACTGCTCCTGACCGCGGGCGACGGTTTCGGCGAACGCCTGGAAGACGGCAATTTCCTCAATGCAGGGGGAGCTCAGTTCTTCTTCAAGCAGGGCGAGGTTTTCGGACGAAAGTTTTCCGCGGTTTTTGGCGAGTACGCTTTCGACGTATCGCACGGTTTCGGCTTTCGGATCAATCCGGTCCACCTGAATGCCGGCGTGCATCCGTTCCAGTGTTTCCGCCACATGGGCCGCCGGGTCGGTGGTTGTGAGCAGTACGGAGCGGCCGCGCCGGGCCAGCTCCAGCGCAATCAGCGTGGCCATGGTGGTTTTGCCGACGCCGCCTTTCCCCATGGTGAGGATGACCCCTTTACCGGGCCGGGCCAGATTGTCGAGAAAAACATCCCAGTTCTCCAGCTCCGGAAAAGAGACCGTCTGCTCTGCGCCGGGCTCCGGCGCGGCTTCGGGTTCGCCGCGGCTGACACTGCGCAGGGCGTCCATGCCCATGATGCCGGCGGTGCGGAACGGCACCTGATAGTGCGGCATGGCGCTGAGCGGTTTCGGAATCTGTTCGAGTAGGGCGCGGGTCCGGCGCGCAAAAGCGACGGCGACGTTGTCGTCCGAGTTCGTCCGGAAAATTCCGTTGATGATGAGACACGGATTGCGCATGCCCTGTTCGTAAAGTTCGCCGGCGGCGCGGGCGGCTTCGTTGAGGCTCATGACGTCGGCGCGGGCGACGAGCGCCAGCCGGGTTCGTGCGGGATTTCGGAGTTCGGTGATGACCTTGCTGAAGAGTTTCTGCTGTTCGGCCAGACCGGAGAGCGGGCCGAGGCAGGAACTGCCGGTTTGATTGTCCGCGATGAAATCCGTCCAGGCGGCAGGCAGATCGAGCAGGCGCAGCGTATGCCCGGTGGGCGCGGTATCGAGGACGATGTGGTCGTAGTCCGCGACGGTCTTTTCGTCGCCGATGAACCGGGAAAATTCGTTGAAGCCTGCGATTTCAACGGTGCAGGCTCCCGACAGCTGTTCCTCCATCTGCCGGATGGCGGCATCCGGCAGTATCCCGCGATAGGGACCGGTGATCCGTTCCCGATATTCGGCTGCGGCCTGCAGCGGGTTGATGTTCATAGCGAACAGCCCGTCCGCTCCGGCGACCAGCACCGGTTTGGAATTCAGCGGACTGCCCAGTACTTCATCGAGGTTGGATGCCGGATCGGTACTGATCAGCAGCACCCTGCGCCCGAGATCTGCGAGGCCGACGGCGGTTGCGCAGGCCATGGAGGTTTTTCCTACCCCGCCTTTTCCGGTGAAAAAAATAAACTTCGGCGCTTCACGGATGAATGTATGCATTGGGACCTTTCGGGGTTTATAATGAGGTTTCTGCCAGTCCGGTCCACTGCATCAGCTCGTCCAGGCCGGGATAGCGTCCTTTGCTGACGAGAACGCCATCTGCCAGAATCAGCGGCAGACAGTCGTTTCCGTTTGCGGCGAGCGTTTCTTTCACCTGCGGTTCGGCGACAAACGCCGCCGGTTCAGAAGCGAGATTGAATCGTTGTACGGCTACTCCGCGCTGTTTCAGCGTGTCCAGATCGCCTGCAAAGCGAATCAGATCGGTGTTCACGTTGGTTCCGCACACGCCGCTTGAACAGCACATGGGCGGATCAAATACATGGATTTCTTTTGTCATTTATCTGCTCCTTGTTCGGGTTGGTTTGTTAAGTCGTTGAGCCATTCGGTGATTTTATGTTCCAGCTCGTCGCGGGTGCGGCGGAACGCATCAAGCGTGTCCTGCGGGTCATTGGTTTGCACTGCGGACGGATCATTCATCGGCCAGCGCACGACGGCGTTCAGTGCGAAGGGATGAAGTGCGGGACAGTCGGCTTCGGATTCTTTACAGACAATAACGACATGATTGAACACCTCTTTGCCGATGTAGAAACTGATGCTTTTGGATGTCTGTGTAGAAGTGTCAATGCCGCATTCTTTCATCACGGTGCGAACCAGCGGGTGAACCGGGCGCGGTTTCAGCCCTGCGCTGTACACGTCAAACCGTTCAGAAGCCAGTTGACGTAACAGAGCCTCCGCAATCTGACTGCGGCAGGCGTTGTGGCTGCAAAAAAACAGAATTTTCTTTTTTCTCATTCGAGTTTTCTTTCGTGTCAGAAGTCCGCCGGTGCCCAGCCGCGGATTACCGCGCCGATGCCGATGCCGAGCCGCGATGCGGCAAAGTTTGCCTTTACGCCTTTGGCCTGCGTGAGCATCTCTTTGGTCTTCTGCGGCTGGAACCAGCTGCGCAGATACGAGATCGCAAAAATCATCAGCGACACCAGAATCAGAATTTTAATCGCATCGTAAAAAAAGAAATGCAGGCTGCCGCCGAGCGGCGGGTTTCCCGGCGTTTTAAGTACGCTTTCCACGAATACGGGAATTAACTTTTCCAACCAATGGAACATGATCTCTTCTCCTGATGACCCGGCTGGTTCAGAGAACCCGCCCCGCCTTTATGGTCGGCATTTTCGGGTGGGCGCCGCCTCCGGCGAAGCCGTCATTCGGTGCGACGGGTTTCATTACGACATATTCTCTTCCAGGTTGCCGGGAAGCTGCTCAACGAAGGCTTTAATTTCGTCGCGTACACGGCGGTAACAATCGAGCTGTGCTTTTTCGTCTGCGCCCTGGGCGGCCAGTTCACCGGCGAGTTTCGGCGGGTCGTCAAACCCGACATGTACAATTTTTGCTTTGCCCGGGAACAGAGGGCAGTGTTCATTGGCGTGACCGCAAACCGTGATAACCCAGTCAAACGGAATGTGAAGCAGGTCGGCGACGTTCTCTGATTTATGGGTCGAAATATCCACACCGGCTTCTGCCATGACCTTAACGGCATTCTGATTCAGGCCGTGGGTTTCAATGCCGGCGGAGTATGCGTCGATTACATCGTTTTTCAACGCACGGGTCCAGCCTTCGGCCATCTGACTTCGGCAGGAATTTCCCGTGCATAAAAACAGGATTTTAAGTTTTTTCATGATAATTCCAGGGTTTCGCAGATCATTTCATCGACACAGTTCAGGAAATTTTTAATGCAGGGGCAGGTGAGGTGGTAGTAGACATACAACCCGCGTTTCTCCTCAATCAGCAGCCCGGCATTTTTCAGTACGGAAAGGTGCCGGGAGACCGTTGA
>JASKKX010000044.1 GCA_030153935.1 Verrucomicrobiota bacterium | reverse complement strand
TCTTTGTGCCTTGAGCGAAGCGGGTGAGAAATAATCTCTCACAGAGTCACAGAGAGCACGGAGCTTTTCACTCCTCTGTGTTCTTTGTGCCTTGAGCGAGTCTACGAGCGGGTGAGAAATAATCTCTCACAGAGACACAGAGAGCACGGAGCTTTTCACTCCTCTGTGTTCTTTGTGCCTTGAGCGAAGCGGGTGAGAAATAATCTCTCACAGAGACACAGAGAGCACTGAGTCTTTCACTCCTCTGTGTTCTTTGTGCCTTGAGCGAGTCCACGAGCGGGTGAGAAATAATCTCTCACAGAGACACAGAGAGCACTGAGTCTTTCACTCCTTTGTGTTCTTCGTGCCTTGAGCGAAGCGGGTGAGAAATAATCTCTCACAGAGTCACAGAGAGCACTGAGTCTTTCACTCCTCTGTGTTCTTTGCGCCTTGAGCGAAGCGGGTGAGAAATAATCTCTCACAGAGTCACAGAGAGCACGGAGTTAAGCCGGTATGATCTTCCCCGGCTGATGAAGGAGAAGGGGGTGCGGGTCCTCCGCTTTAACCCGGTACTTAAAGAGCTGGACGAAACCGGCTCCTGCCGCGGATTTGTTCCGCCCGGCGCATCGGCCGCCGCGTGCTGTTCTGAACCGTGCGCAAACAGTGAAAGGAACCGTCCGTTCGTTTCCTGCACAGACCCCCCGGCCTGAGATCCTTCTCCCCGCGCGTGTCTGCTGCCGCCGTTGCGGCGTTTCAGTCACCGGGTTCCCGTGCCGCCAGCGCCGCCCACTGTTCGATGGGGATCTGTTCCGGACGGACCGCCGGATCCATGCCGGATTTTTCCAGGCTCTGAAAAAATTCCGGTGCGTTTTTCCGCAGATTGGAGCCGATCTGTTTGCGGCGCTGCGTAAAGCAGAGCTTCACCAGTTTCTTGAAGCGGGCATAATCCGGTACCGCCGCCAGCGGAGCGTCCCGTTTATCAAAACGGACGACCGCCGACCATACCCTGGGTGCGGGCATAAAACAGCGCGGGCTTACGTTCTTGATGTTTTTCACCGTATAGTTCAGCTGCGACCAGATCGCCAGCGGCCCGTATGTTTTTCCGCCCGGCTGGGCCGTCAGCCGTTCCGCAACTTCCTTCTGCACCATAAACACCATTTTTTCAGGCAGCGGCCGCGCCTCGAGCGCGTTGACGATGAAACGGCTCCCGACGGAATAGGGCAGGTTGGCAATGATCCCGGTGATGCCGCCCGCAAACAGCCCGTTCAGGTTTACGTCGAGCACGTCCGCCTCCTGCAGGTCCAGTCCGGGGAAATGACTGCGCAGATGGGCGGCCATGGCTCGGTCTTTTTCAATCGCCGTGAGGTTCGCCCCGGCGGCCAGCAGCGCCTCGGTCAGCGCGCCGAGGCCGGGACCGATTTCAAGCAGGCGGTCACCCGGAGAAATTTCCGCGGCAGCCGTGATGATGCCGAGGATATTGGCGTCGATCAGATAGTTCTGTCCCAGGCCTTTGTTCGGGCGGTGACCGAGGCGGTCCAGCAGTTCACGGATCACGGAGGGACTCGTCAGTTTTCCGGTCATTTTGTCCATGGATTGGGCCGCTGCGCGAGGTCGATGGCGGTTTCAATGGCCGCGACCATGCTGTCGGGCCTGGCGACGCCTTTGCCGGCGATGTCAAAAGCCGTGCCGTGGTCGGGCGAGGTGCGCACAATCGGCAGGCCGACCGTCAGGTTGACGCCGCAGTCGAAGGCGTGCATTTTGAGCGGGCCGAGCCCCTGGTCGTGATACATGGCCACGACGGCATCATACTGCTGTTTCAGGGCCTGATAGAAAATCACATCGGCCGGAATGGGACCGGCCGCGTTGAATCCTTTGGCGCAGGCGGCCTTCACGGCGGGCGCGACAACCGCGGCGTCTTCATTGCCGAGCGCACCGCCGTCCCCCGCATGCGGGTTGAGTCCGCAGACGCCGATTCGTCCGGCTTCGAGGCCGAACCACTTCAGCGTTTCGCCGGTCAGCTCAATCGTCTCCAGGACGTTTTCTGTGGTGAGAGCATCCGCGACCGCGCGCAGCGGCAGGTGGCGGGTGGCAAGCATTACGCGCAATCCCCGGCCCATGAGCATCATCCCGTAGCGCCTGGTGCCGGTCAGGTCGGCGATCATTTCCGTGTGGCCGGGATAGTTCACCCCGGCGAGCTGGAGGCCCTCTTTGCAGATGGGCGCGGTCACCATGGCATGGAGTTCGCCGGCGAGGCATCCCTGCACCGCGCGCTCAATGGCGGCGGCGGCGGTGTTCGATGCGGCGGCCGTGATTTTCCCCGGCACGATCCGGTCGGCGAACGGAATGTTCCAGACCCCGGAAAATTTTTTTTTGGGGTCCGGAAAAAGATCCGGTCCGATGAAGATCAATTCAACACCGGAGCTCCAGTGGCCGGAATCAACGGCCCGGAGAGCAATCTCGGGGCCGATGCCGTTTACGTCGCCGCAGGTTATGCCGATACGGATCTTCTTCATGGCGGGGCTCAGTAGCGTTCGATAAAATGCTTGGCGGAGAGCCGGGCGATCAGGTCTTTGTGCAACCGCTCGCGTTCGGCGGCCAGGAGTTTTCTTTTGATCTGTTCGCGCACGTCTTCAAAGGGGGTATAGCCTTCTTCGCGGCGCTCCACGACCTGGACGATATAATACTCATCCCGGGTTTCGATGAGATCACTGATCCCGCCGACCGGTGTGTTTTCCAGGGCCGTATGGAATTCTTCCCGTATATCCCGGAGATCACGCCACGGAGTTACGCCGGTATCCCCTTCGGAAAACTCTTTTGCCACGGTCTCGAAATCAGCCCCGTTACGCAGTTTCTTCAGAATGTCCTGCGCCTGCTTCTTTTTAACCGCGCGGTCATTATCTGTTCTGCCCTTGTTGATCAGAATGAAACGATATTTAACCCTGGAGGGGATGAAGTATTCCTGTTTGGTTCTTTCGTATTCGTCACGAACCGCCTGCGCGGAAACGCTGGCGCGCTGGGTAACTTCCCGGCTGTAAAACATCCGCACGATAATCTGGTCGGTGACTTCCTGTCTCCATTCCTCCATGGTCATTCGGCGCTCGGCAAGAGCCTGGTTGAGCCGGACGCGGTCGTTATTGAACCGCTCGCGAATCATATTGTTAATTTCTTCGTTGACAACACTTTCCGGAAGGACCAGGCCCAGATCTTTCGCCTCGGCGCTGAGAAGTTTTTCTTCGATGAGGGCCTCGCGCCCATCTATGTAGGCCTGTGCGACCCGTTTGGCCAGCTCTTCACCATGGTATCGGCGGTTGAGCTGCTGCAGATAGGGAAGGATGCTTTCCCGGACCTCCCCGAGGGTGATAATGGTGTTGTCCACGCGGGCGGAATATCCGTCGACCGTTGTGGTGGACAGACCATTCGTGGAGACCGCTGTCGCGGGGCCTGCCGGCTGCAGGGGCAGGGTCTGGGTGCCGGTGTTGAAAACCGAAGGCGGGACATTCGCCGCCGGCGCCTGGCGCCGGCGCGGCACCTGGTTGAAAACCGAAGGCAGGGGATTCGCCGCCGGTGCCTGACGCGGCGGCGGCGGCTGGCGCGGCGGCGGCGCCTGGTTGAAAACCGAAGGCAGAGTATTCGCCGGCGGTGCCTGGCGCGGCGGCGGCACCTGGGTGGAAACCGATACGGAACGGTTTGCTGCCGAGGCAGAAAGCGTTCCCGCAAGAATCAGAAAAAGAAGTAAATTGGTTTTTAACATAAGGGTGCATTATGCGCGAAAAAGGCCTGTGGTCAACGGCTATTCACGACAAGACGGAGTCGTTTGCTGTCCGCCCGTAAGGAACAGGGGCGGGATGGTTTTTTTGGATCCGGCAGTTAAAAAGCGGTTCTCGAATCCGTCTGTTTCCGCTGCGGCGTAAAATCAGTCCGAAGACCCTGTTTTGCACGGCCGGACTGTTTCCCGTGGCAGACGATCAGCGCGTGATATTCGCTGAAGAGCGGAACGTCGGCGGGAAGTTGTGAGGTGAAGAACGCTGCGGCTTCGTCGTAGGAGAGCTGAGCCTCCTTTTCAAATCCATGTGCGGCGAGGAAGCGGCGGGTGTAGACATCAATGATGAACACCGGGCGTTTGGCTGCGTAAAGCAGAATGCTGTCGGCGGTTTCCGGCCCGATTCCTTTACTGGACAGCAGGACACTGCGCAGTTCCGGCGTTTTGAGCCGAAAGAGTTGATCCAGGGATCCGTTATATTCACCGAGCAACTCCGCAAACGCTTTGATATAAAGGGCTTTCCGGTTGAAATAGCCCGCCGGGCGGATCCACCCGGCAACCCGCTCCGGAGCTGTTTTTTCCAGTACGCGGAAATCGATCGCGTTGTTTTCCCGCAGGCCGGCGAGCGCTTTTTCGACGTTGGTCCAGGCCGTGTTCTGGGTGAGGATCGCCCCGATGATCATTTCGGCGCGTGTCTGTGCCGGCCACCATTTCTGCGGGCCGTATTCGCTCAAAAGGGACTGGTAGAGAGTATAGAGTTTCATCAGGGCCTTGATTTTATTCTGTCCGGCGGGAATGCAAAGTGGCATTTTGTGCGGAATGATGCAGAAAGAAAATGAAAATCAGCGGGCCGGAGTCGTCGCGGTGGTCGGGCGGACGAATGTCGGCAAATCGACGCTGCTGAACGCCCTGCTGGGCGAAAAGGTCAGTATTGTCAGCGATACCGTGCAGACAACGCGGAATGTGATCCGGGCGATTCTGACCGAAGAGCGCGGGCAGATTGTGTTTCTGGACACGCCCGGTGTACACCGCGCGGAAGGCGAACTGGGGAAAAATCTGAATAAAATGGCGCGGTCTTCCGTGAGCGGTGCGGATGCCGTTCTGCTGGTTCTGGACGCCTCTTCGAAGCTGTGGCAGGAGGATGATGGATGGATGCGGCGCCTCGCCGCGGAATCCACGCCCTGCCTGATTTTTCTCAACAAAACCGACATCAGCACGGAGTACCTGGCGGCCTGTAAAGCGCAGTGGAAGGAGGTTGCCGCCGAAAAGGGATCTGCGCTGCAGCCGGTCTGGATCGAAGGGTCGGCCCTGCAGGATCGCGGGCTGCCTGAACTGACCTCCGCGCTGTTTACCCTGATTCCCGAGGGGCCGCTTCTTTTTCCGGAAGAGATTCTGACGGACTATCCGCGCAAACTGAACATGGCCGACGTGATCCGCGAAAAATACGTTGAGCGCCTGCATGATGAACTGCCCCATTGTCTTGCGGTCTGGGTGGAGAATATCGAGGAAACCCCGGACGCCTGGACGATTCAGGCGGACGTCTATGTCGAGCGCCATTCCCAGAAGGGAATTGTGATCGGCGAAAAGGGACGGCTGCTGAAGAGTGTGCAGTATCAGGCGGAAAAAGAGCTGACCGACATGTACGGCGTTCGCGTCAAAGTCCGCCTCTGGGTGAAAGTGGAAAAAAACTGGCGGAAAAATTTCTGGATTCTACGCAAGCTCGGTTACGCATAAACGCTGTCCGCCGCCTTTCCGGGCGGTTTTTTTGAGCAAGGGCTTCCCGGTTATTTCCCCAGCAGTTTGCCAAACCCTTTCTTAATGGAATCGTACGTGCTCTCCGCGGCATCGGCGGCCGTCCCGCCTGTACCCTTCAGCACATCGGTCGCGGTTCCTCCGGCACCCTTCAGCACATCGGTCGCGGTTCCTCCGGCGTCCTTCAGCACATCAGTCGCCGCGCTGCCCGCGCCTTTGAGTATATCTCCGGCAAGATCTCCGGTCGTCGCCACGACGTTGACCACCGCCCCGCTGATAGAGCGGAACACCTTGGAGATGATTTCAACCGGGGTGGCGCCGCCGGAGGATTTTCCAATGTCGGTCAGATGAATCTCCGGCAGAGGCAGGGTGACCTGTTTCCCGGCAAGTGCAGTCAGCGATACATGGACTTTGGCCCCGTTGAACTGAAAGTCTTCAATAATAACCTTTTTGGAGGTTTTATCCCGTTGAGCTTCGACCGGTTTCACCTCTTCGGCGACAGCGGTTTTTTCCTTGGCGGTAAGACTTTTCTGCAGCCGTGTCAGGTTACTGTCCCTCAATCCCTGCTCATACGTGATCTGCGGATCGGTAATCAGAATTTTCCTGATAACGAGGGTGTCGGAAAAGAGCGATTTCACGGCGATTTCCATGTTGAACTCCTCGAGTTCCATGGCGTTCGGCGTTGCAAACCCCTCCGGATTGCCGAGAACCAGGCCGTTGATGTGTACGACGCCGGAAAACGGATTAACAAGGATCCCATCCACTTTGACGGGAACACCGAGCCATCGGGGGCCCATTTTGTTGATTCCCATTTTGATCAGCGTGCCGGAGAAAAACGACACGGCCACGATCAGCACTGCAAGAACAACACCAACGATTATCAGGAATTTTTTCATATACCATCACCCTTTTTATCACAGGCAGTCTGACGGGCAAAGCAGAAGGCATCAAGTCTGATCTGACTGAATAAAGATCAGGCCGTTCTTACTGCGGTTTTTTCAGCGGAATTTGATTTTAGTGATTTTCAGGTTCAGCCGTCCTTTCTGCCATTTCTACGATGGAATGTGCCTTCAACCCACCGGGTTCGGCTTGCTCGGCGCTGCCTCTGACGCAGATCGGTTTCCGGCCTCTGCCGGGGCCTGCCAGGGAGTCAGGGTCTGTTTTTTATGAGAGAGCCTCCGTCATCATAAAAAAACCGGCTTCCACGGCAATGGGAACGGCATTTTTATCTGTATGACTGACTCTCCAATTCCAAAATCCAGTCCCAACCGGCCGTTGTCCCCCGGCTTTGAAGGCCGTCGTCTTTAAGGCGGACTGCAGCTCCGTTCCTGCACTGCCCTGGGATCAGCCGGAATAAACCGGTTCATTCCCCGGCTTCCATTTGATGTTGCATCCGGTGGAGGGAAACTGCTGAGCCGGAAGCGGGCGCCCTTCGTACAGACACTCGATGGCAGCGCGCAGGTCCCGACCGGTGACGGGTTTCCCGTTGCCGGGCCGGGCGTCGTCAAGCTGTCCGCGGTAGACCAGTTCACGCTGCGCATTGAAAAGAAAGATATCCGGCGTGCAGGCAGCGTGGTAAGCCTTGGCGGTTTGCTGTGTTTCGTCATAGAGGTACGGGAAGACAAAACCGAGTCGTTCGGCCTGTTCTTTCAGTTTCGGAGGGGCGTCTTCCGGAACGCTTTCGGCGTCGTTGGCGCTGATGGCGACCATTCCCATATTCCGGGGCAGATAATCCCGCCCGATGGCGGCCAGCTCAGACTCCACCAGTTTAACATAGGGACAGTGTGCGCACATAAAAACAACGAGCAGGGCGTCTTTGTCCGCAAAATCACTCAGTCGGACGGTCTCTCCGGTGCGTACATCGGGCAGGGCAAACTCCGGGGCTTGGGTGCCGAGTTCCATCATGGTAGACGGGGTCAGACTCATGGCAGTCTCCTTTTTTACTTTTTTTACTTTGGATTAAACTGTTGGGACATTCAGGGTGGCGAACCGTTGAAACAACAAGGATATTTATTGCGGGATATAAAGTTTCTGCCCGACCGAGAGAATATTCGGGTTCTGGATATGGTTGGCGTCGATGATGGCTTTGGCGGTCACGTTATACGCTTTGGCGATGGTGGAGATCGTTTCGCCGGGGCGGACGATGTGCTCATAACCATACGAGCCGCCGCCCGCCGGGGCGGCCGGGGCAGACGACTGTTTGATCAGGGTTTGAAGTTCGGCGGAAAGGCGGTTGATCATTTCGCGCTTGTCCGCTTCGCTTTTCTGTTCAATGGCCGCGCAGCGGCTGTCGAGCCGGTTGCTCAGAGCATCGAGATCACGGCTGATCCGGCCGACTTCCATTTCCAGTGTTTCAATGCGTCCGTTCATCCGCTGCTGATTTTCCTGCGCAATCAGCTGCTCCTGCGTCCGGGCTGCGCGGGAGGAACGGGATTGCAGCTGAACGGTTTCACATCCGGACAGCAGTCCGGCGGCAAACAGTGTAAAAAACAGTTTTTTCATGGGTCATCACTCCGGGAGTTAAGGTTTCCAAAGATAAAGAAACTGCGGAGAGCTCAGCTTGAGCTGCGGCAGTATCACGGGACTTTCCGCCCCCATCAGGGATTCAAAAAAGGTTTTCGGCGCCTCATAACGAACGACCCGCAGCGCATCGGTGCCGAGCAGGTCGGCGGTGACGGACAGGGCATCCTCCCAGTAGCCGATGCGGTCGATCAACCCCCTGTCGAGGGCCTGCGGTGCGGAAAAAATACGGCCGTCGAACAGGTCGGGGGACGCGGCGCGATCGAGGTTGCGGGCATCGGCCACCAGACCGGAGAAACGTGCCTGCAGGTCATCAATCAGCGTCTGCAGCAGCGCCGTTTGGCGGGCGTTGACCGGCTGAAACGGATTGAGCAGATCCTTGTTGGCTCCGGATTTAATCGTGACATCCGTGATGCCTATTTTTTCTGAAAGGCCTTGGATATTAATGGATTGCATAATCACGCCGATTGATCCGACGACGGCCGTCGGCTCCGCCAGGATACAGTCGCCAGCCATCGCGGCGTAATAGGCTCCGGACGCTCCGAGATCGCGGATGAAGACCACGACGCGCCGGTCCGGACGGCTTTTGCGGAAGCGGGACAGTTCGTTGTAGATCTCATCGCTCGGCGTCACGCCGCCGCCGGGGGAATTGACTTCGAGAATAACAGCACGAACCTCGGGGTCGCGTTCCGCAGCCCGTATCTGCAGAAGCACATTTTCAACCCGATCGGAGCGCGCACTGAAGAGACGCTCGCCTTCCGGACGCATAATCACCCCTTCGAGCGGGATACGGACGACTTTGACGCTGCCGCTGCCGAAGGACCACACCTCTTTCAGCTTCGGATCCTCGTCACGCGGATAATCCGCCTCAACCTGCCGGCAGCGGGACAGCCAGGTTCCGGCCAGGGCCAGCGAAAGAAGGAGGATCACACCCCAGTATTTCCGGTTTTTCCGACGTCGTTTCATACGGGCCATTTTAGAAGAGGTTCTGCCGAAATCCAGTTTTTACCACAAGCATTTGACGCCGGGGGCGGCATCCGCTACAACTTCACGCACTATGGGACAACAACTGAGACAAAGAGCAAAACAGCGCCGCCGTATTCTTCGTAAAAAACGACTCAAGGTGCGCGCCCGCGAAGCCGCTGCGAAGAAATAAATTCTTCGGGCAGGCCGCTTTTATGGAATCCCCCTGTGAAATCCGTTTCATGGGGCTTTTCTGTTTCCCTTTGCTTTGATAATCTCCCGCAATGATTACATTTCTGGACGGCATTCTTGAGGAAAAACAGCCCGCCCGCGTTGTGATAAACGTCGGCGGCGTCGGCTACGAGGTGCTGGTTCCCCTGAGCAGTTTCGACCGACTGCCTTCCGAAGGCAGAAAAGCCCGGGTGCTGATTTATCACCATATCACCGAGGTCTCGCAGGTCCTGTTCGGTTTTGCCACGGATGAGGAGCGCCGGATGTTTACCCTGCTGCTCGGCGTCAGCGGCATCGGACCGAAAATTGCCGTCAGTGCGCTTTCCGGTCTTTCCGTGCGCGAGCTCAAGATCGCCCTGGCCGACGGCGATGTGAAACGCATTTCCTCCATTTCCGGAATCGGGAAAAAAACCGCTGAACGCATCATTGTTGAACTGCGCGATAAATTTTCACCCGGCGAGACCCTTGAAGCGCTCTCGGGGGCCGATCATCCGCCCGGCGATACGCGCCTGCGCGATGCCGCACTCGCTCTCATTTCCCTCGGCTATAAACAGGACGAGGCACGAAAAATGATCAAGGCGCTTACACTGAGCGCCGACACCTCCGTGGAGGAGATGATCCGCATGGCGCTGACAGGAAAATAAATGGAACACACCGTTACAACGCTCAATCGCCCGGACCAGGATTTTGATGTAAAGCTGCGCCCGTCGCGTTTTGCCGATTTTACCGGGCAGGAAAAAGTCAAAGAACGGCTCGAACTCTTTGTGCAGGCGGCGAAAGAGCGCGGGGATGTGCTGGATCACGCGCTGCTTTCCGGCCCGCCCGGCCTGGGGAAAACCACGCTGGCCTATATTATCGCCGAAGCGATGGGCTCGAACATCAAATGCACCTCCGGACCGGTCATTGACAAACCCGGCGACCTGGCCGGACTGCTCACCGGCCTGGAACGCGGGGATGTGCTTTTTATTGACGAAATTCATCGCATGCAGAAAACCGTCGAGGAATACCTTTATTCCGCGATGGAGGATTTTGTCATCGATATCGTCATCGATCAGGGCCCGAACGCCCGTTCGGTCCGGCTGAATATTCAGCCGTTCACGCTGATCGGCGCCACGACCCGCAGCGGCCTGCTCTCCGCGCCGATGCGCTCGCGCTTCGGCCTGCTCAACCGGCTCGACTACTACGATGCGGCCACCCTGCAGAAAATCCTTGAGCGGTCCGCGCGCATCCTGAATGTCGACATCGAACCGGCCGGCGCACTGGAAATTGCCCGCCGCTCGCGCGGTACGCCGCGAATCGCCAACAACCTGCTGCGGCGGGCCCGTGATTACGCGCAGGTCAAAGCCGATAATATCATCACTGCGGATGTTGCCGACAAGGCCCTGGTCATGCTCGAAATCGACGCAAGCGGACTCGACGAGATGGACAAGAGGATCCTTTTAACGATCATTGACAAATTCGGCGGCGGTCCGGTTGGCGTCAGTTCACTGGCGGTTTCCGTCGGCGAAGAGTCGGGGACCCTCGAAGAGGTTTACGAACCCTATCTCATCCAGGAGGGATTCATTAAACGCACCCCGCAGGGCCGGGTGGTCCTGCCGCGCGGGTTCGAACTGTTCGGTCGCAAACCCGATGGTTCACAGCAGACGCTTCTTTAATTGCCACAAAGAACACCAACCGGTACAAAGAGAAAGCGCGGAAGGCCATGCGATGATGCGGGAAAATATCTTTAAAAGTGCAGCAGAATAACTTTTTGTTTTTTGAAGGCGGATCATAATGAAGATTAAAATGCGACATTCGGGACTTCTCTTTTTGGCGATTATGTTTTTTCCGATGGCTGGAGGTGCAGTGGAGGGAGTCCGCCTGGTTTGTGATCAACCGCTGTACGACTTCGGACGGGTCGATCAGTCCGCGGTGGTCACGAACGTGTTCAGGATCCGCAACGAAGGGGATTTGAGTTTTGTGCTGAAAACAGTGCAGACGTCCTGCAGCTGCACCGAGGGGCGGATGGACAAAAAAATCATCGGCCCCGGAGAAACCGCCGAGCTGACAGCGGTTTTTACCGCCGCCCGCCGTAAAGGGCTTCAGGTAAAGAGCCTGAAGCTGATCCCGATAGATTCGGATGAACCCGTCCTTACGTTTTATATGAAAGGTTTTGTTGAACCCTCTTCAGAATCCAACTAAAATGAGGGCTCACTTTCAACAGGGAGAAGATCATGGCCGGAATCTTTAAAGCATACGACATCCGCGGAATTTACGGAACCGATTTGACCGACGAAATCGCCTTTAAAATCGGACGGGCTGTCGCCACCTTTCTCAAACCGAAAAAGTTTGTGATCGGGCGCGATATGCGCCCGCATTCCATCCCTCTGTTCGAAGCAATGGCCCGGGGCCTTACCCTGCAGGGGGTCGATGTCATCAACATCGGTCTCGTTTCGACGCCGATGTCCTACCATGCCAACGGGAAGCTTGGCGCGGATGGGTCCGCCATGATTACGGCCTCTCATAATCCCGGCGACTGGAATGGCATGAAGCTCTGCCGCGAGCAGGCCGTTCCGATCAGCGGAGCGACCGGCATTGCCGATATCGAACGCATTGTTAACGAAGAATCGTTTGATGACCCCGCCGCGACGCCCGGGACGGTCACGGAATACGACATCCAACCTGAATACTTCGAACATATCCGCACGTTCGCCGAAATTAAAAAACCGCTGAAAGTTGTCATCGACTATGCCAACGGCATGGGGATTGCGGAAAGCGGTGTTTTTACCGATGCCATGTTTGAGATCACCCCGCTGTACGACACGCTCGACGGAACCTTCCCGAACCACGAAGCCAATCCACTGAAGCACGACACACTCCAGGCCATTTCCGACCGGCTCAAAAAGGGAGGATATGACTTCGGCATCGCCTTTGACGGCGACGCCGACCGCGCCGGCTTCCTCGATGAGAACGGCGAGATCGTTTCCATGGATATGATTACTGCGCTCGTCGCCCAGTCCATGCTCGAAAAATTTCCCGGCGCGCCGATCTTCTACGACCTGCGCAGCAGCTGGGCGGTAAAAGAAGTCATTGAAGAAGCCGGTGGAAAACCGATGATGAGCCGCGTTGGCCACGCCTTTATCAAAGCCCAGATGCGCGAAGCCGACGCCGTCTTTGCCGGCGAGCTTTCCGGACATTACTACTTCAAAGACAACTACTACACCGAAAGCGCCTCCCTGGCGGCCATCTGCGTTGCCAATCTCGTCAGCAAAACAGGGAAAACACTGTCTGAGCTGATCCGGCCGATCAAACGCTATTTTTCTGCCGGGGAAATCAATTCCACGGTGGCTGATGTGCAGGCGGTTTTCAAACGGCTCGACGAGAAATACGGCGATGCCCACCGGTTTCAGCTCGACGGCAACTCCTATGAATATGACGACTGGTGGTTCAACGTCCGGTCGTCGAATACCGAGCCGCTGGTGCGCCTTAACCTTGAAGCCAAAACGCCGGAACTCATGGCGGCAAAGCGCGACGAAGTCCTCGCCCTCATTCGCCAATAAAGAACCGTCCGCGATCGCCGGTGGACTTTTTTGTCCGCCGGAACGGACGGTCGCGTTTTCTTTGGTCCCCGCGGCCTTTTCGCTGGTCCGGGGAACGAGTGCTTATCGGCCAGGGGCCGGCCTCTGCCGCTCCCGTTCGCACCCCGTCGGCTCAGTCATCTGAAAGACAAGTCCGGTTCACGATGTGCGCCAGGTCCCAAAGATGGAAAGCGAGTTTCCGGACGGCAGCGCCCCGGATTTTATTGATCTGAAAATTCAGACCCCGGTTTATCCGGCACGATTTTCACGGTTTCTTTTTTTCGTGTATTTCCGTATTTTCCGTGGTTAATTCTTCCGCCTCATGAAGTTGAAACCCCTTAAATTTGGAAATGTGACCATCGACTTTCCCGTTGTGCTTGCCCCGATGGCGGGCTATACCGATGCGGCGTTCCGTTCGATCTGCAAGGAGCAGGGCGCGGGCGCCTGTTACACCGAAGTGACCAGTGCCGAAGGGATTCGCCGCGATTCACAGAAAACGTTTCAGTTTCTGGAGGTTTCCAGGCTCGACCATCCGATCGCCGGTCATATTTTCGGGAAATCGGTCGAGGCGATGGTGGAGGCCGCGCAGTACATCGAGCAGCTCGGCACGTTCGACTGGATCGATCTGAACTGCGGTTGCCCGGTTAAAAAAGTCGTCCGGCGCGGCGCGGGTGCCGCGCTGATGAAAGAACCGGAGCAGATCGGTGAAATCGTCCGCGCGGTCAAAAAAGCGGTGGCACTGCCGGTGAGCGTGAAAACCCGTATCGGGTTCAGCCCGGCCTTTGTCGATCATCTGACGATTGCTGAAATTGTCGAAGAGGCCGGGGCCGACATGATTGCCGTGCATGGCCGCTTCGCCTGCAATTTTCACAAGGGCGAGGCCGACTGGGAAAAACTCGGCGAAGTCAAGCAGGCGGTCAGAATCCCGGTCATTGGAAACGGCGGCGTCAATACGCCGGAGGACGCGGCTGAGATGGTGCGCGTATCGGGTGTGGACGGTGTGATGATCGGCCGCGGCGCAATCGGCAACCCCTGGCTGTTTGGTCAAATAAAAAATCCGGCACAGCCGGCGCCGGATTTGGGGAAACGGCGGGCTGTGATCGAGACGCATCTGCTGCGACTGGTCGAGCTGACCGCCACCACGGCGAAGGGCCGACGCTGCAAAGCCGGATACAATGCCGAACAGGCGGCCTGCCTGCGTTTCCGTCCGCATCTCGCCCAGTATATCAAAGGCCTGCGCGGCCGCCGCGACCTTCTGCAGCATCTCAATGACCTGCAGGATGTGAAAACCGTGCTGGATGCGGTCGATAACGTACTGGAAAAAAACAGTGAAATCATTTAAATGCGACCCAATGAAAACGGCCAACGAGTTCAAAGAAGATCGAAGCAGAGCAGGCTCCGCGGAGGAAAGCGGCGGCAAGCCGCCGCGGTCCATCGAGTACGGGCCCCAGCCTCTGGACAGAATCATGGTTGAGCGCGGACTGAAGAATCACGATCTGGTTGCGGCATCCAAAGAGGGCCTGACGCACAAACAGGTTCAGAAGGGGCGCAAAGGCCGCCGGCTGACGCGCAATGCCCAGGATAAGATTGCCGCGGCTCTCTCTGAAGCGGTCGGTGAACGCTGTGCCGTTGAGCTGCTTTTCAACTATCGCTGAATGTGAGTTATTGGACTGTAAATCCCAGCCGCTTCAGTTTGGCGCCCAGCTCCGGCCGGGTTTCTGAAAGAATGACCGTTGTGTTTTTGAATTCGCGGCGCAGTTTGTAGTTTGCGCGCAGCTGATCGAATTCTACGATGTCTTTTTCATCCAGCCGATCTGCACAGATGTCATAAACCGCCGAAACGGCTTCGGTCAGGACGGCGAGATCGTTTTTGCCGCGCGAATCAATCCGGAGTTTCGGCACATCCGGTGCAGGCAGCAGCGGCATGGGGTTCCATGTCGGCTGAAGTTCAAAAAAACGGCACGCGGCGCGGTAAATCTGAACGGTTCCGTTCAGCTTGCCCTCCAGCGAGTGTCCGGCAATATGCGGCGTGCCGATGGTCGCAGCATTCAACACATCAGCGCGAACCGCCGGCTCCGGATCCCAGACATCCAGTACGGCGTATTCGACGATCCCGGCGTCCATGGCTTCCAGCAGGGCGTCGGCATCGAGCACCTTGCCGCGCGAGGCATTGATGAAAACAGAACCGTGTTTCATTTGCTCGAAAAAGCGGCAGTTGGACATTTGTAATGTCGGCCACGGTTTGTCCGTGATGAGCGGTACGTGGAGGGTAACGATATCCGCTTCCGCCAGCAGCGTTTCCAATGTCTGGAAAATTTCCGGCCCGGTTTTTCCAAAGGCCGGACCTTCACGCGCGGCGCGCGGCGGGTCATTCAGCAGCACCCGCAATCCGAGCGCCTCAGCCCGGGCCGCGACACGCGAGCCGACCTGTCCGACGCCGATAATGCCGAGCGTTCTGCCTTCCAGTTCAATGCCGTGCTTCGCCTGGAGCATGAGCAGTGCGGCCATGATGTATTCAGCGACAGCGTCGGCGTTGCACCCCGGTGCGGCGCACCAGCCGATTTCCTCTTTTTCCAGGGCCTGGATATCGATATGTTCAAACCCGGCGGTCGCTGTTCCGATAAAACGGACGGCGGACCCTGCAATCAGCCCGGGGGTCACTTTGGTTTTGGAACGGATGACCAGTGCCTCGGCATCAATGAGATGTTGCGGGCCGATCAGCCGGTCAGGAATCACTTCGACTTCACCGAGTGTTTCAAACGCTTCTTTTCCGAGCAATACGGTTTCTGCGACAACAGTCTTCATGCCCGGAAATCTAACTGTTTTTTGACAGGATAGACAGGATTTCTTCATCACGCAATACGCAGAAAAACCGGACCGATCCGTTTTCATTTCAAATTCTTCCGTGTTTTCCGTGTTTTCCGTGGTAAATATCCGCACATGAAAACTGAAAAACCGACAGGCGGAGCGATTCTGACGCTGGTTGTCGCGCAGAGCGATGCGGAGACGATCAGCAGCTGGGTGGCGGAGAATCTGGGAAAAACCGTGGTGGAGCTGAAAAAACCCGGCGGAATCGAAGGGGCGATTGAAATCTATTTCGATAATGCAATCGAAGCGGAGATCGCTGCGCGGGCCCTGGAGCCGTTCCCCGTCCGGGGGTGTTCCATCCGTGAATATGCCGCTGAGGAGTGGACGGAGAGCTGGAAGAAGCATTTCAAGCCGATGGAGATCGGTGAACAGCTTCGTGTGGTGCCGCCGTGGCTGGCCGGGCAGAGCAACCGGATTGAGCTGGTGATCAATCCGGGCCTGAGTTTCGGCACAGGCAACCATTTTACAACGCGGTTCTGTCTGGAGCAGCTTGACCGTTTTGTGCCGCGGGATCGCCCGGAAACGATGCTCGACATCGGTACCGGCTCGGGAATTCTGGCGATTGCCGCTGTCAAACTGGGAGTGAAACAGGCTTGCGGAGTGGATTTCGACCCGGTCTGTGTCGAGCAGGCCTGCAAAAACGCGCAGGTCAACGGAGTTGCGGAACAGACGGTTTTTCGGCAGCATGACATCACGGACGGTTGGCCGGATGAGACGTATGATATCGTTTGCGCCAACATCTATTCATCCCTGCTGATCGACCATGCGGCGACACTGCTGCGGGTGGCGGGGAACATGCTGCTGCTGACCGGGATTCGTGAAATGGAGCTTGACGGAGTGGCGGAGACCTTTGTCCGACTCGGCGGACGGGAGACGGTTCGCGACTGCGACGGGGAATGGTCCGGGCTGGTGATTTCAACGGATTAAACCCCCGTGAAAAATCATTTGTTATTTCTCTGTTAACCGGGCCTTCCCCCTTGAAGGGGTTTTGCATTCAACCTGTTTTCCACGAAAATTCCGGTCCATGACGGTATCGGAATCAATCCGGGGGGATGTTTCAGTGAACTTAAAATACAGTGTATATCTGATGGCGGCCCTGCTGGCAGGGTGCGGTTTTGCCGGGAGCACGGAGCGTCCGGGCCCGGAATTCCGCTCGTTCCTTCATTCGACGGCTCATTTTTAAAAATGACGTGATTCACCCGGCGGAATCATGATACCGTGAAAGGATTGTAGAAATAACCTTTGCCGTTCAATTTAAAAGAGAAAGTGAAATGACCAGGTGAAATTCATCGCCGATACGCATATGCATACCATCGTAAGCGGGCACGCTTACAGCAGCATTCAGGAAATGGCCCGGGCGGCCGGTGAAAAAGGAGTTCGGCTGATTGCGTTGACGGAACACGGCCCGGCTCTGCCGGGGGCCTGCGACCCGATCTATTTTTTGAATCTTCATGCCGTGCCGGATGAAATATACGGCGTAAAAATCCTGAAGGGTGTCGAGGCGAATATCATCGATTATGAAGGCCGGATTGACATGCCGGAAGGGCATTTAAAACAGCTGGATTTCGTACTGGCCGGTTTTCATGATCTGTGTATTCGGCCGTCCAGCGTGGAAGATCATACGCGGGCAGCCGTCCATGTGCTGATGAATCCGCTTATTGACACAATCTCACACCCGGGAAACCCCAAGTTCCAGGTGGATCTCAATGAAATTGTAAAAACCGCTAAACAGTACAACAAGCCGATTGAGATCAACAATCATTCCTTTGAAGTGCGGGCGGGAAGCGAAAAAAACTGTAAGGAGCTGGCGGTACGGTGCAAAGAAGCCGGGGTAAGAATTGTCTGCGGAAGTGATGCGCATATCAGCTTTGAGATTGGCGAATTCGGGCATGTACGCCGTATCCTGAAGGAGGTTGATTTCCCTGAGGAACTGATCCTGAACAGGTCTGTGGAAAGACTGGAAAAATATCTGCAGGAGAAAAAAATGTTCAGCAGCTGCAGCAAAGCGCATACAGATGACGTTCCTGATGTGATTCCCGGAGAAGCTGTTGCGGGAAACCGCAGAAAAAGAGAACGCTGTCTGTAGGGAGCAGATCTCTGCTTACAGTCCGTCCGTCAGCATTTCCCGAATTTCTGTCACGTCTTTGCCGATCTGCTCAATCAGCGCCTCTCTGGAGGGGAAGGAGCGAGCCTCTCTCGTTTTCTGAACCAGACGGACTTCAATCGCCTGTCCGTACAGGTTGGCGTTAAAATCGAGCAGATAGGATTCGATCACCGGTTCGTGGTCGTTGAAAGTGGTCCGTTTGCCGATGAAAACAGCGCTGGGGATTTCTTTTCCGCCGAGTATCGTGCGAGCTGCATAAATTCCAGGGGCGGGAATCAGCTCATTTTCCGGTTCAATATTGGCCGTAGGGAATCCAAGGCCGCGGCCGATTCCGCGGCCTTTAACCACGGTGCCGAAGATACAGAACGGCCGTCCGAGCATTTTTTCGGCGAGCGGAATATTCCCGGCGCTGATGATCCGCCGGATGTGGGTACTGGATATTTTTTCCCCGCCGTGGAGTACGGGATGCACGGCGGTGGCGGTTATGCCGTGCTGCGTGCAGAATTTTTCCAGTGTTTGGAATTTTCCGCGCGCTTTGTAGCCGAATGACCAGTCACTGCCGCAGACAATTCCGCTGAGGGTCGGCAGGGTTTCCCTGAGATTGGAAAGAAATTCTTCCGGTTCCATGCGTGCGAAGGTCAGATCGAACGGGATTTTTAAAACCCCGGCGGCTCCGAGGGACTCAAACTGCCGCAGGCGGCAGGTTTCGGCACTGATGAGCGGCGGCGCGGTCTGCGGGCTGAACACTTTGGCCGGATGCGGATCGAAGGTGTAGACCCACGCTTCTCCGCCGCGCGCCCGCGCCTGTTCGACCGCCGTGGCGATGACTTTCTGATGGCCGAGGTGCACCCCGTCGAAACACCCCGTCGCGAGGACAACGGGCTTGTCCGCTTTCAGGCTGCTTAAACTGTGTTTAACAGGAAACATCGTTACAACTCAAAATCACAAAACCTGAATATACAGAAAGTTTTTCTACAATGGAAATCAGAACCGTCTGAATTATCCGGAAGGACGGAGTCCGTTTGACTGTTTTACAAAACGTGAAGCGGGATCAGGTGTTTTTCCAGTTCAGCGCGATCCCATCGGATGACGTCATCGAGTTTCCAGGCGTCGGAAAGGCTGAACTCACCGGACTGCGTGCGCCGCAGCTGCGAGAGACAGGCCCCGCAGCCGAGGCGCCGCCCGAGGTCATACGCGATCGTGCGTACATAGGTGCCTTTGGTGCATTTCAATTCAAAGGTGAAACGCGGTAAAGCGAATTCATGCAGGCTGAATTTATAGACATGGATAAAGCGCGGTTCGCGGTCGATTTCCTGTCCCTTGCGGGCGAGCTTGTAAAGCGGGACGCCGTTCTTTTTGATGGCGGAGACCATCGGCGGCATCTGCATCTGATCGCCGAGCGCTTTTTTCATCTCGGCACAGAGCTGTTCTTCAGTAATGCCTGAAGGATCTTTTTCAGCGGTGATTTCGCCATCGGTGTCCTGTGAATCGGTTTCGATGCCGAGAAGGATTTCTCCCTCGTAGGTTTTATCGCCGCCCATGATTTTTGCGGAGAGCTTGGTTCCGCGGCCGATGAGCAGGGCGACCAGACCGGTGGCATTGGGATCGAGCGTGCCGCCATGGCCGACTTTATTGAGTTGAAAATGGTTGCGGACTTTGGCGACAAGATCGTGCGAGGTCCATTCGCGGGCTTTGTCTATGAGCAGGATCCCGTCAGGATCAGGAAGAACGTTTCGCTTTCTCATAAGTAAAAAAATTCGGGGTTAAATGGATGAAAGTGAAAGACGGGAAAACCCTGAATGCCGAATAACGGACAGAGAACCGCAGACCGCCGAAGGCCGGGGCCGGGCGAAGTAACAGCAACGAACGAAGTGAGAGACACTGTAGAAAGACCGTTTTTTACCCCGCGTCATTCGAAGTTCCCTTGTCGGTATTCTGCGGTTCATCCGGGATGTCGAGCTGCGCAAGGATGCCGAGAACGCGATCGCCGGTTTCGATGGAATCGTCGAATTTAAAATAAAGGCGCGGGGTGTATTTAAGAATGACGTGTTTGCTCATGCGCGCCTGAACCTCTTTACGATGAACATTCAGAAAGCGAACCATTTGGCTGCGCGCCTCTTCGTGACCGAAAATGGAAACGTAGACCGTGGCGTCGCGCAGGTCGGCAGCGGTTTCGACCCGCGTGACCGTAATCGCACCGGTATCGAACTCACCGTTGGCGAACAGACGCGGAATATCAACCGCGATTTCGCGTTTGAGCAGTTCATTGACCCGGATAATGCGTGCACTCGACATGACTGAACTATGAATTATGAATTAT
>JASKKX010000043.1 GCA_030153935.1 Verrucomicrobiota bacterium | reverse complement strand
TCGACGACTGGTGGGTCAGCGTCCGTTCCTCCAATACCGAGCCGTGGCTGCGCGTGGTCATCGAAGCCGATAACGAAACACTGCTGGCTGAGAAACGCGCTGCGATTGAAACGGTCCTGGCCGAATTTGTTCAATAAAAAAAACCGAAGAGTGCGAAAAAGTTCTGCTTCCGCTTTAAACGGAAAGAGAGTATTCGCACTCCCGGTTTATTTTCAGCCGCAGAGAGCCAGCAGGATGCCGGCGGCAACGGCGGACCCGATCACCCCGGCCACGTTCGGACCCATGGCATGCATGAGCAGGAAGTTGTGCGGGTTGGCTTCCAGTCCGACTTTATTGGACACGCGGGCGGCCATCGGCACGGCCGAGACGCCGGCGGAACCGATCAGCGGGTTGATCTGCTCTTTGCTGCATTTATTCATCAATTTGGCCAGCAGCACACCGGATGCCGTGCCGATACAGAAAGCGGCAAGGCCGAGCGCCAGAATGCCGAGGGTGTTGGCATTGAGGAACTTGTCAGCGGCCAGTTTGGAGCCGACAGCCAGGCCCAGCATGATCGTGACAATGTTGATCAGCGCGTTCTGGGCGGTGTCAGACAGACGATCCACCACGCCGGATTCTTTCATCAGGTTGCCGAGCATGAGCATACCGATCAGCGGGGTCGCGGAAGGCAGCAGCAGGATACAGAGAATCAGCACCATCAGCGGGAAAACGATTTTTTCCGTTTTGGTGACGTGACGCAGCTGTTTCATCTCGATCCGGCGCTCTTCTTCGGTGGTGAAGAGTTTCATGATCGGCGGCTGGATAATCGGGACGAGCGCCATATAGGAATAGGCCGCTACGGCAATCGCACCCAGCAGGTTGGGCGACAGTCGCGAAGAGAGAAAGATCGCGGTCGGCCCGTCAGCCCCTCCGATAATTCCGATCGACGCGGCATCCTGAAGACTGAAGTTCACCAGTCCGCCGGTCCAATGGGTCAGAGCCAGCGCGCCGAGCAGCGCGATGAAAATTCCGAACTGCGCCGCAGCGCCGAGCAGGGCGGTTTTCGGGTTGGCGATGAGCGGACCGAAGTCGGTCATGGCGCCGACCCCCATGAAAATGAGCAGCGGGAAGACCCCGGACTGCACCCCGACCGTGTAGAAGTAGTAGAGAAATCCGGCGGGCTGTCCAGGGATTCCGACTTCGGCGATTCCGGCGACCGGAATGTTGGTCAGGATGGCTCCGAAACCGATCGGCAGCAGCAGCAGCGGCTCAAACTTTTTGGCAATAGCCAGGTAGATGAGCAGCAGGCCGACGAGGATCATCACGAACTGACCTGCACCTTCCGGCAGCAGCCCGTGGTGACGGCCTGCGCCGTTTGCCGTTTCTTCCGCCAGCTTGTCGTTCAGACCGGCTATCGTTCCGGCATCCGCCCCGAGTTTTTCGGCCATGGCGATGAATTTCGGGACATTTTCGATGTGTCCCGCACTGATTTCGGCTTCGGCGGTTTTAATGGCCGCGCCGAGGTTTTCAACCCGTTTTTCTTCCGCGGTTTTCGGGTGGAAGAAGCGGTAGATGCCGGTTTCTTCCCAGAGCTTCAGAAAGCCGCCGCCGACAGAGACGCTTTGCTTGACCGTTGGTGATTGAGCGGATCCGTCGGACGCGGCCGCGAAACCTGCGGTGAGCAGGACGGCCAGGGCGACCAGCCCAATGGTTTTCTTTGTTTTTCTAAACATGAGGGAAAATCTCCTTAGTTGATCGATGCCAGTTCCTGACCGGAGGCGACCTGATCGCCGACGTTCACTGCGATTGACGAAAGAATTCCGGTTTTCGGGGCCTTCAGCTCAACTTCCATCTTCATGGCTTCGAGCACGAGAATGACATCCCCTTCGCTGATGTGTTCACCGACGGCAGCCACGACTTTCATAATTTTTCCGGGCATCTGCGCCCTGATGGTGGCGGAGTCTTCTGTTTCGTGCGCGAGACCTGAGGCAGCCGGAGCGGCATCAATTCCATCGGCAACAGAAATGTCGTAGGTTTTGCCGTTGACGGTCGCTTTATCGCCCTTGACATCCACAGCGTATTTTTTGCCGTTGACGGTGACCGTGTATCCGCCGTCACCGCCTGCGGCGGTTTCCGCTGCCGGTTTTTTAGAAGCGCCTTTACGAACGCCGTTGACGTTGGCTTTGCCGAGCAGGAAATCGATGCCTTTCTGTTTGCAGGTTGCGGCGATGAATATGTTTTCGTCGCTCTGGTCGGTGATGCCTGCATCGGTGAGCAGTTTTTTCGCTGCGGCAACGCCCTTGTTCGGGTCTTTGTCGTTGAGGTCGACCGGGTTTTCGGTAGTCGGCTCAAGCTTAAGCTGTTCGGAGGCGAGTTTGATGATTTCCGGATCAGGTGCAATCGGGGTTTTACCGAAGTAGCCGAGAACCATTTTGCCGTAGCCTTCAGCGATCTTTTCCCATTTGCCGAACATGACATTATTAAAAGCCTGCTGGAAGTAGAACTGAGAGACCGGAGTCACGGACGTTCCGAATCCGCCGCGGCGAACCACTTCGCCCATTGCATTGATGCAGTCTTCGTATTTGTCCATGATGCCGTTGTCGCGCAGCATCTGGGTGTTGGCGGTCAGTGCGCCGCCGGGCATGGGAGACCACGGGATCATCGGCTCAACGGATTTGGCTTCCGGCGGCATGAAGTAGTCGGACATACACTCTTTGAAGACGGTTTCGGCGTGCATCATTTTATCGATGTCAATGTCGAGTTCATAGTTTTCACCACGCAGAGCGTGCCAGAGAGTGGCGACGTCGGGCTGGCAGGTTCCGCCGGAGGCCGGAGCCATGGAACAGTCCACCTGATCAGCACCGGCTTTGATCGCCGCGATGTACCCCACGGTGCCGACACCGGCGGTTTCATGCGAATGGAACACAATTTTGCAGTCGCCGGGAAGAAGCTTGCGGGCCATCTTGATGGTGTCGAATACTTTTTTCGGAACGGAGGTTCCGGATGCGTCTTTGAAACAGACGCTGTCGAACGGGATGCCGGCGTCGAGGATGGCCTGCAGCGTTTTCTGATAGAATTCAACGGTATGGGCCCCTTCACAGCCGGGAGGCAGCTCCATCATTGTGACGACGACTTCGTGCTTGAGGCCGTATGCTTTGATCGATTTACCGGAGTCGATCAGATTGTTGACGTCGTTCAGGGCGTCAAAATTGCGAATGGTGGTGATGCCGTGTTTAGCGAACATTTTCGCATGCAGGTCAATGATGTCGCGCGGCTGAGAGTCGAGCCCGACTACGTTGATGCCGCGACCGAGGGTCTGCAGATCAGCATCCGGACCGGCTGCTTTGCGGAATTTGTCCATCATGTCGAAGGCGCTCTCATTACAGTAGAAAAAAGGCGCCTGAAAGCGTGCGCCGCCGCCCGCCTCGAAGTGAGTCTGTCCCGCTTCCACGCAGGCCTTGACGGCCGGCAGGAAATCTTCAGTCAGTACACGCGCACCATACACGGATTGGAAACCGTCCCGAAACGCGGTGTTCATAATGTGAATCGTTTTCTTAGCCACAATCGTTCTCCTTAGTTAGTTAAATTCAATCAGCTGCGTTTTGCCCGGATTGCCGCCAGAGCAATCGCAATGTCCACGCCCGGATCAACCGCCGCGGATGGTTTCACTTTGATCTGTTCTTCAGGGAACAAATGGGCAAATTTTGCGAAGAAGGACGCGGCGGCAATCATTGCGCCCACCAGCAGAATCAGAAAGGAAAACACCGTTACCATTCCGACGACCATCAATACCAGACCTTGTTCCATTGTTCTTCCTTTGCTTTTTCAAATGATTAAAATAGCCTGTTTTGTACGGGAACCGAACAGGTCGTGCGAGCGAAAACAGAGATAAAATTTTCGAGACAAAAATGTATGGAATTTCACATCAACTGGTATGAACGGCTTCCGTCCACCAACACCTTTCTTAAAGAGATGGTGAAGCTGAAGAGGCAAGTGCCTTCCGGCACAGTAGTTGCGGCAAGAGAACAGACGCAGGGACGGGGCCGCTTAGAGCGCCAATGGCTGACTTCCGCCAACGAGAATTTAACTTTTTCGATGCTTCTGCGGAACAGAGTGGACGCTTGCAAATGGCCTTCTGCAACGATGGCTGCAGCCGTTGCGGTAAATGACCTTTTGCAGAGTGAAGGCATCAGCGCGGTTTTGAAATGGCCCAACGATGTGCTGGTTGGCGGGCGGAAGATTTGCGGGATTCTCTCGGAAGGTTTTTCGGGCGGCCTCATCATCGGCATTGGTCTGAATGTGAATATGAAGAGTGCCGGGCATATCGACCAGCCTGCCACCTCCATGCTGATCGAAACCGGGGAACGTCGCAATATCGATGAACTGCTCGGAAAACTCCTGACGTATCTCGATCTCCGGCTCGGGCAATGGCTGCAGGGCGGATTTCCCAGTATCCGGAAAAACTGGGACGAAAAAGTTCCAGACATCGGAAAGCCTGTAACCGTGAGTGACGGCGGATCGATGCGTACCGGAATTCTCCGCGGCTTTGGAGAGAATGGGGAGCTTCTTCTTGAAGAGAACGGCGCATTGTCCTCCATTTGGGCCGGCGATCTCTCCGTTTAAATGCTGTAAATCGCCGGAATAAAGGAACTGGTCGGTATTGTAATAACCTGTGCTGGTCTGATTATCAAAGTGACTTGCTCCGATGGTCAGTCGATTTCCATGCTGCGAGCAACTTTCGGGCGTCATCCGGCGTGTCGGGGCGTTCTAAATGAAGGATCTGTTCCGGACCGACTGCGGCGTATTCTGTCAGGTAGCCGGCACGCATCAGAGGCGCGGCGGCGCCGGTGTCGAACCGTCCGTCCTTCAGGTAAGCCCGGGCGATGTGAACGCCCGTTACCTGGCCGAAGACAACAAAATGGTCAGTGGATTGGCCGTCCAGATCATTCAGGGCGACAATCTGGAGCAGGCGGCACTCCAGCGCTGCGGGAGCTTCCGCAACCCGCGCGGCGGCGACCTGCCGACAGACCGCCGGCGTCAGCCCGACCGCGACCATCTCGTCCTCACCGTAGGGAAAGGACGCCGAACAGGCATTCATCGCTGCCGCTAATGACTGGCTGACGAAGTTGGCGACGAACTCACCCGTTGCCTCGATATTGCGCACGCTGTCTTTACGTCCCGCGCTGCTGAATGCGATCACCGGAGGGTGGTCGCACATCGCGCTAAAAAAGCTGTAAGGGGCCAGATTGCCTTGCCCCGCCGGATTTCGTGTGGAGATCCAGCCGATAGGACGCGGTGCCACAATCGCTTTAAACGGATCGTGGGGAAGGCCGTGGCCCTTCACGGGATCGTAGAAGTAAGTATCTTCTGTACGCATGGGAAATCGTTTCTTAAAAAAAGTTTTGGAACCGGCTTAAAGAAAAACAGCTTCCAGCGCCCGGCGCATGACATCGACAGGAGGTTCCATGCCGGTCCACATTTTAAAACCGATGGCTCCCTGATAAACCAGCATCCCTAATCCGTCCAGCGTCTTTGCTCCGCGCAATTCCGCCTCTCTTAAAAACCCTGTATGCGGAGGATTCGGAATGACATCGCAGACCGTCATTTCACGGGTAAGACTCTGATTGTCAATATCCGGTTTGGAATCAATATCGGGAAACAGTCCGATCGAGGTTGCGTTTACAACGATATCTGTATCTGCGGAGACGGCGTATCGTGAATTCCATTCAGTAAAAGCGGCTGTGGCTTCTGTTTTGCTGTTAATCAGATCCGCCAATTCGGTTCCCCGTGCTGCTGTGCGATTCACAATGGTGATTTCCTTTGCGCCGGCAATTGCCAGTTCCACACTGATTGCTCTGGCTGCGCCGCCGGCGCCCAGAATAACTGCTTTTTTGCCGGCGGGATCGATCTGAGCATCTTCCTTTAGAGAACGTAAAAAGCCTTTTCCATCCGTGTTTTCACCGATTAGCAGGTTTCCTTCTGAACGAACTGTATTTACGGCTCCGATCAATGCCGCATCGGGGGATATTCTATCCAGATATTTTAAGACGTCCACTTTATGCGGAATCGTCAGATTAATTCCGCGCATATTCATCGCGCGTAGTCCCTTCATCGCATTTTCCAGATCTTCGGGATAGACTTCGATTGTCAGATATCTCCAATTCAATCCCATATGCTGAAAGGCCGCTTCCTGCATGACAACCGTCGGATTTTCTGCCACGGGATGCCCAAATACGCCGACAAGCTCTGCTTTATAATTTGATTTCATATACCTGTTTTCTTTGTTTTGTTTCGTCAATGTATACTTATCGCATAGCGGATAACGCATATGCGTTTTCACGGGATGAAAAATTGCCTTTATGTTCCACGGTCACAGAACGTCAGTGTACAAAATTAGTGAACACCTTGGTTTCTTTTTCAGGCGGAACGACCTTGCCTTTGCCGTGTTCCACCAGCTTCATCATCCATGCCATATTTTTGCCCAGCACACGCATAATCTGACGGCCTTCGTCATCTTCCGTCACTTCTCCCGGAGCCGTGCCGTGAATCACATTCCAGTAACTGGAGGTTGCCGGCAGCATTTCAGCATAAGCCAGGAAATTGTTCAGCTGGTTGAACGCGGGCAGCCCGCCGGACCGCCGGACCACCACAACGGATGCCCCGACCTTGTGCCGCAGCATACCCCCATTGACACCGGTTACATAAAAGGCCCGGTCCAGGAAGGATTTCATGGTTCCCCCGATGGCCGCATAATGAACAGGAGAGCCGAGCAGGATTCCGTCTGCCTGTTTCATTTTCTGAATCCATTCATTGACGTCATCACCTGGGAGTACGCATTGTTCATTCTGATTTGCTGCGCATTGATTGCAGGCAATACAGCCCCTGACCACCTTGTTTCCGACGTGAATGATTTCGGTTTCTATTCCTTCTTTTTCAAGTTCAGCCGTTACCATTTTCAGGGCCTGGAACGTATTGCCTTCTGCTTTGGGACTGCCGTTAAAAGCGATTGTTTTCATGATTTTGTCTCCGTATTGATCCGTTATGATCCGGGATGATAAAAAATAGTGTGTTCGATTGACCTGCGCAACTGTAAACAGGAACTGTGAAAAAACAAATGCCGGATTAATCCGCTTCCTGAGATTTTATTATGAAGATACTTCTTATCACCCCACCGCTTCTTCAGCCCAATACGCCGTACCCGGCGACGCCGCTGCTGACCGCCTGGCTTCGCTCTCAGGGACACGATGCGGTTCAGGCGGATTTATCGCTGGAACTGCTGCTGAAACTTTTTTCCGCCGCCGGCGTCGGCGAATTGTGCCGGGCTCTGGAAGCCTCCGCGGCGACGGAAGAGGCCGCCGGCTTTCTCGAGGCGGAAGCGGCGTACCGCGAGACGGTTGATCAGGTTCTTTTGTTTCTGCAGGGGCGCAGTCCGCAGGCGGCAGAAAAACTGTGCCGGCGCGGTGCGCTGCCGGAAGGGCCGTATCTGGCCCGTGCCTACGAACAGGACGAGCGGTTCGGCTGGAATTTTCGCGGGATCGACTCCGCTGACCGCGCGCGGCATCTGGCGAGTCTCTATCTTGATGACCTCGCCGGGGCAGCCAAACTGCTGGATCCGCAGTTCGGCTTTTCGCGCTATGCGGAATCTCTTGCGGCGGCGCTTCCAGGGTTTGGAAAAATCCGAGAGGTTCTGGAACAGCCGCATTCGCTCTTTTTTCAATGGCTGGAAACACTGACGGATGAAAGCGTTGCGCGGCATCATCCGGATGCGGTGGTGCTGACGGTTCCGTTTCCCGGCTGCCTGCTCGGGGCACTTGCAATTGCGCGGCGTATCAAACAGACCCGACCGGACATTCAGATTCTGCTGGGAGGCGGTTACGTGAATACGGAACTGCGCGGGCTGTCCGATCCTGCTGTTTTTGATTACGTCGATTTCATTACGCTGGACAGCGGCATGCTGCCGCTGGCAAGGCTGGTCGAAAAAGCGGATTCATCCAAATGGGTGCGCACTTTCGCGCGTAAAGAGGGCGTTGTTCGGTTTTTTGACTGCATGGAAAAGCCGGTGGAACACAACGATCTGCCGCCGCCGATCTATGCCGGACTGCCGTTGGATCGTTATTTCGGTTTGTTCGAAGTGCTCAATCCGGTTACACGGCTCTGGTCGGACGGGCGCTGGAATAAACTGGTGCTGGCGCATGGGTGCTGCTGGGGTCGTTGCGCTTTCTGCGATACATCCATTGATTCCATCTGCCGCTATGATCCGGCGACGCCTGCAGTGATCTGCGACTGGATGGAGACGATGATCGCGGAGAGCGGATTTAACGGATTTCATTTCGTGGATGAAGCGCTGCCTCACGCTCTGCTGGATGTCCTGTGCGATGAAATCCTCAGGCGCGGGCTTTCTGTGGAATGGTGGGGCAACATCCGTTTTGAACAGCGTTTTTCAGGCAGACTGATTCGGAAAATGGCCGCCGCCGGCTGTATCGCAGTGACGGGCGGACTGGAAACCTGCTGTGACCGGACGCTGAAACTCATGCGCAAAGGGATTACGGTCAAAAACGCCGTTGATGTAATCCGCCGGTTTGCCGACAGCGGCATCCTGACCCATGCCTATTTAATGTACGGCTTTCCCACACAGACCCTGGAGGAAACGTTCCGCGCTTTGGAAACGATTCGTGATCTGGTGGACAGCGGCGCATTGCACTCGGCATACTGGCACCGTTTCGCGCTGACAGCACACAGCGAGGTGGCTCGCCATCCGGACCGGTTTTCCATTCACCTGCCGGACCTGCCGCCGCCGGAGTTTGCGCGCAACGAGATCCCTTTTGAGAGCGCATTTGATCATGACCTCGCTGCCGTTGGCGAATCGCTGTGCACAGCGACCTACAACTATCTTCACGGTGTCGGTCTCGAACTTCCCGTTTCTCATTGGTGGTCAAAAAACTAGGGAGAACGCCTCCGGCCATGCCGGATCAAAAGAAAAACCGAGGTTCGGTGTACTTGACTCATCAGGACTATTCATGCTAAAAGTTCCTTGTCAGGAACGGTTTCTTCTTCAGCAAAATGCCGGAATCCAGCCGATTCCTAATCGGGGATGAACCTATCCGTGTCGTGTTAGGATGGGAACGGAGAACGCAATGAGAGTAGAGGACTTCATCTTGATCAATAATGCGTTCTCACTTCACCAAAAAGCGACTGACTGGAAAAATGCGATCAAGAGAGGGACAGACATTCTGGAAAGACTCGACTGTGTTAAGGCGTGTTACTGTCAGAGCATAATCGATTCCGTGGAAACGCTTGGGCCGTATTTCGTCATTATTCCAGGCGTGGCAATGCCGCATAATCGCCCGCAATCCGGTGCCAAAAAAACCGGCTGCAGCCTTGTTACACTGAGCGCGCCGGTTGCCATTAAAGACGATCCGGAAGCTGCGGTTGATGTGCTTCTAACCTTGTCGGCTCGGGATAAAAAGGAAATGACCGAAAGTCTTATCGTCCAAATCATCGAATTGTTTGATACACCGGATGCGCTCAGTGCCATACGGAACGCGCGAACAAAAGAAGATTTGCAGCAGGCGTTCGCCCTTGTGAAGGAATGGCGCAGGGCGCTTTTTTAAAGGATGGCTCATGAAGATACTGGCAATCTGCGGTTCAGGATTGGGAAGCAGTTTTGTGCTGGAACTGAAGATTAAAGAAGTGCTGAAGGAACTTGGCGTAACCGAGGAGGTCGAAGTCGAGCATAGTGATCTGACATCGGCGACTCGTGGAATGGCTGACGTTTATTTCGCTACACGGGATATCGCTGATGCCGCGATGTCCTTGGGCAACGTGATCTCTTTGACCAGTATTTTAAACAAAGAGGAGATTAAAGGGCACCTGAGAGCACTGTTTCCTTCCACCCGATTGTAAATTATGAACGTACAAAGATCGGAAGTCAAATCGTGCTGAAATTCATCCAGGGCATACTCAGCGTTCCATCAGTTCTTGTCGGGTTGATTGCATTACTGGGCCTGATCGCACAAAAGAAGCCTGTTGAGGAAATCGTAAAGGGAACCATCAAGACAGTCCTCGGCTTTATCGTTCTGTCGGGCGGTGCCGGAATCATTGTCGGGTCCCTTTCCTATTTCGGGAACCTTTTCCAGCACGGGTTCAATGTTCAGGGAGTTGTCCCGAACAACGAAGCCGTCGTCTCAATGGCACTGGAAGATTTCGGGACCTACACGGCCCTCATCATGGCCTTCGGCATGGTGGCGAATATACTCATCGCCCGCTTTACACCGATGAAGTTTATTTTTCTCACCGGACATCATACTCTGTATATGGCATGCCTTATTGCTGTCACCCTGCAGGTCGGAGGCATGGATGGCGCGCTGCTGGTTGCGCTGGGCTCGATTATCCTTGGATTCACAATGGCATTCTTTCCCTTTATTGCGCAGCCGATTATGCGGGAAATAACCGGTACCGATGAAGTCGGATTCGGCCATTTTGGAACGATCGGTTACGTTTTCTCCGGCTATATAGCAAAAGCCGTCGGCAAAGGATCCAAATCGACAGAAGAGATCACGTTTCCTAAACGGCTGAGTTTCTTACGTGATAACTCTATATCGATTTCAATTACCATGTGTATTCTCTATCTGATCGTGACTCTGGCCGCCGGCCAATCCTATGTAGAAAGGAATCTGAGCGGCGGGCAAAACTTCATACTGTTCGCGATCCTTCAGTCCATCACTTTTGCCGCCGGTGTTTTTGTCGTCCTTTCCGGCGTCCGACTGATTCTGGCTGAGATCGTTCCTGCTTTTAAAGGATTTTCCGAAAAGATTGTTCCGGACGCGAAACCGGCGCTGGATTGTCCGATTGTTTTCCCGTACGCCCCGAATGCGGTCTTCATCGGATTCATCTCCAGCTTTATGGGCGGTATCGCAGGGATGGCACTTTGCGGGGTCTTTAACTGGATTCTTATCCTCCCCGGCGTTGTCCCCCATTTCTTTTGCGGTGCGTCCGCGGGTGTGTTCGGAAATGCAATGGGGGGGCGGCGCGGCGCGATTATTGGCGCATTCTCTCACGGGGCTCTGATTACGTTCCTGCCGATCCTGCTGCTCCCTGTACTCGGCAATCTCGGCTTTGCGAACACGACGTTCTCCGACACGGATTTCTGCGGCGTCGGAATCGTCCTGGGAAACATCGTCCGGTTATTCCAATAAAAGAATGACAGACAGGGCTAACTGGTCCCGGTGGTTGGCCATGTAAATAAGTTTCGATAAGAATCAATACTATGGGGTCATGCTTGATGGGATCTTTTTGGACTGCATGGATATCTATGATTTTTCGAAGCAGGTTGCGCATTTCAGCGGGATGGTTCATGACCGCCGCAACTTGAGCTGTGGAACGTCGGGCACGAGATCGTAAATCATCGGAGGCGATTCGATTGAGGCGGGAAGGTCTGTGGTCAATACGTCGCAAACCGCCAAACACTGGAATGAGACAGGGGTCTCACCCCGGTGCATCTGTGTTTTCCAGAATTACGATCCGTTAAAGACAGCGGCAGAATTATATTCTTTTCTTTTTCTCCAGTTTGGCCAGTTTTTTCTCTTTTGCGGTTTTAGCGGGCTTCTTTTTGGTCTCTTTTTTTGAATCCTGTGATTTGGACATATTTTAATCCTCCTTTTTTTCTCCGGTCTCTCAAGAATACGGCTCAGCAGATTTCCTGCCGGGGGAAACGAGTTGCGAGCAAATCATAGGTGGCATCCAGCGTTTCAGGCATAACCCGCGGTCCGCCGAGTACCGGCATGAAATTGGTGTCGCCGACCCAGCGGGGAACAATGTGCTGGTGCAGATGGTCTTTCAGTCCGGCACCTGCTGCTTCGCCGAGGTTCATGCCGATATTGAACCCCTGCGGACTCATGACGTCGCGAAGCACTTTAATCGTCAGGGCGGTCAAATCATACAGCTCAAGCCGTTCTTCGTCGGTCAGCCCTTCCGGATCCGCCAGGTGACGGTACGGAGCGACCATCAGATGTCCGCTGATGTAGGGATAGCGGTTCATTAACACGGCGCAGGTTCTGCCCCGGTGGAGAATCAGATTCTCCCGGTCTCTGCTTTCCGCAAACATCCGGCAAAGAAAGCACCCGGGTTCTTTTTTCCCGCGAATGTACTCGATTCGCCATGGGGCCCAGAGAGGGCGGTTGATTCCAGTTTCCTGCGTGTTGCTCATGAGCGCAGATTATGATTAATTTGAACCGTCAAAGCAAATAAGGAATTCAGCCTGTGGCCGTAAAACTGATACATGGAACCGACGAATATCTGGTGAGTCATCACGCGCGGAAAGCCGTCAACACCCTCTGTCCTGAACGTGAACAGACTTTGGGGCTGGAAACGGTCAATGGAGGGGTAAAAACCGTGGATGAAGCGGTGACGGCGTTGAAAACCTGTATCGGCGCGTTGCGCACTGTCGGGCTGTTCGGGGGCCACAAAACAGTCTGGCTGCGTGATGTTTCTATTTTCAAGGACAAGGTCATCAGTAAAAATGAGACGGTCAAAGGACTGCTCGGCACGTTGGCGGAAGAAATTAAAAAAGGACTTCCGGATGAAATCCATCTCGTTATTTCCGCGCCTGGGGTGGATCGACGCTCCGCTTTCTATAAAGCCTGCGCTGCCGGAGGCGAGGTGGAAGGGTATGATCTTCCCGAACAGGACTCCAAAAAAAAACCGGTCATCCGCGAGCGGGCGCAGGCCCTCTTCAGCAAAGCCCGCTGCCGCATCGGGCCCGTTGCCTTGGAGCTGTTTCTCGATAAAGTCGGCACAGATACCCGTCAGCTCGTTATGGAGGCTGAAAAGCTGATTCTGTATATCGGAAATCGCAAAGAGATTGCCACAGAAGATGTTAAAGCCATTACATCCTCTTCAGCAGAGGCGATTGCCTGGGATTTCACCGATGCGCTCGGTGAAAGGCGGCTCGATGAAGCACTCCGGATTCTGCGGCAGCTCATTTTTCAGGGAGAAGCCCCGCTGCGCATTATGTTTGCCATCGAGAGCCTTTACCAGAATCTGACACAGTACCGCGCTTATCTGGATCAGGGCTGGGTTCAGCTTAAAGGGGCCAATGCGCAATGGGCGAACGATCCCGAGATGGACAGGCTCTTTGTTCAGCTTGCCTCCGACCCGCGCGGCACGCATCCATTTCGTGCCGGCAAGCTGCTTCAGCAGGCCGAAAACTATACTGCCGATGAACTCCGACGCTGTCAGCAACGGATGCTGGAAACTCATGAACAGCTTGTTTCCAGCGGGGTGCCGCAAGCACTGATTCTTGAACTACTTGTTATTAAACTGATTGCAAAAGTATGAATATTAAAGACAACCTTCAGGCCATTGAAGCCCGCATCCGGTCCGCCTGTGAAAAAGCGGGGCGGAGCCGCAGTGAGGTGAAGCTGGTGGCCGTCTCTAAAACCCAGCCGGCGGAGGCCGTTATTGAAGCGGCGGAGGCCGGTCAGATTCTTTTCGGTGAAAACCGGGTGCAGGAGGCTCTGCCTAAAATCTCCAGGTGCCCGCAGTACCTGCATTGGCACCTTATCGGCCACTTGCAGCGCAATAAGGCGCGCATCGCCGCGTCCGGACTCTTCCGAATGATCCATTCTGTCGATTCCGAAAAGCTGCTCTGCGCACTGGATGAGTATACCGCCACACCGCTGCCGATCCTGATCCAGGTGAATGTTTCCGGCGAAGGCTCCAAGTTCGGCTGCGCGCCTGACGAGACGGCGGCGCTGGTCAACGCGGCGAATCAATGCTCGCAGGTTGAGGTTCACGGTCTGATGACGATTCCTCCGTTCACCGCCGATCCGGAAAAAGCGCGCATCCATTTTTCCAACCTTCGGAAACTGCGGGACCGGCTGCAGGAAGAGACCGACACGCCGCTGCCGGAGCTTTCCATGGGGATGTCTCGTGATTTCGAGATCGCGATCGAAGAGGGCGCGACCTATATTCGCGTAGGATCAGATATTTTCGGAGGACGTTCATGAGTGTGATGGAATCAAAAGTTGTTTTTATCGGTGCAGGAAATATGGCGGAAGCGATTGTCAGCGGCATGGTTGCGGCCGGGTTCTGCGAACCGGATAAAATCATTATGACGGACATTCGACCGGAACGGCTGGATGATCTTGGGGCCCAATACGGGGTGAGTGTCTCTGTGGATAATCGTGTGGTCAGAAATGCGGAAATCGTTCTGCTGGCGGTTAAACCGCAGGTACTGAATGAAGTGCTGAAAGGAATCGCCCGGGATCTGCGCGAAGAAACGCTGGTGATCAGCATCGTAGCCGGCATCCCGACCTCAAAGATTGAAACGCTGCTCGGCGGCCGGCGGCGTGTTATCCGCGTTATGCCGAATACCCCGGCGCTGATCGGCATGGGGGCTTCCGCGCTTGCTGCCGGAATAAACGCCACGGAGGCAGATTTGGAGGTCACTGAGAGTATCCTTGGTTGTGTCGGCATTACCGCACGGGTGGAGGAAAAGGATATCGACGCGGTTACCGCATTGAGCGGTTCGGGACCTGCCTATGTTTTTTATCTGCTTGAAGCGATGCTTGCCGCTGCTGAGAGAATGGGCCTGGACAGAAAAACCGCCCGTCAGCTGGCACTGCAGACCGTTGAAGGATCCGCACGGCTCATGGCCGACTCCGGAGAGGAGGCGGCTGATCTGCGTGCCAAAGTCACATCAAAGGGAGGGACCACCGAGGCGGCCGTCCGCTCCTTGGATAAAGCCGGGGTCAGGGATGCGATTATTCAGGCACTGCTGGCGGCGCAGAAACGATCGATCGAGCTTTCGCAATAAAAAATTGTGTACCGACCGGGAACCTTTTGCCTTCGTCGAAGGCTCACCAGCAATCAGAGAGCTGAAAGAGCTGCCACTCGTTTTTCGATAACCTGCCGGTCTTTTTGGGATGGTTTCACCTTCTCGCACCACTCTGCTTCACGCAAATCATGGATATCAGGTACAAGCGATTCAATCAGCGTTTTGCGTCCGTCCGGAAACACGGCGACCCATTGCAGCCGGTCAAGCCCTTCCGCACCGCTTTACGTCGTGTTCCGCCAGAGTTTCCCGCAACTCTTTCTCTGTAGCTTCGTCTATCAGTTTTTCCCATTCTGTCAGAACCGGCCATTCTTCCCCGTCCCGCTCTTCCACAGGCCCGTGACCCTCAAGATTAACATTCGCTCCGGCGGCATATGGAACGGCAACAAGGGTTTCACCTCGATCCATCACAACCCGCCAGACCATTCCGGTGACCGTGTGTTCCTGCGTCCAGTGTGTCGGCACCGCCCCGGAGAGAAATTCGTCCCACTCAATAATTTTAAATTTCCGTTCCATATCCCCCATTATTTCAGGCCGTCGCAATGCTGACCTGCGGCGGGATGCCGAGTTCTTCGCGGATCGCGTGCAGAATCAGACCGATGTTGCGCATGGTGGGATTCCCGCACGGACTTAATATCCGATGCGGAGACTTCTCATTCATCCCCGTTTCTTCGGCCAGCCGCTTGAACGTAATCGTTGCACGAACCAGGTCGTGCAGCAGGGACAGAGCTTCCGCCGGTTCGCCGTCCAGCAGAGCGGAAACGGCTTCTTCGAAAGTCGCCTTGCGAAACGCCGGATCGCTTTGCAGTTCCGCCTCATTTCACGCTGTTCCAAGCTATTTCAATGCGGAAAAAGCAAGGTCGAAACGGAACAAAGACGTATCAATTCTCAAAAAAAGGCCTTCAGGCGGCTTTTTTTTGACAGAACCCCGGACTTGAGAACCCACTTTGTGCCTGATCACGACACCAACAAAAGGCAATATGGGGGATGTGGATTTTTAAAGGGATGGAGCCAATGATCGGATTCGAACCGATGACCTGCTCATTACGAATGAGCTGCTCTACCAGCTGAGCTACATTGGCATCAAAGAGCGCATATTAAGCCAAAGCCGACGCATCCGGTCAAGTGCGGGCGTCATGTTTCAGAATTTCATACCATTGAGCCGTCTGGCTTCACTGAGATCCATGCCGCCGGACTTCACCTTCCAGCGGTAGACTGTGTCCTGGGCGATGTTGTGTTTTCGGAGCAGCCCGGCGACCGGCATCCCGGCCTGAGCCTCGTCAAGAAGAAGAGGCCTTAATCTGGGTCTGGATCGGCGCCTACATCGAAGATGACCGGATGATCAACTGAACCATGTCGCTTTTCCAAATCCTGACGTTTTTCGCGACGATTTGCGCACATTCACGGTTCCGATCTAAAAGAATCCGCCGTCGTTCCGGAGGAGGTGCGGCGGGATTTCCTGGACGAAGCGGGAGGGTTCGTAGGGAATGACGCTGCCGTCGCGGTTGCGGCGGATCTCGGGACAGCAGAGGAACAGCCGGTCTTCGGCGCGGGTGGCGGCGACGTAGAAGAGGCGGCGTTCCTCGGCTTCGCCGCCGATCTGCTCGGCGGATTTCCGGCTCGGGAAGCAGTCCTCATTCATCCAGAGCACAAAGACCACTTTCCACTCAAGGCCTTTGGCCTGATGCACGGTGCTGAGGCGCACGCCGTCTTTGCCGGCGGGCGCGGTTTCGGCTTCGGCGTCGAGGTTGGTGAGCAGCGCCATTTCGCTGAGGAACGCGGCGCAGTTTTCAAAACGGGCGGTGAAGTCGATCAGGCTGTCGAGATCTTCCTGCCGGTGTTTGGCGTTGTCGAAGGTTTCCACGAGATATTCGCTGTAGAACGCTTTGTTGAAACGGTAGAGCACTTCGCCGGGATCGTCGCGCAGTTCTTCTTTTTCGTAAGCGAGGAAGACCGGCTGGATTTCTTTCCAGATCGGCACAACTGCGGCGGGCAGGGCGGCGAGCAGTTTTGTGTGAGCTTCCGCCGTGCGCGCTTCGAAGCGCGCGCCGAGTTTTTTCCAGATTTTGTCGGCGGTTTTCGGCCCCAGTTTCGGAAACATTTCGAGCAGCCGTTTGAAGGCCAGTTCATCCTGCGGATTTTCGAGCAGGCGCAGGACGGTGCAGGCGTCTTTGATGTGCGCCTGTTCGAAGAAGCGGATGCCGGAGGTGACCTGATAGGGGAAGCGCGCGTGCGTGAGCGCCATCTGCAGTTCCATGGCGTGGAAGTGCGAGCGGTAGAGCACGGCGATGTCGGAGAGTTTGGTTCCCTGCCGCTTGAGCTCTTCGATTTTTGAAATGATGTAGCGCGCCTGCTCGTTGCCGTCGCGCAGTATGACGAGTGTCGGCTGCACCATGGATTCGCGCACGGCGTGCAGGGTTTTCTGGAACTGCAGCGGATTGCCTTTGATGCAGGCGTTGGCGACGTCGAGAATTTCCGGGGTGCTGCGGTAGTTGGTTTCCAGCTTGTAGACGTGGGTGTCGGGATAGCGTTCCGGGAAGGAGAGGAAGTTGCGGTAATCCGCACCGCGCCACGAATAAATGCTCTGGAAGTCGTCGCCGACAACCATCAGGTTTTTATGTTTTCCCGCCAGCAGATGAATCCATTCGGCCTGAATGGTGTTGGTGTCCTGATATTCGTCGACCAGCACATATTGAAACCGCTCCTGATAGAGTTTACGGACGTATTCCGAGGTTTGGAACAGTTTCAATGCGTAAAGAAGCAGGTCGTCGAAGTCCATGACGTTCAGCTCTTTTTTACGTTTCACGTAGTAGTCGCGAAGTTTCAGTACGCCGTCAATATTGATCGGAGCATCGGCGAACCAGTCACAGGCCAGATCGTCGAGCGGCTTCTGCGAGCCGGAAGCGAGGCCGTAGAGGCTGAGGAGCACTTGAGGTTTCGGGAAATGTTTGTCGGTCAGTTCCAGTTCATCGGTGCAGGACTTCACCAGCTTTTTAGCGTCGTCCGAGTCAAGGATGGTGTAGTCGCTGCCGAAGTCGATTTCGCGGGCGTGCTGGCGCAGCAGGCGGTTGGCCAGGTGATGAAATGTTCCGCCGAGCAGTCCGCTGACGCCGCCGCCGGTGAGCGCATGGGCGCGGTCGAGCATTTCGCGCGCGGCTTTGTTGGTGAAGGTGAGCAGCAGAATGCGGTTCGGGTCGACGCCCTGTTCAATCAGCCACGCCACGCGGTAGACCAGTGTGCGGGTTTTTCCGGTTCCGGCGGCGGCAATCACCAATGACGGCCCGTCCGGGGCCGTCACCGCGGCATACTGTTCTTTATTCAGTTCTTTGTGAAAATCCATAGACCGCCGATTAAATCATGAAACCGGCGAACGATGAACCGGGAAGTGCAACTTCTGTTTAAAATCTTTTCTGCGGCGGTACATCGTCAACGAGGATTGCAGGGAAAGCCTCTTTAAACCGCCATGAACCGTACAGCCTTCAAAGGAAGAGTTCAGTTTCCATCAGTTCTGATCTTTTAAAGGTTAAATCCCGGCGTAATCGTGCTAGATAAAGTCCGTATCGTCAAGGAGCGCGTCTTGTTTCCCTGGTAGGATTTCCCCACGGTTTGGAGTTTTTAACGAGGAGTAAATGATGAGCACAGAAAAGGCATATGAACTGGCCAGAGAGCGATATGCCGCATTCGGGATTGATACCGACGCGGCGATTGAGAAAGCATTGAATTTCCCCATTTCTCTCCACTGCTGGCAAAGCGATGACTTGGCTGGTTTTGAACCCATGCCCGAAGGCCTTGACGGTGGAGGAATCATGGCCACCGGGAACTATCCGGGACGGGCTCGCAATGGAGACGAAGTTCGTGCCGATCTCGAAAAAGCGATGTCGTTGCTTCCCGGTACACACCGCGTGAATATTCATGCCTCGTATTCCGAAACCGACCATTTTGTTGAACGCGACGAGGTGGATGCCGCCGGTTTTACAAAATGGATGGACTGGGCAAAAAAACAGGGAATCTGTCTTGATTTCAACCCGACCTTTTTCGCCCACCCCAAAGCGGAAGACGGATTTACTCTTTCTCATCGGGATGATGAGATTCGTGCTTTCTGGATCCGGCATGGGAAAGCCTGCCGTAAGATTGCTGAAGCACTGGCGATTGCGCAGGGGAGCCCCTGTTACGTCGATTGGTGGACACAGGACGGCAGCAAGGATATTCCTGCAGACCGCTGGAGTCCCCGTGCCCGTATGGCGGCCTCTTATGATGAGATCATGAGTGACGACTCCGTCGATAGAACCCAATGCATTGATTTCATTGAAAGCAAGCTGTTCGGTATCGGTTCAGAAGAATACGTTGTCGGTTCTGCCGAGTTCTGCGCGGATTATGCTCTCAGTCGCGGCATGGGGCTGTGTATGGATATGGGGCATTTTCATCCAACGGAAACCATTCACGGGAAAATTTCCAGTCATCTGACCTTTATGGATAAACTTCTGCTGCATGTCAGTCGTCCGATTCGCTGGGACTCTGATCATGTTGTGATTTTCAATGATGATCTCAAAAATGTCTTTCTTGAAATACAGCGAGGGGATGCATGGAACCGTGTGATCCTGGCACTCGACTTTTTCGATGCGTCGATTAACCGTATCGGCGCCTATGTGATCGGAACGCGGGCCACGCGCAAAGGAATTCTCTATGCGCTTCTCGATCCGACCACTCAGCTGCAATGCTATGAAAAAGAGAATAAAAACACCCGGCGCTTTGCCATGATGGAAGAGTTCAAATCCATGCCGTTTCCCGCGGTGTGGGATATGCTCTGCGAAAAAGACGGAGTTCCGGTCGGTATGGACTGGATTACTGAGATGGAAAAGTACGAATCCGACGTTTTGGTAAAGCGGCAATAGTTTTTCGGGAGCCCGCATTTCAGTTGCGGCTACAGTTTATTTAACGGAGACCCTTTTTACGATGACACGAAATGCATTTAAAATGAAACTGAAGCCCGGATGTGTCAAAGAATATAAAAAACGGCACGATGAAATCTGGCCGGAACTGGCGGAAGCCCATTCCAATGCCGGTATCTTTGATTATTCGATTTTTTTTGATGAAGAAACTCTGACTTTGTTTGCATTTCAAAAACTGTCGGATGACAACACCGCGGAGAACCTGCATAATTTACAAATTGTGCAGAAGTGGTGGGATTACATGGCGGATCTGATGGAAGTCCATCCGGATAACCGTCCTGTTTCCAAACCGCTTCGCGAAGTTTTTCATATGGACTGATGTGCAGATTTTACCGGAGCCTGATGGAACGACCGCCGAGACGATTTCAGGTTATAAAACAGAAGAGGAGTTGAAGATGCAGGATCTGAAAACGATTGTTGAACTCTCGCACGAATTCGGAACCGCTGATTATGTCAAAGGCGGCGGTGGAAATACTTCTGTAAAAAATGCTGCCACATTATGGGTGAAGCCAT
>JASKKX010000042.1 GCA_030153935.1 Verrucomicrobiota bacterium | reverse complement strand
AACAAACTTTATACGGTGGAAACACCTCAGGATCCCGCGGCCCGCGAGGAACTGGTGAAAAATATGATGGCCGATGCTGTGGAAAATAACGCCGGACGGCCATCGGTCGAAGCTCCGCTTCACAATGTATTCGAAGCAAAATTTGTAGTGCATACGCATCCGTGCTCGGTGAACGGGCTTACCTGCTCCAGAAACGGAGAAGCGGTTTGCAAGGAACTTTTTCCCGACGCACTGTGGGTCGAATACATCGATCCCGGCTACACGCTCTGTATGGCAGTGCGTCAGCGCATTGAAGCCTATAAAACCGCAAACGGGAAAGAGCCTGCATTATTGTTCCTTAAAAATCACGGCATTTTTATTGCAGCGAACCGTGCCGATGAAATTCGCGCACTCTCTCTGCGTGTAATGGACACACTGAATGCGGTCTATCAGCAAGCCGGTATTTCCCGGACGCTGGAGATTGCTGAGGCACCGGAAGATCCTGCAACCGAAGCAAAAATCAAAGTTCTTTTCGGAACGGATGCTGAATTCATTGCATCCTCCGGGATGTTTGCCGTTGCCCCGGGCCCGATTACTCCGGACCATCTGGTCTATGCGAAAGCCTTTCCTTTTACCGGTGAGCTGACGCCGGACGCTGTTCAGCAGTATAAGGAGATCCGCGGTTATGCTCCGAAAGTGATTGTTTCCGGCGATCGGGTCTACGGAATCGGCACGTCCCGGAAGAACGCAGATCTTGCGCTTGAACTGGCTCAGGACGGCTCGCTGGTGATCCAGCTGGCGGAGGCCTTCGGCGGGATCGAGTATATGACGGATACAGCCCGCGAATTTATTGAAAACTGGGAAGTTGAATCCTATCGGCAGAAACAGGTTTAACCGGGATACGCAGGGAACAGATGATTATGGCCAGACATTATTTAGCTGTTGATTTAGGCGCCTCCAGCGGGCGCACCATTGTCGGAACGCTGAGCAATGGACAGCTGAGGCTGAAGGAGATGAACCGGTTTTGGAACGGACCGACTGAAATCAACGGGACCCTTTACTGGGATTTTGTGTATCTTTTCCGGAACATTCAGGAAGGTGTTGCCCGGGCTGAAAAAGAATTCGGGGACCGTCTGGTGTCCATGGGGGTCGACAGCTGGGGAGTGGATTTCGGGTTGATTGACAAGCAGGGGAAATTGCTGGGCAATCCGGTCAATTACCGTGATTCCCGGACAGACGGGTTGCTTGAAAAAGTTGTTGCTGCTGTCGGGAAAGAGACGGTTTTTAATCAAACCGGCATCCAGTTTATGCAGATCAATACCCTGTATCATCTCTATGCACTCGCCCGGGCCGGCGACACCCAGTACCTGCAGGCTGACCGGCTGCTGTTTGTTCCGGATCTGCTCAATTACTGGCTGACCGGAAAAATGGCAACCAATCGAACGTTTGCCAGTACATCGCAGATTTATAATCCGGTGACCAAAGACTGGGCGTTTGATCTGCTTGAAAAACTGAATATCCGCACGGATTTTTTTGCTCCCTTTGCCGACCCCGCGACCGTGCTGGGCGATTTCAACGGATTGCCGGTGGTTAATGTCGGCAGCCACGACACGGCCAGCGCATTTGCCGCTGTGCCGGTTCTTGAAGGCGAATCATGTGCATTTCTCAGTTCCGGAACCTGGTCACTGCTCGGAACAGAACTCTCTGCCCCCGTGATCAATGGCGATTCGCTTGCCGCCAACTTCACCAACGAGGTCGGCGTATGCGATACCATTCGTTTTCTTAAAAATCTATCCGGTCTCTGGATCATTCAGGAACTGCGCCGTATCTGGGCGGCACAGGGATTTGACTATTCATGGAAAGAGATGGACACTTTGGCCGAGGCGGCGGAACCGTTCAGGTTTTTTATCAATCCGGCCGATGAGGTCTTTGTGGCGCCGGGGGATATGCCGTGCCGCATACAGGATTACTGTGAGCGTACCGGACAGACCCGCCCGCAGGGTCACGGCGAAATCATCCGTACCGCGTACGAAGGACTTGCTTTGCTTTATGCGGATACATATGAAACGCTCGAACGTCTTATCGGGAGCAGCCTGGATGTTTTGCGTATCGTCGGGGGAGGATGTAAAAACATCGCACTGGATCAGTTTGCAGCCAACTCCACCGGTCGAAAAGTGATCACCGGGCCGATTGAGGCCACCGCGATTGGAAACATCATCATCCAGATGCTGGCAATGGGCGATATCGCCTCACTGGCTGAAGGCCGGGAAATCATTCGCAACTCTTTTGTCCATGAGACAAAGACGTACAGTCCTCAGGATACCGACCGCTGGCAGTCCGCACTCAGGAAATGGCGTACAATCTGTCGCTGAGTGGAACGTTGCTCCGGAGCGGAACGCGGATCGTCGAACTTTTAGAGCTCAAAACGGTGCGGCGGTGCCGATTTTCGTGTTGATGGCCGCCTCGGCAATGGAGCGTCCATCAATAAGGATCGGCTGCGTGCGGACGCGCCAGACCCGCCGCTTGGTTTTTGCGGCAATATTATGCCCTGGCATAAATCCGAGAATCGCGGTTTCAATCTTCGCGAACAGCCACATCAACGGGTAAACCAGTGTGGCAAAGACATTGAGCTTGGTGTAATGATAAAATTCTTCAGTTCCGGTATTTTCGGGCGGCATATTATACGGCCCGTGCGCCACTTTGTTAGCCAGCGCCTCGCAGATTAAGCCGGGAACTTCAATGCAGCAGGTGGAATAGGAATCCGTTTCCGGCACGTCGAAACCGGATTTAAGAACGTCAAAAAATTCCTGCGAGGAATATCCGGGCCGTTCAAGTCCTTTCCTGCGCCACGAGAGGCCCAGCAGAGAGCGGAGAAGGCCGCCTCCGATACAGAAAATCATTTTGCGTGCGGCGGTAATCACCAGTCGTCCGTCGGTTTTTAAAACGCGATGGCACTCCTTAATAAAAGCAAGGTCGTCCCGGACTCGTTCGAGGGCATCGACGATCACCACCGCGTCATAGGTTTGGTCCGGAGCGTCAATCTGAGTTCCCTGCAGTACGCCGATATCCCCGTTAATGAAATAACGGAGTGCAGCCTGCGCCTGGGTATTGATCGCCAGTGTCGTCCAGACCCCGCCGCCTTCGCGGAGCCGGGCGCTGATCATTCCATCACCGGAACTGATTTCCAGGCATTGTTGACCGGAGATGTTCCCCAGCAGGTCTTTTAGTTTCTGCAGTCGCATTTGTCGCCGAACAGAATGTTTAAAGAGTTTTTCCTGCCAGCGGACCGTTTCTTCAAGGAGATTCGCATCCATCGCTTTCATGAGGGCGGAGTATAGACATAACCTCCACGGGGGCAAAGAGAAAAAGGCAGGAATGGACGTTGCGGAAAAGCAGCTTACAAAAATCGAAGGAAGAATGAACAATGAAATACTGGATTGTCCGTATCGTTTTTTTGCTTCCGCCGCAATTTATCTGCGCACAAAAAAACGTTCTTCGTAGATTTTCAGGGGAGTTTTTCCCCGCTTCCCGCAGTGGAACGGCTCGCGATTCGGTAACGCTCGAACGGCCGGTGGCCGCAGGCGTTTGACTTAACGGTCTGGATTTTCGAGTTCAGCCCCTCGACCGCTCCGTTGCTGATTTTCCAGACCGCAACAGGCCGTTACGGAGCTCATCCCTTTCCGAAAGCTTTTCTCGCCCAGTCCGATGTCTGGAATCAGCGCTTCTTTGCGCCATGACACGCCCCGTTCAACCGCGCGTCTTCCACGCCTCCGGGCCGCCTGAATCACCCGAACAGCAAACGTTTCAAAAAGGAGCGTGAAGCGGGCGTGTCTGCCTGCCCGCGGCAGGGTTGCGGTTTTCACGCCGTGTTACGGACACTCTACGCGCGGAGTTCTCGCATGCAGAAGCGTTTCAATCTGTATGGTGTCCAGATGACGCCCGGTCGGCGAGGCGGCCTCGTCGTCAATCCGGCAGGATGCGCCGCACGCCGGGCATTGATCGGTCTGCCCGAAATGCTCGACGTGAATATCCACCCGCAGCGTTTACATGTTCAACTCGACCTGGGTGACCGCCGCCGGCGAGCGCCGTCCCTGCAGCGCAAAGAGAGCTTCAGGAATAAATTTGATAATCTGCTGAAAACCTGAGACAAACTGAAGACCATTAAATGAATATGAGCCGATGAAAAATTGCCGGAAATGAAGATTCCCAGGAATAATACAGGATGGGCTGATGTTGTAATGCTATGAACGGGTGTATTCAACCATCCGGTTCGATATACGGTGGAATATGATCCCTGGCTCTGTTAAAAGGATAAATAAAAAGGAGACCGTGCAGTGAAAAATAAAACTTTTTTTCCTGTCGAAGACTGGCTGATAACAGAAAATGAGTATATTGCGGAAGATATGGAGCGAAATGCGTCCCTTTTCTTTCTCGGCAACGGATATCTGGGAATTCGCGGGGGACTGGAAGAGACCGGACGCGATTACGGCGGTGCTCACAAAGGGACCTTCATTAATGGATTCTATGAATCCGCCCCTCAGATCTATGCGGAATCGGCATACGGGTTTCCCGACAAAAAGCAGATGATGCTTAATCTCCCTGATCTTACAGAAATCAAGATACTGATAAATGATGAATTATTCAGTCCCGAACAAGGCAGTATCATCGAATATAAACGACAGCTTCTCCTGAAAGAAGGGATCGTCAAAAGAAAAGTTATATGGCGATCTCCCGACGGACAGAAAGTTCTGTTTAAAAGTCGCCGCTGTGTATCCTTTGAAAAACAGCACATGGCCCTGATTCACGTGTCGGTCACTCTGCTTGAAACGGCAGGCAATATAAAAATAATATCTTCAGCATACATTGATCCCGATACCCGTAAAACAGATAAAAATGATCCCCGGATCGGAACGGGCTTCAAACACAAGCCTCTAGAGTGTCTTCGCAGAGAAACAGAGGGTACCAAAGCGTTTGTAATTCAGAAAACGGTTAACAGCGGCCTTTATCTGGGATATGGAATAGCGCATTCTGCTGGGAAAAGTTTCTCTTCCCAATCGTTATCTTTACAGGACAGGTTCGAATTTGTTTTCGATACAGACGCCCAGAGCGGATGTGAATACAGCTTTACTAAATATATCTGCTGTCACTCTTCCATTGAAGGGGATGTGGCCCGTATTCGCAGCAGAGTAATGGATGACATTGAAAAGTCGGTGGCTTTCGGCGCAGAGAATTTTCTTGAAGAACAAAAGCGCCATGTCGCTGAATTCTGGCGTTCTGCGGATATTTTTATTGAAGGAGATAATTCCTTGCAGCAGGGGATCCGGTTTAATTTATTTTCGCTTTATCAATCCGCCGGTCGTGACGGACTGAGGAATATTGCCGCAAAGGGATTAAGCGGGGAGGGTTATGAAGGGCATTATTTCTGGGATACAGAAATTTATGTGCTGCCGTTTTTTATTTATACCATGCCGGAAATTGCATCCAACCTTCTGGAATACAGATATAACATCCTTGATTGTGCCAGAGAGAGAGCTTCCGTTATGAATGAAGCGGGAGCGCTTTATCCCTGGCGGACCATCAACGGAGAAGAAGCTTCGGCATACTTTCCGGCAGGAACTGCACAATATCATATAAATGCCGACATCGCCTATGGAATTCAGAAATATGTAAATGCCACCGAGGACTTTGAATTCCTGAAACAATACGGCGCTGAAATAATATTTGAAACAGCAAAGCTGTGGCTCAGTCTTGGTTTTTTTGATGAAAAGGATGGACTCTTTAAAATAAATGATGTCACGGGTCCAGATGAATATACGGCGATTGTTAATAACAATCTTTTCACCAATCTTATGGTAAAAAACCATCTTGAATATGCTCTGCAGATAGCTGATGAGCTGCAGCAGAAAAGCCCGGCGGACTTTGAAGGCATAAAGAAGAAAGTCAACCTGACAACGGAGACTCTTCGTTTATGGCGCCAAGCCGCTGAACATATTTTTATTCCCTATGATTCAAATTTATCGGTGCATTCTCAGGATGACTCCTTTATGCAAAAGGAGAAGTGGGATTTCGATGGTACAGATAAATCTCTGTATCCTCTTTTATTGCATTTTCACCCCTTGGTGATCTACCGCCATCAGGTTTTAAAACAGCCGGATGTCGTTCTTTCTAATTTTCTTCTGGGGAAGAGATTCTCGCTGGTTCAGAAGCTGAGAAACTATCTTTATTATAATCCTCTGACAACAGGAGATTCCTCTCTTTCTCCCTGTATTCAGGGGATAATGGCAGCGGAACTGGGAAGAGAAGAAGATGCCTATGAATATTTCAACAAAACAGCCAGAATGGATTTGGATGACATAAACTCAAATGTTTCAGACGGGGTTCATATTGCGGCTATGGGCGGTACATGGCTGTCTCTGGTATATGGATTTGCCGGGCTGAGAGATTACGACGGGAAACTTTCATTTACACCCAAACTTCCAAAGAAATGGAGCCGGCTGGCATTTCAATTGAAAAGAGGAAAATGTGCTCTGTCTGTGGATATTTCCTCGGTTGAAGTCAGATACACGCTGACAGAGGGTGACGCCCTGTGCATATGTCATGAAGGTGAGGAGGTATGTATTCAGCAGGGCAACCCGTTGACCTTCAGTCTGAAACCTGTTCTTAAAGCGGTTATTTTTGATTTGGACGGCGTTGTAACGGATACCGCTGAGTACCATTATCTTGCATGGCAGAGACTCTCGGATGAGCTTGGACTTGATTTTTCCCGGGAGATAAATGAGAAGCTGAGAGGAGTCGGAAGACTCGAGTCGTTTGAAATAATCCTCGATCATGCCGGAAAAACATTTACTGCAGAGGAAAAACAGCGCCTGGCGAATTTAAAAAATGAATATTATAAGGAATTTATAGGCCGTATCACTCCGGAAGACATTCTTCCGGGAATAGCTGACTTTATAAAAGAGCTTCAATCGGCAGGCATTAAAATCGCTCTGGCCTCGGCAAGCAGAAATGCTCTTGAGGTAATCGAAAGACTGAATCTCAAAGACAGTTTTGATGTAATCGTGAATCCTGCATCTCTTGAAAAAGGAAAACCGGATCCTGAAATATTTATAACTGCGGCGGAAAGTTTGAATGAGAATATCCGCAATTGTGCCGGAATCGAAGATGCCGCCAGCGGAATTACAGCTTTAAATACAGCCGGATTTTATTCTGTCGGAATTGGTCCTGCTGCTTCTGATGCAGACTGGAGCTTAGAGTCAACAACCTCACTGACACTGGACAGATTAATTGAAAAGTTCTCTTCCAGGTGATTTCCGGTTTTTAAACAGGTCGGGTCGGATTAAACAGAGCCTGTCCCAAGTAAGCATTTGGCCTGTTCAGGAATGTGTCCCTCGGCATGCCGCTGCGCAGCCAAGGTTTCGAACACCGGAAACTAACTGCGTATCGCCTGGTGCATCCTCGGCCACAACCCGTGGAAGCTCGCCACCATGGCCGCACAAAAACGCGCCGAGGCCGAAGCCGACCTCGCGGCCGCCGCGTACCCGACCCCGGCCGACTCTCTCAAAGACAGGAGTGTGTCCGCAAAGGGCGCCAAACGGCAGGATTCGTCGTCCGACCGGTCCAATCATCTCGCCCGTGCCCGCTGCGGACAAATCCGAATCGAGGCCGCCAGAGAAAACCCGCCTTTTTTTGGACAGGCTCTATCCATGTCAGATGGACACGATCCAAAGATAAATTATTGAAGGCGGACTGGCTCGACGACGGATACGGTTTTTTGACGGCTGACTACCGTTTGGCTTTTTTCATGTTGAAAGCTTTTTTCAATCGGTTTTTCCACTGCCGGAGGACGCTTGTCCCGAAACGGTTGGCATAATCTATCGAGGCTTCTTCAATTGAGATATGATCGTTTTGTTTTTCTTTCAAGTTATCCCAATGTTTAACAATCCACATATATAAATCCCCTGGTTTTCTCCCAGGGAATCGATTCAATAAGTTCTGTCTTATAATTTCATCATAAATAGGCAGATAGACGGTGTTGAACCATGATCGTGCCGCTTCAGAAAACGGGAGTTCTTTTTCCTTGTCCATATTGATATAATACTTATGGACATTGATATGATGCAGCATTTCTGTATATCTTCCAGGCTCAGTAAACTCAATTTTTTCCATGTCGATAATCTGATCAATCAATTTTTCTTCCAGGCATCTCTGACGTTCATAATCGACAACCAATGCTCGCAGCTGTTTATCGGTCATTCCGGGTTCAGGGGTTATTTCAGAGCTTAATTCTATAACCTCTGCATCGATATAAGCAATTCCATGCATCCTGGCCACAGACACTCGATGATTTCCATCGCGAACAAAGTAAGAGTCTCCTACCTTATAGACATTAATAGATGGAAGCGAAATCATTTGCATATGGGCTTTATCAATATTCTTCCAACGCTCTTTAAGCACCCACCTTTTAGGAAGAAAAGCCTTATTGAAATCCAGATAGCGCCCTTCACTTCCGACAATTTTATTTACCGGTATAGCCTTTATCCCAAGATAGGTTCGCTGCTTTGGCTTCAATAGTTTTTTAATATCATAAAGAGAAAGCAAATCCGATCGTTCCATTTGCAGTTTTGATAACATTATCTGCAGTCGGGCGCGTTTATGAGCCTTGTTAAAATCTTCCTGGGCTTGTAGATCAAATTTTTCCATGTGTATTCCTTATAAATTTAATACATATTTTCCATACACATTTATCACGCGGGTCTGGAGATAGTCCGTTTCTCTTTTTTTATTTGCATTGTATAAATGAACATGTCCATGTAGTAAATATTTCGGTTTAAACATCTTCATAAACCACAAAAAAGCCTTGAATCCTACGTGGCATCTGTCCGTGCAATCATGAATTCCGTATGGAGGCGCATGAGTCACCAGAATGTCAAGCCATCTTCCATGAAAGATTCTATGGATCAGCATCTTAGGGATGAGGCGGAAAATCCTTAAATACATTTGGATATCAGTAAACTGATTCCTGCCGGTGTTATAACGAATCGACCCGCCTAACCCTGCTATGATTAAGCCGCTTTTTTTATCACGAATCACTTTGTCACCAATGCAGATAGAGCCAAAATAATTCTTTATACTGTAGCCCGAGTTTTGCAGTGAATTCGTGCTCTGACTGCTCTTTTTAAACCGTTCAAAATGCTTAAGATGATGATTGCCGAAAACAAAATAGAGCGGCTTATTCAGATTGCTGACAATATAACCGTAATATTTCATGTGCAGATCGCCGCCGCTAATAATAAAATCAATATCACGGAATCGTTCCCGAATATTATTCGAATACACCAGCGGGTCAACCGTATCCGATACGCAAAGTATTTTCGTTGTCCCGGAACGGTTTTTAAGTCTAATGTTTTCGGCCGCATTAGATTTGGAGGAAATTTGTTTTTTTAGCAGGGACGTGCACCCATTGAGGTCATCATGAGGCAGCGCTTTCATAGGGGAATCATTTCAAACCGTCGCTGAGAATGCAAGAGTCGTGTTGAGGTCCTCGCCGGCGAGCCTGAGCGCGCCCATCCTGCAAATCGAAGAATAACCGGATACGTTTGATGAGCGCGTGCGGGAAGACGTGCAGCTCTCCAAGGAGCGCATCAAAATACCGCCTCCGTTCCCTCCTCCGGAGGAGGGAAAGAGAAACCTTTCAAGACTTCGGCAGGTTTTTCCATGTCCTTGCCGTTGTTGCTTCGTCGAAACCCGCGCTCGGCTTCAAGCGGTGCATCGGTGTTTAGTCCTACGGTGTGACGGAACGGATTGACGCTAAATCGTTCGGGTTCTTTTGTCCATATTTTACCGATGCCTTCATACGAGGTTTGCCCCGTAAGGGTTTTTGAACCGTTTTGTTATCGTTACAATATGAACGTGCGACCGATATCAGAATTGCACTACAGTGCAGGGCTGGTCCTGTCCGGCAAAACGCACCGGCGCCGCCTGAATAGTTGTGGCCTGACCGTTAACCGTCACCTGCTCAAAATCTCCGTAAATTACCAGTCTTGCTGTACGGCACGGTCCGTATCCGTCGCGAACCAATTCTGTCTGCACCCTCAACCTGCCCGCGTTAACTTCGGCTTTGATTTGCAGCTCGGACCGTTCCCCGCGTTGATACCCGAAAGAAATGCCGTCATCAAAGACATAGGATGTTTCTGCAGGGATTGTGCTGTCACGATTCAGAAAGACATGAAATTCCACATCGGCGGCGGAAAAGCTGAAATCCCGGCCCTGATTCAGCGCCAGCGGCAAAACCGCCCCTTCACGCACATACAGCGGTGTGCGCGATTGGTCCTGTTCAACCTGAATCCGCTGCTTTCCGTTCAGCCATTGAGCCGCATTCAATGCATACCAGCGGGCATCCGGCAGCACGACATCACGGCACTCCAGTTTCTCATCAATAAAGGGCGCCTGCATAACCCAGGGTCCCACCATAAACTGGTCGTCTATGCGATCCAGCGGCAACTCGTCTGTTGAAACGAAATCATAAAACAGCGGACGCAGAATCGCCTCGCCGCATTCAGCCTGTGCGACAAACAGATTGTAGAGATACGGGCGCAGGCGATAGCGCAGCTGGATGTATTCGCGCAATACAGCCATCGTTGACTGATCAAACATCCAGGGTTCCTGGGCACGGGAGTTGATGATGCTGTGGTTGCGGCAGAAGGGGAAAAGGAATCCGGCTTTCATCCAGTCCCGCATCAGTTGCGGCGTTGTGTCTCCACCGAAGCCGCCGATGTCCGGTCCGTTGAAAGGCACGCCGGACAATGCCAGATTCAGGCTGCAGGCGAGACTTGCGCGCAGATAGTGATAATTTGATACATTATCTCCCGTCCAGATCGCCGTGTATTTGCTGCACCCGGTAAATCCGCTGCGTGAAAGCAGAAACGGGCGCTCTTCCGGACGCGCCTGGCGGAAGCCTTCCACCGTCGCCTTTGCCATTTCCGAAGCGTATTGGTTATGAAACAGATCATGGGCGTCACGCCCTTCATTGAACAGCATATCCGTATTCAGCACCGAACCGGTCGACGGATCATTCATATCATTCCATACCGCAGTAATCCCTCTCTCCGCAAAGTGTTTTACATAACCGGTCCACCAGGTTTTCGTCTTTTCCAGTGAGAAATCAGGAAACACGGTCAGCCCCGGCCAGACCAGTCCTGTAAAATTCCGGCCCTGCGGATTCTTACAGAAAACCCCTTTTTCGTTTCCGTCATCGTAAACTTCATATCCAGGCTCAGCCTTTACGCCGGGATCAAGGATGGGAACAACGCGGCGTCCGCTTTTCTGGATCTCCTCCACATTTTTTTCCGGCTCCGGAAAATATTGCGGATCAAACGTAAACACCCGATAACCGCGCATATACTCGATATCCAGCCACAGTCCATCACATGGAATCTCATACCGGTTCATTGCCGCATCCAGGTATCTCAGACAATCCATCGACTGATATCCCCACCGGCATTGATGATATCCCAGCGCCCACGCCGGCGGCAGCGGGGTCAGGCCGACCAAACGCTGCAGTTTACGCGTCAATTCCGGCAGGCTCGGCCCGTACAGAATGATCAGATTCGGCTGTCCGTTTTCCGCTCCCAAAGTCAGAACAGACCGGGGCTTTACATCGGCTTCCATCTGGTCGGCAATACTGACCGAATCCGTTGTCGACATAAACGTTGCGCACGGATTATCCATCAGCAGACCGATATAGGTTTCCCCACGTTTAATAATCACATAGGGCACAGACACATACAGTGGATCGGGATGACCTTCGTGGGCAACCGGCAAATCAAAATCCGACCACACATCCGTATTCCAGTACTTGGTGAATTTACCGGAAAGCTCCAGTCCCAGCATTTTTTCGCCCATGCCGTAGAAACGATCTTCCGGGAAGCGCTCAAACTGAAAAAGCGACCGACCGCCGCAGACCCCGAAGGCCGCCAACGGAGCCGACTTCAGCAGAATTTTTTTATTCCGGTCTCGGAGCGCAATCTCAAAGGACTCACTGATCTCCAGTTCGGTCAAGCCGGACTGTTCCGCCGGTTCCGGGAAAGCCAGCTCTGACCGGGCATAATTCTTCGGCCAGTCCTGACTCTCAACAGTCAACCGGTATACATCCTCTGCATAATCATACCGTGTGACACGGATATTTTTCACGCCCGGTTCGCCGCCGGCGATAAAATCATTGACGGTTGCGGACCCCCGGTTGCCGGACCATTCGATATGGTGAACAAATTCAAAATTAGCTGCATTCGGATACTTTTTAAAATACATGACGCGACTCTCCTGCGGTGATTCTCCTGTAACCTGTAATGTGGGTGATGTAACCGTTTCTTTATGGCGCTGTCTACACTGTTTTTTCAGGGTTTGGCTGGGCAAGCCATTGTTTATACCACTTCGCCGAATCTTTGAGTGTACGTTTCTGAGTCTGGTAGTCGACATGCACCAATCCAAACCGCCGGTTATAGCCGAAGCCCCATTCGAAATTGTCCATTAACGACCAGTGGAAATAACCGCGGCAATCGACCCCGTCCGCGACAGCCCGTTCCAGGCTTTCCAGATAGCGCTGCATAAAATCAATGCGACCGGGATCATGAACCCTGCCGTCCAGATGCACCCAGTCATTTCCGGCCATCCCGTTTTCTGTAATAACAATCGGTTTTCCATAGCGTTCATACATGAACCGCGGGCCCCAATACAGTGCATCAGGCGTCACGTTCCAATCCATGGAGGTAAGCGGATATCCCGCAGGCATTCTGCCGGACAGATAATCGCCCTGATAAATATTGAGTCCACAGAAATCAATCGGCGACCCGATAATTTCCATATCCCCGTCCTGGATATCAGGCAGCTCCGCTTCGAACAGACGCAATCCGTCTTCAGGATATGAACCAAAAAACATTGGATCGGCAAACCAGGTGTTATTCCAGCAGTTACGCTTCCTGATCGAGACCGTGGCGGCCCGGGCCGCAGCGATCTCTTCCGGACTGTTTGATTCCGGCAGAGTGACAACGCCGACATTGGCTGTCCCGATTATCGGTGATGCAACTGCTTTGGCCCGAATCACCTCTACCGCTTTCCCATGCGCCAGCAGTACATGATGAGCTACCGTCAGAAGCGAGGCCGCATCCAGCTCCACACCCGGAGCATGAGTCCCCTCATAATGCCCCAGGTTGACAAAGCACTGGGGTTCATTCAAAGGGATCCAGTGCGTCACCCGATCGGAAAGGGCATTGACCAGCACCCCCGTATAGTCTGCAAACCAATTCGCGCTGTCCCGGTTAAGCCATCCTCCTCGTTGGTACAGCGCATACGGGAAATCCCAGTGAAAGATCGTCAGCCACGGTGAAATTCCATTTTCCAGCAGGCGATCAATCAGACGATCATAAAACGCCAGCCCTTTTCGGTTCACCGCGCCAACACCCTCCGGCAGTACTCGCGGCCAGGAAACCGAAAACCGATAGGCCTGGATACCAATCTCCGCCATGATCCCGACATCTTCATCCAGTCGGTGATAGTGATCGCACGCATACCTTCCCGTGTCCCCGTTCATTATATTCCCGGGTTTTCGGCAAAATGCATCCCAGACCGACAGCCCCTTGCCGTCCTCGGTCATCGCTCCTTCGATCTGATAACTGGCCGTGGCGCTTCCCCATGCAAACTCATTTGGGAAGGTCATAGTCCCCGGATCTCTCTTTCCACAGGAAGTGGCTTTTTCGGCGACATGGAAACGTCTCCATTCAGGTCATGAAGCAGGCTTTTATGTATAACGTTTGCAGCACCGACCAACGAAACCGGAATTGCGGCAATCCATTTTTTGACGCAAGGAGCAACACATCAACCGGACGAAATTTATCCGCGTAAGAAGCTGCACTTAAAAAACAGCTTTTTCTGTTTCTTTATCAAATACATGCAGCTTATTCGTATTGAATAAAAGTTTTACAGTACTGCCTACAGAAACTTTAACTTTTGGATCGACCTTCCCGATCAGCTGCTGATTTCCCATCGTAAGATACAGAATCGTTTCAGATCCTAATAATTCTGTTACATCGATATCCGCTTCAATTATATTGATGCCGGACTCTTCGACGACACTCATGTCTTCCGGTCGAATACCCAGCACAACTTTCTTTCCATTATATTTCTGCAGTTGTTTCGTTTCGCCTGGAATTTCCATTTTGAAGCCGCTGAAGCTGGCAAAGATTTGTTTTCCATTCGCGATAATCTCGGCATCAATCATGTTCATTTGCGGCGATCCAATAAAAGTTGCCACAAACATATTATCGGGGTTTTCATAGATGGTTTGAGGGTTGCCCATTTGCTGCACAAGGCCATCTTTCATAACCACAATCCGTGTTCCCATGGTCATCGCTTCTGTTTGATCGTGAGTCACGTAAATAAAAGTTGTTTTCAATCTGTGATGAAGCTTGCTTATTTCCGCCCGCATTTGAACCCGCAATTTGGCATCCAGATTTGAAAGGGGTTCATCCATCAAAAAGACTTTCGGATCCCGGACAATGGCTCTTCCCAAGGCCACCCGCTGTCTTTGCCCGCCGGACAGCTGCTTGGGCTTTCGTTTTAATAAATCCTCGATATCCAGTATTTTTGCGGCGGCTTCCACTTTTGCGTTAATTTCATTTTTCGGAATCTTTCTCAGTTTTAAAGCAAAAGCCATGTTGTCGTATACGGTCATGTGCGGGTAAAGAGCATAATTCTGAAAGACCATGGCGATATCCCGATCCTTGGGGGCGACATCATTGACCAGCCGATCTCCGATATATAATTCTCCTTCTGAAATTTCTTCTAATCCGGCTATCATTCTCAGTGTCGTTGACTTTCCGCATCCTGAAGGGCCCACCAATACAATAAATTCTTTATCTTCAATTTCTATATTGAAATTCTTTACTGCTTCAAATCCGTTGGGATATCTTTTAAAAACATTTTTAAGAACTAACCCAGCCATTGTCTTTCCTCCATATCTGATCGAATATCGCTCTTCGGGCGATTACGGGTACACACCCGTTAAAATCAGCCTGAATACGTTTTACATCTGAAAGAATATCAGACCGCTGCTGAGAGTGCAAGACTCGCATTGAAGTCCCTCGCGGCAGGGCGGGGGCGTTCCGGTCCATTGGAGCAAAGGGCGGGACCCGCAGGGTGAGCGTGAAAACCGATAGCCTTCTTGGCGAGGATATGTGCGGATTCTCTTCGGTGTGTTCGTTGCCGGGATTACTTACGGAGGCCTGTCAGATCTTCTGGAAAAAGTTCTGCGCGGTCAACGGGAATGTGTTATAAGAATCGCCAATGAGGTGTTTGCAATGAATTTTCCAGAGTGGCTTTACACCATTGATATTTTATTTCTGGTCTTTGTTATTTTTTCCACAGTCAGCGGGCTGCGCCGCGGCTTGTCCGGCGAATTGGCCCATGTGCTGACGTTGATCGGACTGCTGGCCGGGTTCTGTTTTTTCTTTCCGCAGCTGGTGCAGATGGCCGCGCACAGGTGGGAGAGCCTGTCCCCGTGGATCATCCAGACTGCTGTGGCGGGGGTGCTGTTACTGGCGGCGTTTCTTATTTTTTGCCTGATACGGATGGTGTTCAAGCTGCTGCTGAAAAGCAGAATGGGGGAAGTGACCGACAAGATCACTGGGGCGGGGATCGGCCTGCTGCGCGGGGCACTGACCGGACTGGCGATCCTGGCGGCGCTAAGCCTGGTTCCCAATGCCCGGCTTTACCAGACGATCTCGGAAAAATCGGTGGTCGGCGGCTGGGTTTGCAGCACCCTTAAGCCATGGCTCTATCCGCGTATCATAGAACTCCCTGTATTTAATCATTGGAAAAACGAATCCGTACAACCGCATGAAACAGATCCCCAGAGAAACGATTGATGAAATCCGCACCCGCAATGACATCGCCGATGTAATCGGCTCCTACCTCTCACTCAAAAACGCCGGAACGCATTTTAAGGCGCTCTGTCCGTTCCATAAGGAAAAAACGCCGTCGCTTACAGTGAGTCCCGAGCGGCAGATTTACCATTGCTTCGGCTGCGGAGCGGGCGGCGATGTGATCCGTTTTGTGCAGGAGTATGAAAAGGTTGATTTCATGATCGCCCTGCAGATGCTGGCCGACCGTGCAGGCATGGAGCTGAGCGTTGAAGAGGGCGGCGAGGGAAGCGGCGCGGATAAGCGCCGGCTTCTTCAGATCCATGACGGAGTGGCCCGGTTTTACCGCCGGATTCTGCAGGAGCATCCGGAAGGTGAAGCTGGCCGCGCCTATCTGGCGACGCGCTCGCTTCAGCCACAAACGGCGGAGGATTTCCAGATCGGCTTTGCCCCCGACCGGTTTGATGCGCTCGAAAAGTGGGCGCAGCAGAAAAATATTCCGCCGGAGCTGATGGAGCAGGCGGGACTGATGATCAAATCCGACAAGGGTCGCGGATATTACGACCGCTTTCGCAACCGCCTGATGTTTGCGATCCGCGACGAAGCGGGGCGTGTCATCGGTTTCAGCGGTCGCGCGATCAGTCCGGAAGAGCGGGGCGGTAAATATGTCAACAGTCCCGAGACGCCGCTGTTTCATAAAAGCCGGGTCCTGTTTGCCATCGACAAAGCGCGCCGCGCGATGGTTGATCGGCGTACCGCGATCGTCTGCGAAGGCCAGCTCGATGCCATTCGCTGCCACGAAGCGGGGATTACGAATGCAGTGGCGTCGCAGGGAACAGCCCTCACGGCTGACCACGCGCGTATGATCCGCCGCTATGCCGATGAAGTGATTCTGGTGCTCGATGCCGATGCGGCCGGGCAGAAGGCCGCACTGCGCTCCTCGCAGGCCTTTATTGCCGAAGAGCTGAGCGTCCGCGTCGCGTCGCTGCCCGCCGGCGAGGACCCCGATTCGCTGATCCGCGACCAAGGCGCTGATATCTTCCTTTCCCGGGTGAATGCGGCGGTTTCCGCCCTTGATTTTCTGATCGACAGGATGGCCGCGCAGGAGAACCTGCAGACCGAAGCGGGCCTGCTGCGTACCGCGCGCGCCGTGCAGGGGCTGATTGCGCAGGCTCCGGGGGCGGTGCAGCGCGACCGGATGCTGCAGGCGGCGTCCGCCCGTCTCGGCCTTTCCTCTGCGGCCCTGCGGCGCGATCTGCTGCGCAAGGCGGTCCGCCGCGCGCCGGCGGCCGAATCCGCCGCCGCGAAAACGCCGATCGCGCCGGCGGTCCGGCATCCCGCGAACGAAACCTCGCTGATTCAGATGATGTTTCGGTATCCCGAAGAGGTTTTTCCTGTGGTGGCGGATCATCTGCCTCCAACCCACCTGACGGACCCCGACTGCCGGCTGCTGTTGGAACTGCTGCTGGAAGATCCTGCTTCGCTGATGGAAAATATTCCGGCGGACCGTCCGGAAGCGCAGCGGCTGGCGGCGCGGATTCAGATGGAGGAGATCAAGCTGCGAGGCAGGGACATTTCTGCCGCAAAGGCTGCGCAGGATATTGTGATGGCGCTTTGGCGGCAGGCGCTGACCGCCCGCCGCAGAGGCCTGCTCGCAGAAGGCCGGGTGGAGGAATCCGGGGAGATTACGGTGCAGCTTCAGTATCTGAAGAAGGGCTGGGCGCACGCGGTCGGGTTCATGGTGGTTTAAGCCTGTAACTGCGGCTTGTGAGCAGGCGGAGGCTGATGTTAGATTAAATGCCGGACAGGGGATTGTATGCGTATATTAATCGCAGAAGATGAAAAATTCACCCGGTTGCGACTCGAGAAGACGCTGAGCCAATGGGGATTTGAAGTGGAAGCCTATTCCAACGGGCAAGCCGCCTGGAACCGGCTTAGTGAGGCGGATCCGCCGCGGCTGTGCATCATCGACTGGCTGATGCCCGAAATGGAGGGGCCCGAACTGTGCCGCCGTGTGCGCGAAAAATTTCCTGAAGAATATTTTTATCTCATCATTCTGACCGCCCGTCAGGGCGTGGACAGCCTGATTGAAGGGCTGGGCGCCGGGGCGGATGATTACGTCACCAAACCGTTCGGAGGCCGGGAACTGCGGTCGCGGATCGATGTGGGCGTGCGGGTGATCGGCCTGGAGCGGATGCTGGCCAAAAAAGTGCATCAGCTGGAGAGGGCTTTGGATGACGTAAAAAAACTGCGCGGCCTGTTGCCGATCTGTTCGTACTGTCATAAGATTCGCAACGACGAAGATTACTGGGAACAGGTGGAGACCTACATCACGCGCCATGCGGATGTGGAGTTCAGCCATTCGATCTGCCCGGAATGCTACGAAAAACATGTCCGGCCCATGCTGGGGCCGGAAGAAAAGGAGCCCATCTGAGCAGCCTGCTGACGAACCTGATCTCACTTTTTTCCCCGCTTTATGCCCACGGCAGCCTGCCCCTGCAGTATATTGCGCTGTGGACGTTTGTGCCCGGTGCCGCACTGGTCTGCACCATGATTTATCTGCGACGCAATGCCCGTGCCCGCGCAACCGCCCGTACCTGCGAAAAACTGCAGAATCGCATCCAGCAGATTCTCCGGCACTCCCGCGAAATCCTTTATGGCTTTGATCTGCAGCGCCGGACATTTGATTATTTGAGCCCGGCCTGTTTCAGCCGAACAGGCTATACCGAGGAAGAGCTGCGGGCGATGAGCAGTAAAGAGCGATTTGACCATATACATCCTGATGATCAGGATAAAATCCGCCGTCTGATCAGAAAGCTGTGCCGGCGGGAGGGACAGAACGAATGGCTCGGTGTGGTCGAATACCGGTTCCGTCATCGGGAAGGACAGTACCGGTTTTTCAGCGATCATCTTTGTGTGAGGTATGCTCCGACCGGCGAGCCGCTTTCCCTTTGCGGTTCAGTCCGGGAAGTCACACAGATTGCCCGCCTTGAAGAGAGCCTGCGCATTCTGGAACGGAAATTTCAGGATGAGCAGAAAATGGCCGGACTCGGGCTGCTGGCCGGCGGGATTGCACACGACTTCAATAACCTGATGACCGTTGTTCTCGGAAATACCGAACTGGCCCTGCTCGGGTGCGGCGGCTCCAACTGCGGCGTATTGGACGAAATCAAGAAAACCACCCTTCGTGCCGCCGAACTGGCTCACCAGATGCTGGTTTATACCGGTAAAACCGCTCAGTCGACAGAGATCATTCATCTCGACCGGGTCGTTCGGGAAATGGGAGCGCTGCTGGAGGTTTCCATTTCCAAAAAAGTGCGCCTTCAGTACAGCTTGGCGGAAAACATTCGATCATTTCGCGGGGATATTTCGCAGATCCGGCAGGTTGTAATGAACCTGATCACCAATGCGTCTGAAGCGATCGGCGACCGCTCCGGGGTGATTGCCATCAGCATTCAGAATGTGGAATTGAAAGCCGGTCAGCTCGAAAAAACCTTTCCGGGCAGAAGCGCGTCGGCCGGTCGGTATGTCCGTCTGGAGGTTTCCGATACCGGAGCGGGAATGCGCGAGGAAACGATGCAAAAGATTTTTGATCCGCTCTTTACCACCAAAGTGACCGGACGCGGCCTGGGGCTGGCGACCCTGCTGAATGCTGTGGAACGCCATAACGGAACGGTTGAGGTGCAGAGCAATCCGGGACAGGGAACGGTTTTCCGGGTTTATTTCCCGGCGGAAGAAGGGCAGGGGTCCGGCGTGGAGGCCGCCGCCCTGCGGGATGAGCCGCGGGAGTGGCGCGGAAACGGAACAGTTCTGGTGGCGGATGATGAACCGGCCATTCAGGCGATGACCCGCGCCCTGCTGGAACGCGTCGGGTTTCGGGTTCTTACGGCATCCGACGGAATGGAAGCGGTGGATCTCTGCACGGAACATGCAGAGGAGATTACGCTGCTGCTGATAGACATCAACATGCCGCGCCTCAGCGGAATGGAGGCGGTTCTTCGTATCCGGTACACCATTCCCCGGATCCCGGTCCTGTTTATGAGCGGATATTCACGTGACGAGGTGATGGGCCGCTTCGGTCGGCAGCCGCATACCGATTTTGTTCAGAAACCGTTCCGGAGCGACGATCTGGTGAGCGCAATCCGCAGAGTGATGGAACCCGGCTGAGCTGAGCCCGCGGAACAACGCGCTTGGAAATCGCGTTCCACCTTCTGTTCCCGGGGAAATCAGTAGGAGGCGCTGGTCCCGATCTCGTTGATTCTGATGGAATCGCCGTCGATATCCAGAGCGCTCAGGTTGGTGATGCTGCCCCCGACATACTCCCGGATGTCCTCCCAGGTGACAGCCGTACCTGTGGCCTGATTGTTAATGATGGCCCACTGTTCCTTGGCGGCATTCACAGAAGAAATATTGATTTTTTTGATATTATCTTTCGCGTGCTGCTGGGAACGAATGAACGAAGGCACGCCGATGGCGGCCAGCAGCCCGATAATCGCGACAACGATCAGGATTTCAATCAGCGTAAAGGCCTTTTTCATCATCAACTCCAGGGGACTGATTGAATATCAGCTGTTGTTCCATAAAAAATCCCCGGACATTTAACAGACCGGGGATTTTTTGTCTGT
>JASKKX010000041.1 GCA_030153935.1 Verrucomicrobiota bacterium | reverse complement strand
GTTTGGCGTCAGGCGAAAAAGTATAAGGTTCCCTGTCTGGCCTTTGTGAATAAAATGGATCGCAAAGGTGCGAATTTTTCTTCTGTTGTGAAACAGATGATCGAAAAATTGGCTGCCCCGGCTGTTCCGGTGCAACTCCCGATCGGTGCAGAAGAGGACTTTAAAGGAGTGATTGATCTCATTTCCATGCGTGCTCTCACCTTTGAAGAGGATAGCCTTGGCAGCGAAATTGTTGAGTCCCCGATTCCGGACTCCATGTCCGTTAACGCCGAAAAAGCCCGTGCTGAACTGATCGGGCGTATTGCGGAGACCGATGAAAAATTGATTGGAATCTATCTCGAAAATCCGGATGTTCCTGCCGATCTTTTAATTGATGCGTTGCGCCGGGCTACAATTTCCGGTCAGATTGTGCCGGTTCTTTGCGGGTCATCATTGAAAAATAAAGGGGTTCAACCGCTGCTGGATGCAGTGGCCGGTTATCTGCCTTCTCCGCTGGATGTTCCCCCGGTGAGCGGGATCCATCCGAAAACCGGAGAGGTGCTTCATCGTGAAGCCGGCGATTTCGAACCGTTCAGTGCATTGGCTTTTAAAATGGCCAGTGATCCGTTTGTCGGGAGACTCGTTTTTATTCGCATTTATTCCGGCAAACTTGAAAAACGACAGAATGTGTTTAATCCGCGTACTAAAAAACGTGAAAAAATCGGGCGTCTTCTCCGGTTGCATGCCAATGCCCGTGAAGATGTTGATGTGCTTTATTCCGGTGAAATCGGTGCTGTTGCCGGCCTCAAAGGTTTTACAACCGGAGACACGCTGTGCGCCGAAAACAATCCGATTGTTCTGGAGCGCATCAAATTTCCCGAGCCGGTTATTGCAATGGCCATTGAACCGAAAACACAGGCGGACCGCGACGCTTTAAGCGCAGCGCTTCGTTCTCTGATGGAAGAAGATCCCACGTTTCGTGTGAGCATCAATGAAGACACGGGGCAGACGATTATCAGTGGAATGGGTGAACTTCACCTTGAAATCATTAAGGATCGTATTTTTCGTGAATTCAAAGTGCAGGCGAATGCCGGGAAGCCGGTTGTCGCTTATCGGGAGAGTATTCGAAAAACCGCGACGGACGAGTTTACTTTCGAACGTGAATTCGGTGGACGCGGCCATTTCGCCCGCCTGGTTGTTCAAGTCGCTCCGCGTGAGCGCAGTTCCGGCAATCAGATTGAAGTCCGGGTGTCCAAAGAGGTGATCCCGGCGGAATTTCATGATGCGATTAAGGACGGGATTGCCGATGCTCTGATGACCGGAGTCCTCGGTAACTATCCGCTGGTGGATGTCGATGTGAAAGTGACCGGCGGAACGGCCCATCCGGTGGATTCTTCTGATACAGCTTTCCGCACAGCGGCTGTAATGGCCCTGCGGGCAGCGATTGCTGATTCGTCTCCAACATTGCTGGAGCCGATCATGAAACTTGAAATCATCGCACCGGACGAGCATTTGGGCGATGTAATGAATGATTTAAACGGTCGTCGCGGACGGATCCGCGAGATCGAGGCTCGTGACGGGGTGCAGCTGGTTCATGCGGATGTGCCGCTGGCCGAAATCTTCGGCTATGCAACTACGTTGCGCTCCCTGACGAAGGGCCGGGCGAGTTACACGATGGAGCCGTATCGCTTTGAAGCGGTTCCGGATTCAATACAGGAGGCTCTTTTAAGCCGGTAACAGAGAAATCTTATGAATAATCAACGCATACGTATACGTTTAAAATCTTTTGATCACCGAGTGCTCGATGCCTCGTCAAAGGATATCGTCGAGACTGCCAAACGCACCGGCGCCCGTGTCGCGGGGCCGATTCCGATGCCGACCCGCATTGAGCGGTTCACCGTCAACCGCAGTCCATTTGTGAACAAAAAGTCAATGGAACAGTTTGAAATGCGGACGCATAAACGTCTTCTGGACATCATTGACCCGACCATTAAAACCGTTGATGAGCTTAAAAAGCTTAATCTTCCGGCGGGCGTAGACATCACCATTAAAATCTGAGCAAAATCATGAAGAGTCTGATTGGAAAAAAACTAGGAATGACCCAGATCTTTGACGAAGCGGGCCAATTGGTCCCGGTGACGGTTGTTGAAGCGGGCCCGTGCAGAGTCGTACAGCGCAAAACGGTTGAAACCGATGGCTATGATGCGGTCCAGCTGGGTTTCGGCACACAAAAGGCGCAGCGGGTTTGCAAACCGCTGACCGGTCACTATAAAAAAGCGGGAATTGAGCCCCTTCGGGAACTGAGCGAAGTCCGTGTAAGTGCTGATGACGAAGCCAAAGCCGGCGATACGTTGACAGCTGCTGTTTTTGAAGAAGTTAAATTTGTCGATGTGCTGGGTGTAACCAAAGGTAAGGGGTACCAAGGGGTTGTGAAACGTTATGGATTCGGCGGCGGGCGTGCGACACACGGTTCTCATTTTCATCGTCGGCCCGGCTCTATCGGAATGAAAGAAAAGCCCGGTCGTGTTTTCAAAAACAAAAAGATGCCGGGACAGATGGGCCGCACAAAAATTACCGTTCAGAGTTTGAAAGTGGTTCAGGTTCGTGCCGATGAGAACCTGATTTTACTCAAGGGCGCCGTACCCGGCGCGAACGGCACGACGCTGGTGCTGAGTGAAGCACTCAAAAGAAAGTAATTTGAGAGGACGAACATGAGTACGTTGCCACTAAAAGATTGTATGGGAAAAACGCTGGGCGAAGTAACCCTCAGCGATAAATTCGCGGTTACGGATAAGGGGGCACAGGCGGTTCATCAGGCCGTTGTAACTTATCAGGCTCATCAGCATCAGGGTTCGGCATCCACGCTGGGCAAAGGTGCGGTCTCCGGGTCCGGTAAAAAGCCCTGGAAACAAAAGGGGCTGGGTCGGGCCCGTGCCGGTTATAAACAGTCGCCTGTCTGGCGGGGCGGGGCGGTGGCTTTCGGTCCGCAGCCGCACAAAGTTCGCAAACAGCTGCCGCGTAAAGTTGCACGTCTGGCTTTTGCCCGTTCCTTTGGGGAGAAAGCCGAGGCCGGCACGGTGATGGTACTGAACCAGATTAAGCTGGAAGCCCCGCGCACGAAAGAGATCCGTTCTCTTTTACAGACATTGGAAATTAAGGGGAAAGTTCTTCTGGTTTTGGGTGACATGGACTCCAACGTTTACTTGGCGGCCCGCAACATGCAGGATGTCGAGGTGGTTTGTGCGGATAATGTCAATATCTATCAGATCATTCGTTACCCGCAGATTGTTGTAACGCAGGCAGCAATGGAAAAAATTGAACAGCGCCTGGCCTAGAAGAGGAATTTATCATGAAAGACGTATACGAAATAATTCAGAAAATCCTGCTTACGGAAAAGGGCACCCGCCTTTCAGAAACGGAAAATAAATATATTTTCCGTGTAAATCCTGCTGCCAATAAAGCCGAGATCAAACAGGCGGTGGAAGAGCTCTTCAAGGTGAAAGTGACAGCGGTCAATACCATGAAGCGTAAAGGCAAAAAGAAACGGGAGCGTACCGCCAGTTTCGGGCGCACCGCTCATTGGAAACGCGCGGTCGTCACGCTCACTGAGGACAGTAAAATCGATTTGGTGTAAGGAGTTCGAATCATGGCTTTAAAAAAATACAGACCGGTAACGCCCAGTCGTCGTTTTATGGTGACGCCTGCGTTCGATGAAATCACAAAAAGCGCTCCGGAGCGTTCGCTGACCCGCTCCAAAAAAAGTACCGGCGGCCGTAACAGTGCGGGGCGTATCACGACGCGCCATCGCGGGGGTGGACACAAGCGGCGCTATCGTATCATTGACTTTAAACGCGAAAAATTCGGGATTCCGGCCCGGGTGGTTGCGGTGGAGTACGATCCAAACCGTTCCGCCCGCATTGCCCTGCTGAACTATGCGGATGGTGAAAAGCGCTATATTATTGCTCCTGTCGGTTTGCAGGCCGGTGCGACACTTCTTTCCGGTCCGGATGCCGAACCTACGGTCGGCAATACGCTTCCGCTGGAAAAGATTCCTCTCGGGATGACCGTTCACAATATCGAATTAGAAACCGGTTGCGGTGGACAGATTGCCCGTTCGGCCGGTACCGGAGCGCAATTGATGTCCCGTGAGGGGGGTTTTGCTAATTTAAAAATGCCATCCGGCGAGATTCGAAGAATAAGCACTTCCTGTCTGGCGACGATTGGCCGGGTTGGTAACATCGAACACGAAAACATTGTCAGCGGCAAAGCCGGTCGTAAACGCTGGCTTGGAATTCGTCCGACTGTTCGCGGGGTCGCGATGAATCCGGTGGATCATCCGATGGGTGGCGGTGAAGGCCGCACCTCCGGTGGCGGACACCCGGAATCGCCCTGGGGCACACTGGCCAAAGGAAAACGGACCCGGAAGAAAAAACAGGCTTCAACTAAATATATCATCGAACGGAGAAAGAAGTAAATTATGGCTCGTTCACTTAAAAAAGGTCCTTTTGTAGACGCCAAGCTGATCAAGAAGATTGGACAGATCGAAGTATCCGGTCGAAAAAAACCGATTAAAACCTGGGCGCGCGCTTCGATGATTGCGCCGGACTTTGTCGGGCACAACTTTTTGGTCCACAACGGGAAGGTATTCGTTTCGGTTTTTGTGACGGAAAATATGGTGGGGCATCGTCTGGGTGAGTTTGCTCCGACCCGCGCGTTCCGTACGCACGGGATTGCAACCGACAAAACGCTTTCGAGATAAAATATTTTTGATGGAAGTTCTGGATTTGAAAACGGAATAACGTATAGTTGCCGTCTTTGCGTTTCGGCATTGACGGTAAATCAGAGAGAAAAACATGGAAGTTTCAGCAACAACAAGATATGTGAGAATGTCGCCGATCAAGGCCCGTGATATTGCGGCTGGGATTCGCGGACTGTCCGTTGCGGAAGCCCTTCGTATTACCGACTTCAATGCTCGCAAAGCGGCAGCGGAAATCGGTAAAACCCTCAAGTCGGCTGCGGCCAACGCGGAGAGTAATGAAGGCGTTTCGACCGAACAGCTGTTTGTGAAAGATGCATTTGTGGATGGCGGCCCGGTACTGAAGCGGTTTCGCCCACGGGCCCGCGGGTCAGCCAGTGCCATTCGCAAACGCACCACCCATATCACGGTGGTTTTAACGGATCGTAAATAAGAAAGGGAATCGTTTTGGGCCAGAAAGTAAATCCTATTGGACTCCGGATTGCGGTAAACAAAAATTGGCGCTCGCGCTGGTTTGCCGGCAAAAAAGAGTTTGCTGATCTGCTTCACGAGGATATTCGTATCCGCGAAGCCGTACAAACGCGCCTGAAAGATGCTGCGATTTCCAACGTCTTTATTGAGCGCTATGCCAACCGTGTTCGTGTGACCATTCGTACGGCCCGCCCGGGGTTGGTGATTGGCCGCAAAGGCGAAGATATTGAGCGCCTGCGTGAAAATCTCAGCAAAGCGACTAAAAAAGAAATTTACATCGAAATCGATGAAGTGAAAACCCCTGATACCGATGCCAAGCTGGTGGCCGAGAACATCGCGTTGCAGCTTGAGCGCCGTGTGTCGTTCCGCCGGGCCATGAAACGCGCCATTCAAATGGCGATGGATACGGGTGCGGAGGGCATTAAGGTGCTGGCTTCCGGACGGTTGGGCGGGGCAGAGCTTTCTCGCACAGAAAGTTATAAAGAAGGGAAAATTCCGCTTCATACGCTGCGTGCCAACATTGATTACGGTACAGCGGAAGCCAATACCATTGCCGGTAAGATCGGGATCAAAGTGTGGATTTGTAAAAAGGCCGAAAAGGCGGAAGCTTAGGAGTATTGAACAATGCCTTTAATGCCCAAACGTGTTAAGTACCGTAAAGTCCAGAAGGGCTCTCGCGGCGGTCTGTCCAAAGCCGGCACAACGCTGGCCTTCGGTGAATATGGCCTGCAGACGATGGAGCGTGCCTGGATCACTAATATTCAGATTGAGGCCTGCCGTGTGGCGATCAACCGCAACCTGAAACGTAAAGGGAAACTCTGGATACGCATTTTTCCTGATAAACCCTATACAAAGAAGCCGTTGGAAGTTCGCATGGGAAAAGGAAAAGGCGGCGTTGAAGGATGGGTCTCTGTGGTCCGTCCGGGGCGGATGCTTTTTGAACTGGACGGCGTCACTGAGGCACAGGCGCGTGTCGCGATGCGCCTGGCGGCAACCAAATTGCCTGTCCGGGTTCGTTTTGTCACACGCCATGCGGGTATCTGATTTTAGATTGAGAGCAGCAGTTAATGAAAAAGACAAAACAACTGACAGAACAGACAGCCGATGAGCTGCAGCAGCAGCTCGATGATGCGAAAAAAGAACTTTTTGAATTGCGCCTCCATCAGGTTTCCGGGCAACTGGAAAACCCGTTGCGTATTCGGACGGTTCGTCGTTCAATTGCCCGCATCAAAACAATTATGAATCAGGCTGCGAAAGCCGAGGGGTAAAGATGGAGTTAAGAGGTCATCGGAAAATGCGTGAAGGTCGTGTGTGTAGTGCAATGGGGAATAAATCCATTGCGGTGCTCATCGAGCGCCGGGTGCGGCATTCCTTGCTGGGCAAGGAACTCCGCGTGTCAAAGAAAATTCATGCACACGACGAAAATAATGAAGCCAAGCTCGGCGATGTCGTTCGAGTGATGGAAACCCGTCCTGTCAGTAAGCTGAAGCGCTGGCGTCTGGTTGAAGTTCTTTCGAAATAAAAGGTTGGGACACCATGATTCAGGTACAAAGCAGATTGAATGTAGCGGATAATACCGGCGCACGCAGCGTTATGTGCATCCGGGTTCTGAAAACCAAGCGCAGGTATGCCAAAGTCGGGGAAGTCATTAAAGTGGCCGTTAAAGAGGCGCAGCCCGGCGGGGTCGTCAAAAAAGGCGATGTCTGTGAAGCCGTGATTGTGCGAACAACCTCGCCGATCCGTCGCAAGGACGGTTCTGTATTGCGGTTCGACCACAATGCCGCCGTCATTATTGACGCAAACAGAAATCCGCGCGGCACCCGTATTTTCGGGCCGGTCGCCCGTGAATTGCGCGATGGAAATTTTATGAAAGTTGTCTCACTTGCACCGGAAGTGCTTTAAGGAGAGGGATCAGTCTTATGATAGCACGTATTAAAAAAGGGGATACAGTCCTGGTCATCGCCGGTGACGATAAAGGCAGACGCGGGAAAGTTCTCCAAGTGGTTTCCGGCGGAAATCGGGCTGTTGTTGAGGGCTTGAATTTTGTGAAAAGGCATGTGCGTAAGACACAGGATAATCCGCAGGGCGGCATATTTGAAAAAGAAGCCCCGATTCACATTTCGAATCTGAAAAAAGCAGAGTAACTATTAACCCATTTACAGGAGCGGGTATCCATGATACCGAGAATGAAAAAGAAATACCGCGAACAAGCGGTGCCCGGGCTTCAGAAGAAGTTCAACTACGGGAACTGTATGCAGGTGCCTGCGGTTTCCAAGATTACCATCAACGTATCGGTCGGCATGCAGCATGACCGGGATGCACTGCAGTCTGTACTGGACGACCTGGCTAAAATCACCGGGCAGCGCCCGAGGATGATCAAAGCGAAAATGAGTGTATCGAATTTCAAGTTGCGCGAAGGGGTCTCGTTGGCAGGTAAGGTTACATTGCGTGGTGATCGTATGTACGAATTCATGGATCGTTTGATCAATGCGGCACTGCCTCGTATCCGTGACTTTCGCGGAATCCCTGCCAAATCATTTGATGGACGGGGAAACTATACGCTCGGAATCACAGAGCAGACTATTTTTCCGGAAATCAATCCGGATCATGTCCGCAAAGTGCACGGTATGGATGTGACCTTTGTCACGACGGCCAAGACCAATCCCGAGGCTCACGAACTGCTCAGTCTTATGGGAATGCCGTTTGAACACGCCAAAACTAAAGGTGAACAACAATGATATTGAGTGATCCTATTTCCGATATGCTCACCCGCATTCGCAACGCAAACATGGCTGCGCATGCCAAAGTGCAGATGCCGCATTCTAAAATGAAGAGTGAATTGGCCCGTATCCTCAAACAGGAGGGCTATATCAAGGACTATACTGCCGAAAAAATTGGCGGGAAACCGTCATTGGTGCTGTTTCTCAAGTTTTCGGACAGTCAGAAGCCGGTTATCCAGGGGTTACGCCGGGTCAGTCGTCCGAGTCGCCGTCACTATGTCACATCGGACAGCGTTCCGCGTGTCCTGGGCGGAATCGGCACCGCAATTCTCAGCACTTCTTCCGGTATACTCAGCGACAATGATGCCCGCAAGGCTCATGTCGGCGGTGAAGTTCTTTGTTATGTTTGGTAATTTGAAACTGAGGTTGTAATAATGTCTAGAATAGGAAAATCACCCGTGACGATTCCTCCCGGTGTCGACGTATCCGTCAACGGAAATATTGTAACGGTTAAAGGTCCCAAAGGACAGAGCTCATGGGAGCTTCCTTTGCAGATTACGGCTGCTGTGGAAAAGGGTCTGATACAGGTTGTTCGTAAAGATGAGACCAACGAATCTCTTGCTTTGCACGGGACCGTTCGCAGTGTAATCAACAACATGGTTATCGGCGTGCAGAGCGGTTACGTCAAGGAATTGGAGATCCAGGGGGTCGGGTATAAGGCTCAGCTCCAGGGAAAAACATTAGTGCTTACCCTGGGCTTTTCTCATGACATCAAATATGAAATTCCCGATGGAATCACCGTTGAGATCAACGGGAGCACCGAAGTAAAAGTGTCGGGACACGAAAAGGCCCTGGTCGGCCAGGTTGCGGCGCGCATCCGCGCTTTTGCACCAGCCGAGCCCTATAAAGGCAAGGGGGTACGTTATAAAGGCGAGCAGATCCGACGTAAGGAAGGCAAGGCGGTGGCTTAATCATGAAGGTTAAAAGCAAAGCAGATTATCGTAAGCGCAGACATTATCGTCTGCGGAATAAGGTGAAGGGAACCGCCGAGCGCCCGCGGATGGCGGTCTATGTCTCCAACCGTTACATCTATGTACAGCTCATTGATGACGACGCGCAGAAAACCCTCTGTTCGGTTTCCTCGCTCGGCGAAAATTGTACGGTTGATGCGGCGAAAGCACTTGGTGCTAAAGCGGCCGATGCTGCCAAGGGGATGAATATTTCCCAAGTCGTGTTTGACCGGGGCGGATTTACCTATGGCGCACGTTTGCGTGCTTTGGCCGACAGTGCCCGTGAAGCCGGGATTGAATTTTAGTTTTAAGTAAATGAGGAGTTGCTCGTAGTGACTGAAAAATCGGCAGGAAAAGAAAACAGGAAATCAGATATCGAAGAACGCGTCGTTCATATCAACCGCAATTCAAAGGTGGTCAAGGGCGGACGTCGCTTCAGTTTCAGTGCGCTGGTGGTTGTCGGTGACGGAGCTGGCCGCGTCGGCTACGGCCTCGGTAAAGCGAACGAAGTGGCTGATGCCATTCGAAAAGCAGGCGAATCAGCCAAACGTGCAATGAAACCGGCCACGATGAAGGGAACCACAATTCCGCACGAAGCGGTTGGACGGTTCGGCGGTGCGCAGGTCTTGCTGCGTCCGGCTTCTGAAGGTACCGGTGTCATTGCCGGAGGATCCTGCCGTGCCGTGCTCGAACTGGCGGGCGTGCGCGATGTGCTGGCCAAATCGCTGGGCAGCAGTAATAAACTGAACGTAACCAAAGCCACTATGGCGGCGATCGCTTCTCTCCGTTCGCGGGAAGAGGCTCTTGCGGCCCGCGGAAAATAAAACAAGAGGTTTTTTAATATGGAACTGCATTCATTACAACCTGCCAAAGGTTCAACACATCGGAAAATGCGTGTTGGTCGCGGACGGGCTTCCGGAAAAGGGAAAACGTCCGGTCGCGGTCATAAAGGGCAGTATGCCCGTTCAGGAAACAAACACAAACCGCTGTTTGAAGGGGGCCAGATGCCGATGGCTCGCCGCATTCCCAAACGCGGATTCAGCAATATAAACCGCAAAGTGCTGGCTCCGGTGAACGTCGCTTCTCTTTCGTCCTTCGCAGAGGGAACAGAAGTCACGGTTGAATTGCTTCGTCAGGCCGGTATGGTAAAAGGAGTTTGGGACGGCGTAAAAATTCTGGGTAATGGGGAAATCAGCAAAAAACTTTCTATTAAAGCCGATGCCTTCAGCGCGACTGCCAAAGAGAAAATCGAAGCTGCCGGCGGCAGTTGTGAAACCATCTGATCACCTGACAACCACCAAGCGGGGTACCCATGCTTTCCGCCTTTGTAAACAGCTTTAAGATTCAGGAATTGCGCCAGCGGATTCTTTTTACTTTCGGTGTCATATTTTTATGTCGCCTGCTGTCAAATATCCCGATTGCCGGGGTTGATTTCGGAATGATCAATGCCTACATCCGGCAGACCGGGACCGGCGGTGGTTTCCTCGATATATTCAATCTTTTCAGTGGCGGTGCTGTCAAGAACTGCGCGGTCGGAGCGCTGGGAATTATGCCTTACATCAGTGCGTCCATTATTATCCAGTTAATGACCGCCGTTGTGCCTTTCCTTGAAAAACTGGCGCGCGAGGGGGAGTCCGGCCGGGCAAAAATCACCCAGTATACCCGCTATCTTACGGTTTTGCTCTGCGCCTTTCAGGGATTTCTGATTGCCCGGGCGCTTGAGACCGGAAATCTCTATTTTCCGGCCGCCGTTGTTCAGATTCCCGGGCTGGGCTTTGACTTGCTCACGATGATGACCCTGGTCACCGGGACCTTGCTGATGATGTGGCTCGGAGAACAGATCACTGAACGCGGTATTGGCAATGGAATTTCCATGATCATTACCATCAACATTATCAGCCGCCTGCCGACAGCGACGGCCGCTATGATCAGCATGTTCAAACCGGTAGACGGTGTAATCCGCCATTCTCCTTTCATGGCGGTCGCCATGTTGATCATGATTCTGGCCGTCATTGCGGGGGTTGTTGCGGTTACTCAGGCCCAGCAGAAAGTACCGGTTCAGTATGCCAAACGGGTTGTCGGACGGAAAGTGTACGGCGGACAGCACACGTTCATGCCTTTGCGTGTCAACTATGCCGGGGTCATGCCCATTATTTTTGCGCAGGCGATTCTGATGTTTCCGGCAAAAATTTTCAATATGATGCCGTGGGCGGCTGCCAAACGGATAGGTTCAGCTCTTAGTTACGGAACCGGTTTTTATATGGCTCTTTTTGCTCTCATGATCCTCTTTTTCTCCTACTTTTGGGTGGCGACACAATTTAATCCTGTTCAGATCGCTGATGACCTCAAGAAATACGGCGGCTATATTCCCGGCATTCGACCCGGGAAATCCACAGCTGAATTTCTTGACCGCACCATGACTCGCATCACGCTGGCCGGAGCTGTTTTTCTGACGATCATTGCGGTTTTGCCGACGGTTATCAGTAAGCAGTTTAATATTCCGTTCCTTGTGGCCTCTTTCTTCGGCGGCACCAGCCTGCTTATTATGGTCGGGGTAATGCTCGATACAATGCGTCAAATTGAATCCCACCTGCTGATGCGCCACTACGACGGATTCTTGAAAAAAGGAAAACTGAAATCTGGAAGAAGGTAGACATGAAAGCGATCATTCTTCTCGGCGGCCCCGGTGCCGGAAAAGGAACTTTAGCGGGATTACTCCAGGGGAAAACCGGCTACATCCACATTTCAACCGGAGATATGCTCCGTTCGGCGGTTCAGGCCGGTACCCCGGTCGGCAACGAAGCGAAAGCGTCCATGGATAAAGGCGAGCTGGTTTCTGATGCCATTATTCTGCGCATCATCGATGAGCGTATCGCCGAAGAACCGGAAAACAGCTGTTTTATGTTCGACGGCTTCCCGCGGACCATCGAACAGGCCGAAGGCCTCGATCAGCTCTTCAAAAAATATAGCGGTACCCTTACTCACGTCTTTTGTCTGGATGTCGATCAGGCAACTCTGCTCAAGCGTCTCACCGGACGCCGAGTTTGTAAAAGCTGTGGTGCAGTTTATCACCTGCAGAATAAGCCTCCGCGGAAGGCAGGTGTCTGCGATATCGACGGGGGTGAGCTTTATCAGCGCGCGGACGACAGTGAATCCACCATCTTAAACCGTCTGGAAGTCTATAAAAAGCAGACTGCACCGCTCATTGCCTACTATAAGAAGCAAGGAATTCTGTGTGATATTGACGCAAAGGGATCTCCGGAGGAAACCGCCGCACTCGTCCTCGACGTGCTCAACGTATAGAGACGAAGCATGATTATCATCAAGAATTCGGTTGAACTTGCGGCGATGCGCCGCGTGAACCAAATGACCGCACGTGTGCGTGATCAGCTCGCCGCCATGATCCGTCCAGGCATCACGACCCTGGATCTCGGAAATGCCGCCTTTGAACTCATTCGAAGCATGGGCGGAACAAGTGCCTTTTACGGCTATCACGGTTATCCCGGCCAGATCTGTGTTTCCGTCAACGAAGAGGTTGTCCATGGAATTCCCGGCCGTCGTGTCATTAAAGACGGCGACATTGTCAGTATCGACACCGGCATCTCCTTTGAAGGATTTGTCGGTGATACGGCAGTTACCGTCGCCGCCGGTGAAATTGATGCTGAAAGAAAGCGGTTACTTGAAGTGACGCAGGCGGCCCTGGAAGCCGGTATTGCCAAAGCGATTGCCGGCAATCGGCTGGGGGATATTTCCCATGCCATTCAAACCGTCGTCGAGGCTGCCGGCTTTTCTGTTGTCCGTGAATTTGTCGGGCATGGAATCGGTCGTGATATGCATGAAGACCCGCAGGTTCCGAATTTCGGGAAACCGGGGCGTGGCCCGAAGCTGAAGCCGGGTATGACCCTGGCTATCGAACCGATGGTTAACATCGGCGGTCCCCAAGTGGAAGTACTTGATGATAACTGGACGGCTGTCACTAAAGACGGCCATCCCTCTGCACACTTTGAGCACACGGTTGCTGTCGGCATCATGGAACCTGAAATCCTGACGCTCGCCTGAGTGTGTGCTTCAAGGGTTAAACGCTCCAAACAGCTTTTTCCATGGTCTGGAAGCATCGTCGGGTTTGACAGCGTTTTTTCTCTTTGATAAATTACTGCCGTCTCGCGGGTTGCATTTATCAATTCGCCGAAAGGAGCATACAGTAATGTCAACATGGGCTATTGTTCTCGCATGTGGAAAAGAAGATGAAATCAGTTCCGGAGTGGATGTCGCCTTCTTGGCTCTTGGATCCCGTCCGATTATTTCCCGGTCTCTCCAGACCCTGGAGCAGAATGAGATGGTGGATGGGATTGTTCTGGTAGTCAAAAAAGATCGGGTAGATACAGCTCTGAATGTCGTTCGCTCCTTCGGATGCCGTAAGGTTTCAGCCATTGTCGCCGGAGGATCGGTTCGACTGACCAACCTGAAAAATGCCTTTGCCCAGCTTCCCGATGACGCCGGCAGTATTCTGATTCATGATTCCGCGCGCCCATTCGTGACGGATGACGTAGTGACCGAGACCATTAAAGCCGGAAAACGATACGGTGCTGCTGTTGCTGCATCCCGGAGTGTGGATTCCGTCAAACTGGCGGAAAAAGGACAGAAAGTAACTAAAACCATGGATCGGAACACCATCTGGCTGGTGCAGACTCCTCAGGTATTCAAACGCGAAGTTTTTGAAAAAATCCTGAAGAGTCCAATTAAGCTTAAAGATGACGAATCTGCCTTGCTCGAAAAAACACGGCAGGAGATTCATCTGGTTACCTCACCGCCCGGTAACATGAAAATCCGCAACTCTGATGATTTGGCTGTAGCGTCTGCAATTCTCAGTGCTTCACGGAAAAATACCCTTTAAATTCACCGGTCGCTGCGGATCGGCGCACCACGGTATTTGTAATGTACCTCCCGAGATGTGAGCGGCGGATTGAATCCATCAGTTCCATCAGCAGATCTTCTTCGCCCTCGGCCACCAGTTCAACACTTCCGTCGAACTCATTGCGGACGTATCCGGCCAACCCCAGTTCCCGCGCCAGACTCGCCGCCGTGTATCGGAATCCGACCCCCTGCACCCGGCCTTCGTATCGAACTGTGATTCGCAGCGTTTTCATTATAAACAGATCAGGTGCGGTTATTTGCCGTCACCTGCATCCTGGTCATGCCGTTAACTGGGCATAACATTTGTTGCGCAGGGGCCTTTAGGGCCTTCTCCGGCATCATAATCCACTTTCTGGCCTTCATTGAGCCTGGCGCCCCCCGGGGTCTTGACCTCGGAATGATGCACAAAAAGATCTTTTCCTCCAGTATCCGGAGTAATAAACCCAAACCCTTTTTCTGAATTGAACCATTTCACGGTACCTTTACTCATAACGCATATTTCCTTCGTATTTTACTTTGTCGGATAGTTTTTTTGAACGGTAAAATAATTTATATGGACCGGAGTCAAACCCCGGGTTGTCCGGACCCTTCCGGCGGCCGTTCACTCCTGGCCTCCATTTTCTTTTGTCTCTTTTCTTCCTTCTTCTTCTTTTTGGCGAGATCTCTTTGTCGTTTTTCAAATGTATAGTTCGGTTTTGCCATCGGCACTCCTCTTTAATTGAATCAGGGCTTTATCTATACCATGAGTGAGAACGAATTCTTTTAATAAAACCTTTTTAATCGCCATAACCCCAGGGTTTCACACCTCGGAAGGCGGAACCACAGCCCGACCATTCTGCTCAGAATGCGTCCGGAGGCGCTTTCATCAATCCGGATCTCCTATAAATCAAAATAGTATGACTGCGGATGGTGGGTAATGAGCGCGAAGGTGGAAACTTCCGGATCAGCCATGAAAAGTTCGGTGACGGTCAGACCGATGCGACCGGTGTCGAGCAGGTCGCAGCAGACTTTGTTCATCGCCAGGTCGGGGCAGGCGGCATAGCCGAAGCCGAAGCGGCTCTGGTCGAGTTTGTTTTTCCAGATCTCGGGAAGCGTCAGCTCGCCTTCGTCGGATCCCCAGATTTGCCGAATCTGTTTATGCTGATATTCCGCCAACGCCTCGGCCGTCATCACCGCCAGCCCGTGAAAGAGCAGGTAGTCGTGATAACGATCGGCATCGCGCAGTTCGTGTTCCTTCTCCATCACGTTGCGGCCAAGGGTCACGGCCATCAGCGCGGCGATGTCGTGGTCGCGGCGGAAAAAATCGGCCAGGCAGCGATACGGCGCTTTTTTCTGGCGGGGGAAGGGCATCGGAATTTCTTTACCATCTGCCGGATCGGTCAGGTAAAACGTGTCTCCTTCGGCACGGCAATTGAAGAACCCGTGAACCACTTTCGGTTCAAAAACCTTTTCAGCGATTCGCTTCATCTCTTCAAGCTTTGGATAAACTTCTTCCTTGAGCAGTTTGTTGTACTCCGCATCAGAGAGCCTGCCTTGTTTGTAACCCCAGGCGCCTTTGATCATTCCGTTAAGATCAAGATATCTCCACACGTCGGCCAGGTGGATGCCTTCAGTCACCCAAGTGCCGGGCTCAACTTCTGGCACCGGGACCTCTTCGGCAATCGGTTCAGCCCGGACCTTTTGATTTTCAATGTCCGGAACTTCGCATTCGAGTCCGTCGCGCGTCGGCGCGACGTATTCAGGAAGACGTCCGGTCTCCGTGAGGGTCTGCATGGCGGCCAGTCCGGCGAAGGCGTCTTTGCAGTAGAGCACATCGCCTGAATAGTGCGGGCGGCAGGCCTGATCGACAAATTCCTCTGAGAGCGCCGCGCCGCCGAGCAGCACCGGCGTTTTAAAGCCGCCGTGCTCGAGAATTTTCATGTTTTCGGCCATGACGGCCGTGGATTTCACCAGCAGTCCGCTCATGCCGAGCGCTGTGGCACGATGCTCCTTGACGGCTTCGATCATTTTTTCGATGGGCACTTTGATGCCGAGATCGACTGTGTCAAAACCGTTGTTGGAGAGAATAATTCCGACGAGGTTTTTGCCAATGTCATGCACGTCGCCCGCGACCGTCGCCAGCACGACGAGCGGCACCTTGTCGCCCGCTTTGCTCTTCTTCATGAATGGCTTGATCCGATCCACGGCGTGCTTCATCACCTCGGCGGATTTCAGCACAAAAGGAAGCTGCATGGTCCCGTCATTAAAAAGGCGCCCGACTTCTTTCATGGCCGGAAGCAGGATTGTGTTAAGGATGTTTTCGGCGCTCATTTCTTTAAGCAGGTCGGGTACTGCGGGATCAAGCCACGGAATCTTTCCGCGGATAATGGCATCGGCCAGCACCTCATTGGCCGGGCGGTTTTCGACTGCGGCTTCGACGGTCTCCTGCACATTTTCAAACAGATTGATGTAGTTTTCGAGCGGATCGCCGTTCGACGGATCGTTTCCCAGCAGCGCCTCGGCACCTTTGCGCAGTTCATCCGGGATTTCATTGAGCGGCACAATGGCAGCCACATTGATAATGCAGGCATCCATGCCGGCTTCGACCGCCTGATGCAGAAAGACGGAGTTGAGCACCTTGCGCAGCGCAGGCTTGAGGCCGAATGAAATATTGGACAGTCCGAGCATCGTCCGTACGCCCGGCAGTTCCGCCTTGATGCGCCGGATTGCTTCCAAAGTTTGAAAAGCGGCGTCGCGCAGTGTGTTGTCGCCGCTGCAAACGGTGAAGGTCAGCGGATCGATCAGAAGGTCAGCGGCCTTCAGGCCGCGTTCCTCACAGAACCCGACCAGTCGTTTGGCGACAGCGACTTTTTCTTCCGCAGTCATCGCCATGCCTTTCTCATCGATGGTCAGCGCGACGATGGCCGCGCCGTAACGGCGGGCCATCGGCACAACCCGTTCGGCGCGCTCGCCGCCGTCTTCAAAATTGATCGAGTTGATGATGGCCCGCCCGCCGTAGCGCTTCAGCGCGTCTTCAATCACGTCGGCGGAAGTGGAGTCGATCATCATCGGTGCAATGCATTCCCGCGCCATACGCGGGACGAGCACTTCAATGTCTTTACGTTCATCCCGTCCGGCATAGCCGCAGCTCAGGTCGAGCACATGCGCGCCGGTTTCCTGCTGTTCGGTCAGGATGTGAAATGCATTTTCGTAGTCATTGGCCAGCAGGGTGTCGCGGAATTTCCGCGAACCGGTGGCGTTGGCGCGTTCGCCGATGAACAGCGGTGCGGGCTCCTGTGTCAGTTCGACCGGCGAAAAAAGGCTTGCACACTGCTGTGGTGCGGCGGCCGGTTCACGGAGTTTCCAGGGTTTGGAAAGCTTTTTACGCAGTTGGCGGATATGCTCCGGTGTTGTACCGCAGCAGCCGCCGACGACGGACAGACCATAATTTTCCGCCAGGGCGGCAACCTTTTCGGCAAAAGGCCCCGGCTTAAGCGGATAGCTGACACTTCCGTCCACGTGCGCTTCGGGCATTCCGGCATTGGGCATACAGGCCAGCTGCGCCGGCCACAGTTCATTAAAAGTGTTGAGATGATGTTCCATGGCATCCGGCCCGGTCGCGCAGTTGAGGCCGAGCACGTCAATCGGGTAGGGGGCAAGAATTGCGGCCGCCGCTGCCGGGCTGGTGCCGACCAGCAGGGTGCCGGTGGCTTCCACCGTCACCGAAACATAGCGGAGGATATCGCTGCCGGGGCCGAGCATGTCGTCGGCAGCCGCCAGTGCCGCTTTAATCTGAAGCGGATCCTGGCAGGTTTCAATAATCAGTCCGTCCACGCCGCCGTCAAGCAGTCCCTGGATCTGGATTTTATAGGCATCCAGCAGTTCATCAAATGTGATGTGTCCGAGAGACGGCAGTTTGGTACCGGGGCCGATCGAACCGAGAACATAGCGCGGCTGGCCCGGCGTTGAAAAGCCGTCGGCGCACTCGCGGGCGAGTTGCGCGGCGGCCTTGTTGATTTCGCAGGCGCGGTCGGCGAGATTGTATTCACCGAGGGTTACGGGCGATGCGCCGAAAGTATTGGTTTCGACCATATCCGATCCCGCTTCGAGATAGGCGCGGTGAAGTCCGCGAATCATGTCAGGAGCGGAGAGGTTCAACCATTCATTACAGCCTTCAACGCCCCCCCACTGTTCAGGAGTGATCGTTTGGCCCTGCAGATACGTTCCCCCCGCACCATCGAGCAGCAGTGGACCGGATTTCAGTTTTTCTTTCAAATTCATACGGGAAACCTAATAGAGCGGATCACAATTTACAACTACAAATCCTTAAATCCGGATAAGCGGATTGACCGGCCCGGCTCTGTTTCCCGCGATTCAGATAGAGTTGTATAGCGCGTGCACAAAACGTTTACTGCCTGAGTAGCCAGTATCGCTCTGCGATGAACATGTCAGGAGGCTAACAATACAGGCTGAAGTTTCTCCTTGCCGCCTTCTGTCTCCATTGCAGACTGTGCTTTTCCGGCCCGGGAATCGCATTGATAGGCCAATGCATCATATTCCGGATCACCCTTTAACCGCACCGGAAGTGAGCCCCTCCACGATTTTTTTCTGGAAAATAAAAACCAAAACCAGCAGCGGCAGGGTGACGATGATCGCCGCAGCCATAATTTCCCCGAACGGCTGCTGGTAGGCCACTTCTCCGGAGAACAGCGCCAGAACCACCGGAACGGTTCTCGCCGTCGGTTCAAATGAGGTGAACGTCAGGGCGAAGAGGTATTCATTCCACGCCTGAATAAAGGCGAGAAGTCCCGTGGTCACAAGGGCCGGAGCCGTCAGGGGCAGCAGAATACGATAAAAACTCTGAAACGGGGTGGCTCCATCCACCTGTGCGGCCTGCAGCAGAGAATCCGGCAGTCCTTTGAAAAAGTTGGTCAGTACCCAGACGGTGAAGGGGAGAGTAAACAGCAGATACGTAAAAATCATTCCGGGAATGGCCGAGATATTCAATGTCCGGATCACAACATAGAGACCGGTCAGAACTGATACCTGCGGAAACATGGTCATTGCCAGAATAACGTAGAGTGAGGCGTTTTTGAATCGGAACCGGAGTTTTCCGAAGGCGAAAGCAGCGAAGGATCCGAAACATAAAGAGAGCAGCGTTACTGTCAGGGAGACAATCGCACTGTTTCCCAGACCCCTGACAAAGTCTTCGTTGTGCCAGACCGCTTTGAAGTTCTGCAGGGTGATAGACAGTTTTAGTGTATCCGGATCACGCGGAATCATGGTTGCCGGGGTCATCATTAATTGCGCCTCTGTCTTGAAAGACGAATTAATCGCCCAGTAAAAGGGGAATATCATTTCGATGAGGATCAGGAGCAACAACAGGTAGAACAGAGTTTTACTGATAATTTTTAAAATTTTCTTATTTTTCATTTTCCACTCCGCCGGCCATCTTGATGTAAAATACGGTAAAGATAAGAATAATCATGAAAATGATCACACTGGAGGCCGAGGAGTATCCCATGGCCTGATTATCAATGAGCTGGTAATATGTGAAACTGGCCATTGAATATCTCTTCTGAGCCAGGATGATCTGGAAAAGGTCAAAGACCCGTAATGCATCGAGCGTTCTGAAAATCAGCGCTACAGCAAGAATCGGCCGCAGGAAAGGAAGCGTCAGTGAAAAAAACTGTCTGATTTTTCCGGCGCCGTCCACTCGCGCGGCCTCGTACATTTCTCCGGGAATCATCTGCAGACCTGCCAGAATTAACAGCGCCATGAACGGAATGGTTTTCCAGACATCAATCGACACCATGGCCCACAACTGACTGGAAGGGTTTGTGATGAAAGCGAACTGACCGTCAGACCAACCCAGTTTCTGAAAAATCACATTAAAAAATCCGATTCGCGACGAGGAAAACATCCACTCCCATATTCGGGAGGATACAGCCGTCGGAATCGCCCACGGGACGAGCATGACCGCCCGCATGATCCCTCTGCCTTTGAAATTTGTATTCAGAATCAGAGCGACCATCATTCCGAGGATGGTCTCCAGAACAACCGAGATGACCGTGAATCCAAGTGTATCCGACACGGCCCGTATGAACTCTCTGTCTGTCGCCCCGATTACATACCGTTTGCCGAAAAGACCGAACTGCGACACTTCCTTGTAGCGGATGGGGGTTCGCGGCAGAATCCGGATCGCCCGTTCATAAACCGGACGGCCGGTTTCGTCGTCATAGCGTTTTTCTCCTGTTTCTTCATCAACCTGTTGCGGAAGCTCTTTGACAGTGAGCCCCAGCAACTTTTTATAATTCTGAAGTCCGACGAAACCGTGTTCTTCCGAACTCGCAAAGGCACGGTCGGTCATACTTGTTACAAAAACGGATGCCAAAGGATAGAAGGCAATCACTGTCAAAATCAAAAAGGTGGGAGTCAGAAGCAGATAAGCGAGCTTTTTTTCGCTTTTCATCAGTTTTGAATGTTTGCCGTTTTGTTTTTTCATCAGATTCTCCCTTCCCCGATTGCTCCGTCCGGAGAATTTTCTCCGGACGGATTTTTGATTGGCAACCCGTTATTCTGTTGGTTTTCCGGTCGGATAGCCGAGCAGATCAGACAAATCCAGCTCAAGTTCTTCGAGGGCCGTCTTGGCATCGTTATCCCCAGTGAGAACGGAATGGACCGCTGTGAAGAAAGCGACGGATGTCTCGTTATATTTTGGAGCGGTTGCTGTCGAGGGACGGGCGACCGCATTCATGAAAACATCATACAATTTGACCATAAAAGGAGCCTTGGCTTTCAGCTCAGGATCGTTATAAACCGCTTTATAAGTGGGATTGTTACTTCCTTCCAAAGCTTTGAACTTCTGTTCTTCTTTTCCGGTCAGCCACAGCAGAAAATCAACGGCTTCCTGAGGGTGTTTCGAATATTTGCTGACCCCCAGCTGCCATCCGCCAAGCGCAGCGGCCCCGTGACCGGACTTTCCTTTCGGCAGAGGCGCCACATCGAATTTACCTTTGATTGCACTGCCATCAGCATTTCCAAGTCCATAGGCATACGGCCAGTTGCGCATAAAGGCGGAGTTTCCGGCCTGCCAGGTAGCGCGGGCATCTTCTTCTCCGAAGCCGGTGACGCCCGGAGGCGAGATGGTTCCCACCCAGGATGCCGCCATTTCAACGGCTTCAATTGCAGCCGGATTGTTGATGGTGATCTTTTTATCCGGG
>JASKKX010000040.1 GCA_030153935.1 Verrucomicrobiota bacterium | reverse complement strand
GTTCTCCCCCTTCCCAGCGGCGCTTTCGCAAGGTGGGTTGCATCTTAAAGGCGCTCTTATGATGGCTGTACTTTATCATGACAATCATCTGCTGGCGGTGAATAAACCGGCTGGACTGCTGACGCAGCCGAGCGGCACGGCACGCGACAATCTGGAAGACCGCTCGAAAGCGTACATCAAGAAAATCAAAAACAAACCGGGCAATGTGTTCCTGCATGCTGTGCACCGGATTGACCGCATAGTGAGCGGCGTCGTGCTGTTTGCCTGCACCGACAAAGCCCTTTCACGCCTGAATGCTGACATGCGCGCACACCGGGTTGAAAAAATTTATCATGCAGTCGTCACCGGCTGTCCACCGCAGCGCGAAGGTTTATTGCGTCATTTTCTGACCCACGACGAGTTCCGCGCCGAAGTGGCTCCGGAAGGCAATCCTGCTGCCCGCGAATGCCAGCTCGGCTACAAGGTCCTGAAAGAGTCCGGCAACCGGTCACTGCTGGAAATTCAGCTGCACACAGGGCGCTATCACCAGATCCGCGCGCAGCTCGCCGCAATCGGCTGTCCGATTATCGGCGACGAAAAATACGGCTCAAAAACAAAACTGCCCGGCGCGGTAATTGCACTGCACCACGCACGACTGACGGTCTTTCATCCGGTCAGCAAAGAAAAAATCGTCATCGAAGCGCCCTACCCGATTCACTGGCCGGTTTTTTCATAGTGGAAGAGGCTTCCAGCCTCTTCTTAAAAGCGGTAAAGATGCCGCTTCCACTCTTTTTTCCAAGCATTGGAAAACCCAGCAGGCCCCAACGCAGTTGGTCAGGCTTCGGAGATGCAGCTGACCGGGCAGACGGGTTCACAGGCTCCGCAGTCGATGCAGTCCGCCGCGTTGATGACCCGTTTTCCGTTCACTTCGGAAATGCACTCCACCGGACAAACCGGTTCGCAGGCTCCGCAGTTGATGCATTCGTCTTTGTTGATGATGCGTGGCATGGTGTCCTCCTTTATGAAATAAACAGGTTGGCTGATGAACGGCTGAGGTGGTCAATATACATGGCAACGCCGCCTTCTTCAACCCCGTCGATAAGCTCTTCGCTCTTGATGCCCATTAAGTCCATGCTCATGGTGCAGACCACCATGCGCACGCCGCTGGATTTCGCCTGACCGATCAGCTCCTGAAGGGTCATGACGTTTTTGTGTTTCATGAGGCCTTTGATCATCGCCGGTCCCATGCCCGCCATATTCATTTTAGAGAGCGAAAGCCGGCCGGCGCCTTTCGGCATCATGATGCCGAACATTTTTTCGATCAGGTTTTTCTTTACGGTCACCGGGCCGGATTTGCGCAGAATGTTGAGGCCCCAGAAGGTGAAGAATAAAGTGACTTCATAGCCCGCAGCGGCGGCACCGTTAGCGATAATGAAAGCGGCCATCGCTTTATCGAAATCATGGCTGAATACGACATTGGTCATCACCTTTTTTCCGGACATTGGAACTCCGCCGAAAGCAGGCGCACGTTTAACTACGGTGGCGCGATAGGTTCCCTTTTCCGCAGGCTCCAACCCGATCAGCTCGTGGCCGGTGGTATTGCACCACGCGGGCGCATCGGCGACAAAGCCGGGATCAGAGGCCGTGATGCTGACGGCTTCGCCTTCCTTGATTTCATCCATTGCATTTTTGAGCTGAAGGATTGGACCGGGACATTGCAGACCACAGGCATCAATGACTTTAACCGTTTTTATCCCGGACGGTTTTTGAATATCTTCGTAGTCGGAATCGCTGGCGGGCTTGTGATTCTCCGGCATTTCAGCAGTAGGCAGTTCCACGGCCCGCTGATAGGTAATATAACCGCCGGTGAGATTGCGGCACTTGAATCCGCTCTGCGACAGAATGCGGCAGGCCAGATAGCCGCGCAGTCCGACTTTGCAGAAAACGAGGTATTCCGTCTCTTTGGACAGTTCGCCGAGCCGTCCGCGCAATTCATCGAGCGGAAGATTTTTCGATCCCGGGATCGTGCCGGCGGCGAATTCTCCCGGCGTTCGGGTGTCCAGCAGTTTCTGATTCGGCGCCGGTTTGACGACGTCTTCAACCTGGCAGAGTTTGACATCACCCTTCAACGCGTTGGCAGCAACAAATCCCGCATAGTTGACAGGATCTTTGGCGGAACCGAAAGGCGGGGCATAGGAAAGTTCGAGTTCTTCGAGATCAAAAACCGTCAAACCCGAACGAATCGCAACGGCAAAGACGTCGATCCGTTTGTCGACGCCGTCGGCGCCGACGGCCTGCGCGCCGAGCACCTTGCCGCTTTGTGGATCAAAGAGCATTTTAATGGTGAGCGCTGCGGCGCCCGGATAATAGGAAGCGTGGCTGGCAGGATGAACATAGATTTTTTCAAACGAAATGCCCGCGCGCTTCGCTCCTTTTTCGCTCAGTCCGGTCATGCCGATCGCCAGGTTGAATACCTTGCAGATGGCCGTGCCCTGTGTATCGCGATAGTGCGCATCGCGACCGAAAATATTATCAGCGGCGATACGGCCCTGACGGTTGGCGGGCCCGGCCAGCGGGATGAGCGCCGGCTGCCGGGTGACAAAATCGGTCACTTCCACCGCGTCGCCGACGGCATAGATGTTTTCGACGGAGGTCTGCATGCGGTCATTCACTTTGATGCCGCCGCGCGGACCGATTTCCAATCCGGCGGCCTTGGCAAGAGCGGTTTCGGGTTTTACGCCGATGGCGAAAATCACCAGTCCGGTTTCCAGAGTTCCGCCGGAACTGAGCGTCAGGGAGACTCCTTTACCCGATTCACCGAAGGCAGTAACCGATGTACCGAGCCGCAGATCGACTCCGTTAAGCTCCAGTTCCTGATGCAGAATAGAAGCCATCTCCGGGTCGGCCGGGCCCATTACCTGCGGGGCCAGCTCGATCAGTGTGGTCGCAATCCCGCGGCGGCGCAGCGCCTCGGCCATTTCGAGGCCGATGTAGCCGCCGCCGATGACGGCGGCCTGCGTCTGTCCGTCGAGCAGTTGAATGATGCGATCCATGTCCTCCATGTTGCGCAGCGTCAGAATCTTTTCGTGGTCGATGCCGGGGATCGGCGGACGGACCGGCTCGGCACCGGGACTGAGAATCAGCGCGTCATAGGACTCCCGATACATCTCGCCGCTCGCCAGGTTTTTGATTTCGACCTCTTTTTTGTCCGGATCGATGCCGAGGACTTCATGGCGCGTGCGCACATCGATACAAAAACGCTTTGCGAGCATTTCCGGAGTCGTGACCAGCAGGCGGTCACGATCTTCGATTTCTCCTCCGATGTGATAGGGCAATCCGCAATTGGCGAACGAGATGTACGGGCCCCGTTCGAGCAGGATAATTTCAGCCGTTTCGCTCAGCCGCCGGGCGCGTGCCGCCGCACTGGCGCCGCCGGCCACTCCGCCGATGATTACAAGTTTTTCGGATTCCATGATCATTCCTTATGTTTATCGTCTTGAAAGTGCAGAAACGTACGCAGGTGCTTATGCATACAGTCGAACAGTTTCAGAAAGTCGGGATTCTGCAGTGTGCAGTATTTCTGTGTGCCTTCCTTGCGGATGGAAACCAGTCCCTGCTGGCCGAGAATCTTGAGCTGCTGTGACATCATCGACTGACTGCAGCCGATCTCCTCATACAGCTCTGTACAGGTTTTTTCGCCGGTGGCCAGAATCTCGATCACACCGATCCGTACCGGATGGGCCATTGCCTTCAGTACTGCTGCTGTTATTTCCCGCTCCTGATTCGTCATAACTCCCCCAAACATTAAAAAATTATAATGTTTTAAATTCTAAGCAACTAAAATCATTGTTTTTTAATTTAAAAATAAATATATTATAAATGATAATGTTTATTATGTTTTATATTGTACTCCGTTTTGCGATCTGGCTTCCTTCCCTGATTCCTCCGGAAACAGCGACAAACCAAAGATATATTATGCTACGTTGCTGTTTCAATCCACGCGCCCCGTGCGGGGCGCGACAAAAGTCATTAATTTTACTTTAGGCACCGAATAATCATGGCCGGTCCGGCCATTTCGGAGGGTCCCGCCAAGAGCGTCGCCAACCCGAGTGAAACCGAGGGATGCATATAATGACGGGGCGAGTCCGAACCATACGGCGCAGAAATCGCCCGGAACAGAAGAAAAAACAGCCCCCGGTCTTAATCATTGAACCGACGACAGAATAGCGCAGAAACATACGCAGGCCGGTTTCAAGACCCGAAAAGAAAGAGCAATGCAATTGAAGCGACGGTTGCAATCGCATAGAGCTTAAAGGAAACCGGCAATCCGATGGATTCAGTCGCAAACCATGGACCAATGCCCGGCAGAGGAACTCGGTCGACCAAAAGCATACGGACCGATCAGCATACCCGATACCAGCTCACCGAGAACACTCGGCCGTTTTAAAAAGCACCGGAACAGAAATCCGCCAAGCCGGGCAGCAATGATAATCAATGCCAACGGCAAAACCAGCAAAGTCATCACTTCCGTATGGGTATGCACATGTACTGCCCGCTGAACCACCTGAACGACAGCGCCGACGGTTTCAGGGTCATGTGAGACGGGACTCATAAACACCCTTTAAACGGTCAGTAAATTAAGGATTTCATCGGCTGTCGATGCGTTCAGCAGTTGTTCCCTCAGGTTTGAACGGCAAAGAATTTTACTGATTTCAGCAAGAAACTGAATATGCGGTCCGACGCGGTTTTCCGGCGAAAGCGTCATGATGAATATGTGAGAAGGTTTCCCATCCATGGAGTCGAAATCGACTCCGGCGCGATGGATGCCTATTGCGGCAACCAGCTGATTCACCGCATCGGTTTTACCGTGAGGAATAGCAATTCCGTTTTGCATACCCGTAGACATTTTGGCTTCCCGCGCCAGTACGGCCTGCACCGCTGCCGTGGGGCTGATTAATTCCCCGGATGCGGCCATAAAGGTAACCAGTTCCTTGATCACCTCCTGTTTGGTATCCGTTCTCAAATCCAGCAGAACTGAATCTTTCGTAAGAATTTTTTTGAGGTTCATGTGTGCTGTCCCGATAAAAAAATAAAGTACACGTTTTGTCCTTCTTCAGGAAAGGATTAATGAAAACCCGTTCGATTAAGCACTCTGAGTCACCTGATATATGGAACTGCTGATCGTTTATAACAGCCTTCACAATGAAAAAAACCGCCCGCCGGTCAGTGGCTTCTTCTTTCATCTGTTTTTTTTGCCGCCAGACGAAAGGGGAATGATGTTGCCAACCCCCTCGAGTACATAATTAGGACTGTAGGCAAACAGATCAATATCTTCACGCTGGGTAACGCCGCTCAAAACCAGCACCGTTGTGATTCCCGCCTCGACTCCGGCAATGATGTCGGTATCCATCCGGTCGCCGACAATTGCCGTCTCTTCGCGGTGACAACTCAGATGATTAAGCGCATGCCGCATCATCAACGGATTGGGTTTCCCGACATAATAGGCCTTACGGGCCGTTGCCAGTTCAATTGGTGCCAACAGCGCTCCAGTGGCCGGAGCAATCAGCCCGCCCTCAATCGGTCCGGTCAAATCCGGATTGGTGCCGATCAGCTTCGCCCCTTCATTTACCAGTTTTGTCGCGTGGCAGATGCGCGCGTAATCATAATTAGCGCTTTCGCTCACAACCACATAGTCCGGGTTGGTGTCATTGATAGAGTATCCTTCATCATAAAGAGCATTGATAATGCCCGCATCACCGATGACATAAGCTGAGCCGCCAGGTTTCTGGCTGGCCAGAAAGGCTGCCGTTGCCCGGGCGCTGGTATAAAAATGGCTTGCGTCCACATCCAATCCCATACGGGCCAGTTTTTCACTCAGCTCACGAAGTGTACGGGCACTGCTGTTGGTCAGAAAAAGAAATTTTTTATCTTCTTTCTGCAGCCATTCCACAAACTCAAGCACGCCGGACAGCAGTTTGCTTCCATGGTAAATCACGCCATCCATATCGCAGATGAAGGCTTTTTTGCTCTGTAGTTTTTCCATTTTAAGATCTCCATTTCAATAGGCTGGATTAGCCGGGAGAAAACATAACGTGTTTTGGGACCATTGGAAGCTTTTCTTTGTGCTCCTTTACCGGCTTCGCATGGGCCATTCGGCTTTTTATACCAGTCCGGATCGGATAAAATTACCTCCATTGCAAACGGCTCAACGAACCTGCCGATCAAAATGGATTCAAATTGACGGCCGGACGTAACACAGTTGCTTCTATACTGTCTGTGGTTTATTCTCACAGCCTTTTACAATCAATGAGGAGTTCAGTCAGTATGAATAAAAACGATTTTTTAAAAACACTGGATGGAACCGACATTACCTATTACAGCCTGTCGGAGCTGGAAAAACAGGGAGGCTATGATTTCTCCCGAATTCCTTTCTCTGTGAAAATCCTGCTGGAATCTCTCGTCCGGATGCAGGGTCATCCGGCTTATGCTCCGCAGCACATTGAACAGCTTGCCGACTGGTCTCCGAAGAGTGAACAGATCGAACTGCCTTACACGCCTGCCAGAGTCCTGCTGCAGGACTTTACCGGGGTTCCCTGTGTCGTCGATCTGGCGGCTTTGAGATCGGCAATGCAGAAGGCAGGCCGAAATCCTGCCGAGATTGAGCCTCAGGTACCGGTCGATCTGGTGGTCGATCACTCTATACAACTTGATCTTTCCGGATGTTCCATGGCATTGGAAACCAATATCGCCCGGGAGTTCGACCGCAATGCCGAGCGTTATCAGTTTCTGAAATGGGGGCAGGACGCATTTGAAAAACTGCGTGTACTTCCTCCCGGCCTCGGCATCTGCCATCAGATCAATATGGAATACCTCGCCAGCTGCGTGACCGTTCAGGACGGAACGGCTTTCCCGGATACGCTGGTCGGAACAGACAGTCACACAACCATGATCAACTGTATGGGAGTTCTCGGCTGGGGCGTCGGCGGAATTGAAGCTGAAGCGGCCATGCTGGGCCAGCCGATTCCGATTTTAACGCCGGAAGTGATTGGATTTGAATTTACCGGAGCGCTCGAACCCGGCGTAACCGCGACCGACCTGGCGCTGACGGTCACCCGGATGCTCCGTCAGAAAGGCGTGGTGGGCAAGTTTGTCGAGTTTTACGGCGCGGGCGCGGCCAACCTCAGTCTGGCGGACCGCTGTCCCCTCTCCAACATGGCTCCCGAATACGGGGCGACCATGGGCTTTTTCCCGATCGACGGGAAAACGATCCGTTATCTGCGTGAAACCGGCCGTTCCGAGGAACAGTGCGCACTCGTCGAAGCCTATTGCAGGGCACAGGGCCTTTGGGGGTTTGAAAGTGCCGCAGAATATAATGATACGCTCAAACTTGATCTTTCCACGGTAAAACCATCGCTGGCCGGACCGAGCCGGCCGCATCAGCAGCTTTCACTCTCCGGTCTTAAAGAGGAATTCAACACCGACTTCGCCGGAGACCGTGCGGCACCGGCTTCTTCCATGCCGGAGCTTAGGGATGGCGCCGTCGTCATTGCATCGATCACCAGTTGCACAAACACCTCCAACCCCGGCCTGATGATGGGTGCGGCGCTTGTCGCCAAAAAAGCGGTTGAAAAGGGACTGACGGTCCCCTCGTATGTTAAAACATCGATGGCTCCCGGCTCCAGAGCGGCCGCGCGTTATCTCGAAAAGGCCGGATTGCTTGAGCCGCTCAACAAGCTCGGCTTTCAGATTGCCGCCTACGGCTGTGCCACCTGTATCGGCAACAGCGGGCCGCTGGCGCCGGAAGTCGAAACGGTAATCAAAGAACTGGACCTGACGGTTGCCGCCGTGCTGTCCGGCAACCGCAACTTTGAAGGACGGGTCCATCCTCTCACTAAAGCCAACTACCTTGCCTCGCCGCCGCTGGTCGTCGCCTATGCCCTGAGCGGTACGGTCAACATTGACCTGACAAGCGAGCCCCTCGGCAAGGCATCCGACGGCAGCAATGTTTTTCTGAAAGATATCTGGCCGACGACCGATGAACTGCAGGCGGCGATTGCCTTGGCTTCCGACTCCTCGTTCTACACGGAGGTCTATAAAGACACTGCAGCGATCAGTCCCGAATGGAATGCCCTCGATGTCATTCCCGGAGAAGTATTTGCCTGGAATCCCGATTCCACATACATTCGCGAACCCACTTTTTTCGAGGGATGCGACGGACCGCCTGAGCCGCTGGCCGACATCGAAAATGCGGCGGTACTCGGCTGCTTCGGCGATTTCATCACCACCGATCACATTTCTCCGGCAGGCAATATCGCCATCGACAGCCCCGCAGCGGACTATCTGCGTGCGAACGGTGTAGAGCCGCGGGACTTCAACTCCTACGGATCACGTCGCGGGAATCACGAAGTGATGTTACGCGGCACCTTTGCCAACATCCGCATTAAGAACAGACTGGTCGACAGGGAGGGCGGGTATACCGTCTATTTACCGACGGGCGAAAAAATGTTTATCTACGATGCCGCCATGAAATACGCTGAAACCGGCACCCCGCTGGTCGTCCTGGCCGGTAAAATGTACGGGGCCGGCTCGTCGCGCGACTGGGCGGCCAAAGGCACCAAACTGCTTGGGGTCAAAGCGGTCATTGCCGAAAGCTTCGAGCGGATCCACCGGTCCAACCTTGTCGGCATGGGCATCATTCCCTGTGAATTTATGAGTCATGACTCGGTGGAAAGCCTTGGCCTGACCGGGAAAGAACGCTTTTCCATCACCGGTGTTTCCAAAGACTTTACGCCGGGGAAAATCCTGACGGTAAAAGCGGGCGGCAAAGAGTTTCAGGTTAAAGCGCGCGTCGACACACCGCTTGAAATTGAATACCTGAAAAACGGCGGGGTGTTGAATTACGTGCTGCGGAATAAGATGGCATAATCCGGAGGTCCGGAAAACCGAATGAAATTTTTCCAACGGGTGGAAACACTCCTGGTTCAGAAATAATCCTGGCCGATTTTCCAGCCGAGAAAAACGCCGGCGATGCTGCCGAGACTGCTCAGAAAAAAAGCCCAGCCGAAGCCCAGTTTCGCGCCGAGCCACCATCCGATCCAGCCCCCGAGAAAAACGCCGCTCCAGATGAGCAGTCGGGTCATTTCAAAACCTCTTCATAAATCTGCATGAGCCGCGCGGCGATGACGCTCCAGTCGTAGCCGGCGGAAACCGCGGCAAACCCGTTTGCCGCGAGTTTCTGCTGCAGCTCCGGCGAACCGCTCAGCTGCTCCATTTTTTCTGCAAGCATCGCCGTATTGTTGTCTTCACAAAGCAGGATGTTTTCTCCGTCGGCGGTAAAGCCGGGAATCCCGCCGACACGCGTAGCAATGACGGGAGTTCCCGCAGCCCACGCTTCAAGGATGACGATGCCAAACGGTTCATTGGAACTCGGCAGAACGAAAAAATCAGCGGCTTTACAGGCGGATGGCAGGAGCGGATCGCCGGGGCGCAGTCCGGGAATAATCCGCACCGCTTCATTCAGTTCCAGCCGTTCGATCTCCTCGAGCATCTGCTGATGATATTCTTCAACAGTGACCGGACCGATGAAGACGAGCTCCCAGTCCGGATGGTTTTTGCGGAATTCGGAAAAAGCTTTGATGAGCATCAGTTGATTTTTCTGAAAGTCGATCCGGGAAACGCAGAGCACAAACTGCCGGTTTCCAAGACCGTATGCTTCACGGAACAGTGCCGGCGAGGCCTCGGAAAAACGCCGCACATGCACTCCGTTGGGAAGATAGTGGATGTTCTGTCCCGGCGAGCGGCGCAGCATCTCTGCGGCTTCGCTCTGCCCGACACAGATCACCGCATCGGCATCGGCATAGACTCTGTGCGATCCGAAGAGCAGGCCGAACAGTTTTCCCCACTCGAATTTCCCCCGAACCGGGGCGACCATTTTATCGTATTGTTCCTGAGCAACCGTATACTTTCCGCCGTGCACGTGAATAACGTACGGCACGTTGCGGATTCGTGCGACCGTGCGGGCGATGCCGCCGAGCCGCCGTCCGACGTGTGTATGGATCAGCGTCAGGTTTTTCTGCCGCAGCAGCGCAAAAAAGAGAGACAGAGAGAGGGGGCTGCCTCCCTTCAGACGCAGCTTGGCCCTGGCATCCTCTGTCAGTCCGAACCAGGGAAAGCAGTAGCGGAAGCGCCGAACGGTGACCCCATCAATGAGCTCTTCTCCGGGTTCAGCAAACATGTCGGTGCAGAAAATCGGACTGTCGAGTCCGCTTTTTATGAGTTCGCGCGCCAGGTTGAACACAACGGTCTCCGTGCCGCCCCATTTGTCGAGGGTGAACCGGCGCATAACGTGAGCGATGGTTCCGTTGAGTTTGCTCATGGATTGGAATTTACTTCAAACCATTCCCCGACGGAAGTATTTTCCAATTTCACCGGCAGCCGGCAACTCATCGCGAAACGTGTCGACCGGCCAACCGACAGGGTCCCGAGTCTGGCGCGAAGCCCCGGATCAATGAGAATCTGTGATTTAGTGATGGCCTCGTTATATTCCGCCGCGATGCGATCCTCCGCCGCCGGTCCGTCCGCGCGGCCGGGTACCCTTCATGAGACGGGAGGTAATTACCCCGCCTTTGAGTTGAAAAAAGGTTCGGGAGAGGCCGGGGCGACCAGAGGAAGACCGTCGCCTTCGGGCTTATAAAGCGGCCAGGCAAAGTACACACTCAGAAGGCAGGCTTTCGAAATTTCGAGGTATTCATAAACAGAACTTCTGTTTGAACCTAAAGAGTGTGAGTTCAGGCTTAATCATCGTCATGAAGATACTTATCATTTGCTGTTGAACCTGTTTCGTGAGAAGCCCCTCAAGTTGTCTTGAACCTTAAAAATTATACAGTAATAATGCTGTGTTATTTTTTAAATGTAAATTTCGACAGAAAAACCCGTTAACTCGAGGGAGTTTTTTAATGAAACGGGGGCATTCTTACAGGATTTATACGACGCTTAATGATGCCGTATAGAGTTAAACCGGAAATCTGAACAGGGAGAGAAAAAAATGAACGTGATCAAGGAAGTACTGGAGATTGTCGAACGGCGCAATGCGGGTGAGCCGGAGTTTTTGCAGGCTGTGCGCGAAGTGCTCGAATCGCTGGAGCCGGTGATGGCCCGCCGCAAAGATCTGTGCGATGCAAAGATCCTGCACCGCATCGTGGAACCCGAGCGCCAGATCATCTTCCGCGTACCGTGGCAGGATGATAAAGGTCAGGTCCAGGTCAACCGCGGCTTCCGTTTTGAATTCAACAGCGCCATCGGCCCGTACAAAGGCGGATTGCGTTTCCACCCCAGCGTCAACGCCAGCATCCTGAAGTTCCTCGGCTTCGAACAGGTTTTTAAAAACGCGCTGACCACGCTCCCGTTGGGCGGCGGAAAAGGCGGATCGGACTTTGATCCGAAAGGGAAATCCGACAGCGAAGTGATGCGTTTCTGCCAGAGCTTTGTGATCGAACTGCAGCGCCACATCGGCCCCGACACGGACGTCCCGGCCGGCGACATCGGCGTCGGCGGGCGCGAAATCGGTTTCATGTTCGGTCAGTACCGCCGCATCCGCAACGAGTTCACCGGCATATTCACCGGTAAAGGGCTGAAGTGGGGCGGCTCGCTGATCCGTCCGGAAGCCACCGGCTACGGTGCCGTCTACTTCGCGCAGGAAATGCTGAAAACCCGCAGCACCAGCCTCGAAGGCAAAGTGTGTACGGTTTCCGGATCCGGCAACGTCGCACAGTACACCGTTGAAAAAATCAACCAGCTCGGCGGCAAAGCCGTTACGCTGTCTGACTCCGCCGGAACAATCGTCGATCCGGACGGCATCGACGAAGAAAAACTCGCCTGGGTCATGGATCTCAAAAACGTGCAGCGCGGCCGCATCAGCGAGTACACCAAAAAGTTCAGCAAGGCGCAGTATCTGGAAGGCAAACGCCCGTGGGGTGTCAAATGCGACTGCGCCTTCCCGAGCGCCACGCAGAACGAAATCGACGGCGACGACGCCAAGACCCTGCTCGATAACGGATGCTTCCTCGTCAGCGAAGGCGCCAACATGCCGAGCACGCCGGAAGCTGTTGACCGGTTCCTGGCCAAGAAAATTCTGTACGGCCCGGGCAAAGCGGCCAACGCCGGCGGCGTGGCCACCTCCGGACTCGAAATGAGTCAGAACGCGATGCGCATGAGCTGGAGCCGCGAAGAAGTGGATCAGAAGCTCAACACCATCATGGTCAACATCCACCAGAACTGCTTCGAAACCGCCGCCGAATACGGCTGTGCGGGAAACTATGTGGCCGGCGCCAACATCGCCGGATTCACCAAAGTGGCCGATGCCATGCTCGCTCAGGGACTGATCTGAGCCCCGCGGCATTGCCTCGCATGAAAGGGGGCTTCGGCCCCCTTTTTTATCTGGAAGGATGGACGTTGGAATATTGGATTTTCCAATGCCGGGGAAAAATGAAAAAATGACAGAGGTGAGCAGGAGATCTCCATGAAACCATTCAACACGACACTGAGCACCGGGATTCAGGATCTTGACCACACCATCCGCGGCGTGCTGGCGGGCGATAACATTGTCTGGCAGGTGGATGATATCACGGAATATCAGGCGTTTGTTCTGCCGTTCGCCCAGGCGGCGCAGGATAACGGGCGCGTGCTGATCTATTTCCGTTTTGCGCGCCACGAACCGCTGCTGCCCTCTTTTATGGCGACCGAAGTGCATGAACTCGATCCGCAGGCCGGCTTCGAAGGATTTATCGCCCGCATCCATGAAGTCATCCGCCGCGTCGGCAAAGGGGCGTTTTACGTTTTCGACTGTCTGTCGTGTCTGGCGGTGGACTGGTATTCAGACCAAATGCTCGGCAATTTTTTCATGCTGACCTGCCCGTATCTGTTCGACCTCGAAACCGTCACTTACTTCGCCCTCTTCCGCAATTATCACACCCAGCACGCCATCGGCCCGATCAGCCGCACGACGCAACTGTTTCTCGATGTCTATTCCTACAAAGGCCATCTCTATCTGCGCCCGATGAAAACGCAGCACCGGTACTCTTCGACAATCAACATGCTTCATGAATGGCGCAAGGAGGACGATACTTTCCACGCGGTCAGTTCCAGTAACATAATTTCCGAGATTCTCACCTCGGCCCGCTGGTCGGGGCTGAGCGCCGACAGCAGCGGCGATTTCTGGGAGACGGCATTTATCCGCGCCCGCGAGATGATCAAGGCCGGAACCTACCGACCGGACATCCCCGAGCGCGGGAAAATGCTCTACGAGCAGCTCGCGCGGATGATCATCTCGCGTGACGAGGGGATGCAGCGGCTGATTGCGCGCAATCTGACGCTCGAAGATATTCTCGACGTGCGCAGGCGCATGATCGGCACCGGACTGATCGGCGGAAAAGCCGTCGGGATGCTTCTGGCCCGCGCCATTCTTAAACGCACCGACCCGCATTACGTCGAGCTGCTGGAAGAGCACGATTCATTTTTCATCGGTTCCGACGTGTTCTATACCTTTCTCGTGCGCAACGGCATCTGGAAAGTGCGGCAGAACCAGCGCGATCCCGAGCGCTTCCTCGAAGGAGCAGAAGAAGCCCGGCACATGATCATCCGCGGCGATTTCCCCGATTACATCCTCCAGCAGTTTGATGAAATGCTCGACTACTTCGGGTCGTCGCCGTTCATCGTGCGCTCGTCATCGCTGCTCGAAGACAACTACGGCAATTCGTACGCCGGAAAATACGACAGCGTCTTCTGCGCCAATCAGGGACCGCGCGAGCACCGCCGTCAGGATCTGCTCGCCGCCGTAAAAACAATTTACGCCAGTTCGATGAGTGAGCGGGCGCTGAACTACCGCGCCCATCGCGGCGCGCTCGATGAAGACGAACAGATGGCGCTGCTGGTCATGCGCGTTTCCGGCGCATCGTACGGACACTACTTTTATCCGCAGGCGGCGGGCGTCGCGTTTTCTTTCAATCCCTACGCGTGGAGTCCGGAAATTGATCCGCAGGCCGGGGTCATGCGCCTGGTCTTCGGACTCGGCACGCGCGCCGTGGACCGCTCGGACGACGACCACACCCGCATCGTCGCGCTGAACGTGCCGGACAAACGGCCGGAAGGCAACTTTGAAGCGACGCTGCAATATACGCAGCGCCGCGTGGACTGCCTTGACCTCGAATCCAACCAGCCGGTTTCGGAACTGTTCAGCGAGCTGGTCCGCACACCGCCGGAGGACCTGCCGCTGGATATGTTTGCTTCCCGCGATTACGTCAAACTGCCTGACGAACGGCGGGTTGAGCGCCGGATCCTCACGTTCGACAAGCTGCTCAAGGAGACCCCCTTTGTTCAGGACATGCGCGATATTCTCCGCATCCTGCACGAAGCCTACGATTATCCGATAGATATTGAATTCACCATGAACTTTGTGGACAGCAACCACTACCGCATCAATCTGGTGCAATGCCGTCCGCTTCAGGTTCAGGGTATCGGCGCGGTCAAGCTGCCGGAAATCAACGTGCCGGAACGAAGCCTCATCATTGAAGCGCGCGGCGCGGTCGTCGGGCAGAGCCGTCTGATTCCGGTCGACCGCCTGATCTACGTCGTTCCCGCACTTTACGGAAAGCTTCCGCAGCAGGCGCGTTACGCCGTCTCCCGGCTGATTGGCGAAATCAACCGTACCGCCTCTGCGGACAGCACGGTTATGCTTCTTGGTCCCGGACGGTGGGGCACCAGCAGTCCGGAGCTGGGTGTTCCTGTCAGTTTCAACGACATCAATAACGTTAATGTTCTGTGCGAAATTGTCGCTATGCACGAACACCTTGTGCCGGACGTTTCACTGGGAACACACTTCCTCAACGAGCTCGTCGAAAACAATATGCTCTATCTCGCGCTCTTCCCGAAGCAGGGCAGCAACTTCCTCAACGAAGAATTTTTCCTGAACGGCCGCAACCGGCTGCTTGATCTCATTCCTTCCGCCGGGAAATGGGTCGACGCCGTACACGTTATCGAAACCAGTGATCTGCCCGGCGGCAGCACCGTCAACCTCTGGGCCAACGCGGTCGACCAGAAAGTCATCTGCTATCTTAAGTAAAAGAAAAACCGTTTCCTTTTATTTATTTGTAATTGTCGGGATTGAAGCCGAGCTTCTGGCTGCGGTAATTGATACCATTTACGCTAAATATATCGGTAAAAAGTCCGCGAGTGCAGCGTTTGCCTGGGTGTGCAGCCACCCGTCGCCTACCAAAGACCGGACGTGAGAGACGATACGATCTGCTGCAGAAAGCCCTGCCTCCGCGGCAGATCAGCTCGCGGAAGCATCTTAAATTCAGAGTCTCCATCCACCGCCTCGAGTGCTCCGTAAATAGAGGACCCTTCATCTTCCTGCTGCCGGGGTTTCACCGCACGAATCCCTCGCAGTGCCCGGCACCGCCGCGTCATGCAGTCCGACCTGGGGTTGATCGGTTACCCGGACGTTGACCCGACCCCCGGCGGGAAGATTCAGTGCGCACAGCGCATCAGACAGGCGAACCGGTGTAAATGCCGACATACGGAACGTTGCGATATTTCTGCGCATAATCCAGTCCGTAGCCGCACACAAATTCATCGGGAATCTCCATCCCGCAAAAGTCAATCTGCACGTCGATCTTTCGCCGTGACGGCTTGTTCAGCAGCGTGCAGATCTTCAGAGAAGCGGGGTCGCGGGCTTCAAGCATCCGGATGACTTTACTGAATGTATTCCCCGTATCAATAATGTCCTCGACCACCAGCACATCGCAGCCGCTGATCGTTTCATCAAGGTCCATCACCACCTTGATATCACCGGAACTGACCGTGCCGTCACCATAGCTCGAAATGGTCATAAAGTCGGTGGTCATCGGCAGTTTAATCTGCCGAATCAGGTCGGCCATGAAAATAAAAGAACCGCGCAGCAGTCCGATCACGACCAGTTCATTCTCCGACTCCTGATAAGCTGCTGTGATTTCGCGACCCAGCCGCTCGACGATTTTCTGCAGATGCTCCCGCGAAAGCAGCACTTTACCCAGACCCTTTTCCACCATAACAGCAACTCCTTAATGCAAATAGAATTAATGGACAGTCGTAACCACCAGGTTAATGGCGGAAAGAAGACCCACCACCCACATCACCGGCGAAATCTGTTTGATCCCGCCACTGAGGATGCTGATGAGAAGGTACGCGAGGAATCCAACGGTCAGCCCGGTTGAAATACTGAATGTCAGCGGCATCAGAATCATCGTCAGAAACGCCGGAACAGCATCCTTCATATCGGAAAAGTCAATTTCCTGGATATTGCGGAACATAAAGACCCCGACGATAACCAGAGCCGGAGCCGTGGCAAACCCCGGAACCGCGCCGATCAGCGGTGCAAAAAAAAGAGCCGCCAAAAAGAGAAGTCCCGTTACAACGGAGGCCAGACCGGTGCGGGCGCCATCCGCAATGCCGGAGGCGGACTCGATATAGGTTGTGGTGGTGCTCGTTCCCAGCAATGCACCGGCAACTGTCGCCACCGCATCCGCCTCAAGCACCTTGTCAATGTTCTTGATCGTGCCGTCGGGCTCCACATGACCCGCTTCATAGGAACAGGCCACAATCGTACCGATTGAATCGAACAGATCCACAAACATGAAAGAAAAAATCGCGCCGACCAGCCCCCATTTCAGCGCACTCGCAATATCCAGCTGAAAAGCGATCGGTGCCAGACTCGGCGGTGCGGAACAGACCCTGTCCGGCATGGCAACTTCTCCGAAAAACACCCCGGCAATCGTCGCTGCGGCAATTCCGATCAGAATAGACCCTTTCACTTTCCGCAGTTCAAGAATGGTAATCAGAAGCAGCGCACCCAGCCCGATGAGCACCGGCCGGGTCATCGGGCCGATTGAAATCAGTGTGGCGGGATTATCGACGATCAACCCCATATTCTTCAAACCGATAAACGTAATAAAAAGACCAATCCCCGCCGCGGTGGAAATCCGGAGGCTCAATGGAATGGCATTCACCACTTTTTCCCGGATACCTGCCACAGTTAAAACAAAAAACGCTACCCCGGAAACAAAAACCACACCCAGCGCAGTCTGCCAATCGAGGCCCTGTCCCATCACAAGCGTATAGGTGAAAAAGGCGTTCAGTCCCATGCCGGGAGCCATCGCAAACGGAACATTGGCCCACAAAGCAACCAGCAGCGTTCCCAGCGCTGCCGCCAGACAGGTCGCTGTGATCAGTGCCGGCTTATCCATCCCGGCTTCACTCAGAATCAGCGGATTCACAAAAATGATATAGGCCATCGTCAAAAAGGTGGTCAGCCCGCCGATCATTTCGGTTTTGACATCACTGCCGTTCTCTTTCAGTTTGAACATTTGTCTCACCCCCCCAGCTGCGTCGCCAAAACCTCCAAAAGTTCGGCCAGTTTCCCCTTACGCGCGATAAGCTGTAAAATAAAACACAGTCCACTGCCGGCTTCAACTTTTCTTTTATAACGGCTTAACTGAAAAGCAGCAGAGCGCTCGAAACGTGTACCTTCAAGACGGAATCATATACCCGGCGGCTTCGTAAAAAACAAATCGGCGGCCTGACCGCCGCCGATTCCGCTTTCTTCCAACCACTGGCAAACTTCAGCACGTGTGTGAGCCGCCAGCGCGTTAACCGGTCGCTGAAATTAAAACCAGGCGTTTCCGTGCTGAAGTAAACCCGTGTCCATTAAATACCATAGAGAGTATGTTTGAATGGTTTAATCAGGCTGTCGAGATCGGTGTCGATTTTGGATGCGCCTTTGGTGCCGTTCACGACCAGTTTTTTCTCTGCGGTGACGGTTCCGATCTGCGCGACCGGCAGGCCCGCAAAGAGTTCTTCAAGGCGCGCGGCGTTTTCGGCTTTCACCGAAACGATGAAGCGGCTGTTGGATTCGGAAAAGAGAACCTCGTCATCGGTCAGGCCCTTTCGTCCGGACACCGGAATTTTCAACAGGTCAATTTCCGCCCCGAGTCCGCCGCCTATACAGACCAGCGCGAAGCCGACGGCCAGCCCGCCTTTGGTCGGCGTGTGCGAAGAGAGCAGCAGCTCTTCCGCCGCGGCCTGGTTCATCGCCTGATAGATTTTCAGCGCCGTCTCTGCATCGACCGTCGGCACGCTGCCGCCGTAGTTCATCGGCGTACCCTGTTCTTCCGCCAGCATGCGGTTCCATTCGGAAGCGCCGAGTTCATTTTTCGTGGTGCCGATCAGATAGATCGGGCTACCCGCTTCTTTCAGCGGCAGGGTAACCGCTTTGCGCACGTCATCGATCTGGCCGATCGAAGAGATCAGCAGCGTCGGCGGAATGGAGATTTTTTTGCCGCCGCGGGTCGAATCGTTTTTACAGGAATCTTTACCGGAAACAGCCGGAACCCCGTAAGCCACCGTATAGTCGTAGAGCGCTTTGTTCGAACGGACGAGCTGCCCCATTTTATATTCGCCGTCCGGTGTTTTTTCGGACTGAACGGGATCGGGCCAGCAGAAGTTGTCCAGAATCGCAATGCGATCCAGACGACCGCCAACGCTGATAATCCGGCGGACCGCTTCGTCGATAACCGAGGCCGTCATGTGATAAGTGTCGAGATCTGAGAACCACGGATTGATCCCTTCCGCCAGAACCGCGCCGCGGTTGCGGTTATATTCCACGCGCATCACCGTTGCATCGGACGGCACGTCGGCATGGATTCCGACGAACGGTTTCACTACCGAAAGACCTTTGACTTCACTGTCATACATGCGGCTCTTGTACTCACGCGAACAGATATTCAGCCGGCCCATCATGGTTTTGAGCTGTTGATTGCGGCTGCCGCCGCGCGCCTTGTCCGGTGCCGGAATGTCCGGCTTTTTCCAGACACCTTTCATCTGCAGCGTCGGGCAGCCGGATTCGTACAGGAAATCCATATCGAGGCTGGCGACAACTTTGCCGTCATACCTGATGGTGAAGTAACCGGAATCATTGTATTTGCCCATAAAGGCGACTTCGACATCGCGCTGTTTGGCCAGTTTTTCAAAGGCCTCACGACACTCAGGCTGCACAGCCAGCGTCATGCGTTCCTGCGCTTCGGAAACCAGAATTTCCCACGGCTGGAGGCCTTCGTACTTCAGCGGCGCATCTTTGAGTTCGCATTCGCAGCCACCGGAATATTGGCCCATTTCGCCGAACGAGCAGGAAATACCGCCCGCGCCGTTGTCGGTGATACAGCGGAACAGACCGAGGTCACGGGCCTCAATCAGAAATTCATAAAGCTTGCGCTGGGTGATCGGGTCGCCGATCTGCACGGCCTGTGCGGGCGATTCGGTACGGAGCTCTTCGGATGAAAAAGTCGCGCCGTGGATCCCGTCCTTACCGATTCGTCCGCCGCACATGACGGTCCAGTCGCCGACTTCGATTTCCTTGCGTTCGGAAGGACGCCCCCCGACCTCGACCGGAATCGTGCCCATCGTGCCGCAGTAAACAAGCGGCTTGCCGAGGTAACGTTCATCAAAACATTCAAAACCGCGGCTGTAAGGAATACCGGACTGGTTGCCGCCGTCGATCACCCCCTCGTGAACCCCGTCGCGAATACGGCGCGGGTGCATGAGGCCTTCCGGGACTTGTTTGTCATAAAACGGTGAAGCGAGACAATATCCCCAGACGTTGGACAGCAGCGACGCCCCCATGCCGGTGCCGAGCGGATCGCGGTTGACGCCGACAATGCCGGTCATGGCTCCGCCGTAGGGATCGAGCGCGGACGGCGAATTATGGGTTTCCACTTTGTAAACCAGGTGCAGGTCTTCGTTGAATTTAATGACGCCCGCGTTGTCAGTGAACACGGAAACCAGCCAGTCGATTGTTTCCGCCACTTTTTTCGTGGAGGCTTTCACATACGTTTTATAAAGCGAGTTGATGATTTCCGTCTGCCCGGTTTCTTCGTCTTTATAGTCGACGGTTCCGGAGAAAATCTTGTGCGAGCAGTGTTCCGACCAGGTCTGAGCGATACATTCGAGCTCAATATCCGTCGGCCATTCCGGCAGATCAAGCTCCGTACGGTGCGCTTTGACGTCCTCACGCAGATAGTGATTGCGAATCGTACGCATCTCTTCAAGCGAAAGGGAGAGAATGCCGTCATTCGAAATTTTCATCAGCTCGGCATCATTGTCCGGCAGTTCAATGACGTTGACCTTAATTTCCGGATGGTCATCAAATACCGGCGCGGTCAGATCCGGTTCTGACGCATTCCATTCATCCTGAGAAAAAACCTGAACGGTTTGAATCAGTGTGTTGGCCAACAGATCATTGCCAAGGCGCTCGACATCCCTGCGGCTCAGATCCCCTTTCAGAAGATACTGGACGGAGGTATAGACCTGCTCTTCCCAGGCCAGCTCGCGTCCGATAATATCGGCCATTGCGCCGCGCGCGGTGCGGCCGACATTATCGGTCACGCCCGGTTTGAAACCGATTTCGAGCAGCCAGTCGAAGCTGGACGGCGCTTTCAGGCGGCCGAGGGCCGAACGGGCCACCACGGCATCGGCAAAACCGAGTTGAACGGCCTTGGCTTCCGAGCGCTTTATTTGGGCGTCCACTTTATAGATGTCACGCGTCCGGCACGACTTAATGTGCAGTCCCAGCGCGCTTTTCGCCCGGCGGATCACCCCGCGTCCCCGCGCATCCGGCACACCCCGCTTCAATCCGATTTCAATTCTGTAAATCATTGGAAAAATCCCTTTTTAACCGTGAATTAGGTGTCAATGTACACGAATAGAAAAAGGATGCAAAAACACATTTCCCGGCAACTGCGTTGCGGCACGGCGCTTCACGGCGCAAGGGCACACGGTCTGCCGGACAGAGTCAACCCAGGAGCGGACAGAACGGGCGATTTCAAAAGAGCGGCGACACGCCGCAGACCCCGTTCGAGCGTGCTTTTGGAAACCCGACGAATCCCATTTTGCGCCAAAAACGCAGGGAAGTGCCGGACGAAACCCGGGTTGAAAGTGGACTATGGCTATGTGCGTTCCTTTCTTTGTTGTGGTGACAGGAAACAGAAGCACCT
>JASKKX010000039.1 GCA_030153935.1 Verrucomicrobiota bacterium | reverse complement strand
GCCCCTTCAGGCAGCTGAACCGCACCGAGGATCACGCCCTGATCTTCCTGCGGCAGGAAGGCCGAGGAGCTGCGGGAGCCGATCAACCAGATGCCGGCCACGACGCCGAGCAGGATAAAGACCGGGATAAAGAGCCGACGCGCCAGGCGGGTGGAGGCGGATACATAACGAGTGCGCACCCGATCGAGACCGGTATTGAACCAGCGGAGCGGGCCGTGCTGCTTGGGCTTGATGAGCTTCAGCAGAGTGGCGCAAAGCGCCGGACTGAGGGTCAGTGCGTTAACCGTGGAAAAGAGAACAGCGGCGGAAATGGAGACGGCGAACTGCTGATAAATGCGGCCGGTGATCCCGCTGACAAATCCGATCGGCACAAAGATAGCCAGCAGCACCAGCGTCGTGGAAATAACCGCTCCGCTGATCTGTTCCATTGCTTTGATTGTTGCCGATTTATGATCCAGCCCTTCGGTTTCCATCAGATAAAGCACGCGTTCAACAACCACGATGGCATCATCGACTACCACACCGATCGCCAGCACAAGTCCGAACAGGGTCAGGGTATTGATACTATAGCCGAAGGCCATCAGCACGGCGAAAGTGGCGCAGAGAGAGACCGGAATGGTGAGGGTAGGAACCAGCGTGGCACGCCAGTCCTGCAAAAACAGATAGCAGACGATGACCACCAGCAGAACGGTAAGCAGCAGTGTGGTGACGATTTCCTGAATACTGACGCGTACAACTTCGGTCGCATCGTACGGAAGAACATAGTCAAGGTCGTCCGGAAACAGTTTTTTCAGCGATTCCATTTCCGCTCGCAGCGCATCCATCGCATCGAGCGCGTTGGAGCCGGTGGAACGGCTGATGCCGATGGGAACAGCAACTTCATCGTTGTATTTTCCTTCATACAGATAGCTATCAGCCCCTTTTTCGACACGGGCGACATCTTTCAGGTAAACGACGGCCCCGTCCGCCGCGGTACGCACAACAATATTTTCAAAATCGGCCGGGTCATTCAGGCGACCCTCCGCCTTCAGCGTGTAGGTCACCTCCACCGAGCCGTCCCCAGGCACGCTGCCGACCGATCCGACCGACGCCTGAATGTTCTGGCGTTCAATCGCGGACGTCACATCGGAGGCGCTGAGACCCAGAGCCGCGAGACGATCTGAATTCATCCAGACGCGCATGCTGTATTTCGGGCCGTACACCTGTGCACTGCTGACCCCGGGAATCCGTTCGAGTGCCGGCTGGATCACTTTGGTGGCATAATCGCTGATAAAGCGTTGGTCATGGGTGCCGTTCGGAGAACGTATCATTAAGAACCCGAGCATGTCCGACGAACGGGTCTGAACCGTTACGCCCTGATCCATCACTTCTGCCGGCAGGAGCGGTTCGGCCTGAGCAACGCGGTTTTGCACCTTGACCTGCGCAATATCCTGATCCGTTCCGACTTCAAAACTCACGGTCAGATTGTACGCGCCGGAATTGTCCGATGTGGACGACATATAAATCATATTATCCACACCGTTGACAGCGTCTTCAATCGGACCGGCGACGGTATCGGCCACCACTTCCGCCCCGGCACCGGGATAGGTGGCCTGTACCATGATCTGCGGGGGCGTCACCTGCGGATACTGCGCAATCGGCAGCGAAGTGATGGAGAGAATCCCCGCCAGCATCAGCACAATGGAAACCACACCCGCCAGCCGCGGGCGTTCAATAAACACTCGGGAAATCATTATTCAGCCTCCAGCAGTGTCACCTGCACCTTTGTGCCCGGCCGCGCCTTTTGAACACCGTCCACCACAACACGATTTCCCGGCGTTAGGCCGGAGAGAACGATTATATCGCTGCCGATCTGTTTGCCGGGCTCTATCCGTACGGGAGCAACCACATCTTGTTCATCAACGATCAATACATAGGAACCCTGCTGGTCAACCAAGACCGCCCGCTGAGGGATCAAAATGCCTTTTTCGCCATTCGGATTCTCAAGAAGCGCCGTCACGTATCCGCCGGGGACCAGTAATTCATCCTTATTCTCAAAGAGATAACGGACTGCAATGGTACCGGTTCCCGGGTTCATGGCGTTATCATCGAAATCTTTTTTACCGGTGGACGGAAGCGCCGTTCCATCCGGTAAACGAATTTTTGCAACCCGGCTTTCTGCTGTGCCGGAAAGTTCTTGCTGGCGGAAAGCGAGATATTCGCGATCGGTCAATGAGAAGACCACCCGGATCGGCTTGAACTGGACGATGCGGGCCAGAGGACCGGACGAAGAGGTGACATAGTTTCCTTTGGTGACTTCTGCCGCGCCGATGCGTCCATTAACCGGGGCTTTGATCTCGCTGTAATCCAGATCAATTTTTGCGGTTGTCAATTCTGCCTGTGCGCGTTTAACGTCGGCTTCGGCACGCAGCAGATCGCTTTCTGCAGTGTCCAGATCGGACTGGGAAATACTGCGGGCATCTACGTCCTGCATTCGTTTATAATACTTCTGTGCCCGAGTCAGTTCAGCCTGTGCCTGAGCCAGTTCGGCTTCGCGGGTGGCAACCATCGCTTTGTATCGCGACTGGTCGATCGTGAACAGTATATCCCCCTGCTTCACTTCACCGCCCTCGGTGAAATGAACTTTTTCGATGTAGCCCGATACTTCGGTGCGTACCAGGACATCTTCGATCGGCTCCACTTCAGCAATATATTTATTGATCGGCTGCAGATAAGACTCCTGGACCACCATTGCATTCACCGCAGCCAGCGGCATTTTCCCAGCTGCTGCTCCAGCCGCCGGTGCGGCATTCTGCGGTCTGCCGAAGAGGCCGTGCACAAACCAACCCGCGATCAATGAAATCAACGCTACTGCGATTAAAATCCATATTGTCTTCTTACTCATCAAGTTGCCCCTCAGTTGAAACTGTCTTCATAATCAAATCAAATCCGCTGCCGGCCATCTGTGCCAGACTCATTCTGCCTGGTAATTCAAAGTTACTATCGGCACAGGAATTAAAATCCATGCGCGGGCAGCGCCCCAGATACATTGTGCACAAGCCCAGCCAGAACGAGGCCAGAGTCAGAATCAACTGATCCAGATTTACGTCCGGGCGAAGGCCGTGCACAATTTCCGGCATCTGGAAGCAGGTTTTGAACTCCTCCAGCGGATTTCTCCGGATTTCATTCATTCTTTTATGAGTTTCTGTCAGCAGCTCTTCGGACCACTCCATCTGGTAGTGCATAAGAAATTCAAACTTACGGATTACAGCATCTTCAGCGACAACCCGGGCATACGCAATAAATCTCTGCCGCAGATCTTTAATCGAATGGAGGTTCGGAGTGCTCTCGCCTACCATCTGTTGCTTGCGCTTATAAGCATACTCGATCAGCGCGGCCAACAGGGCCGGTTTATTGTCGAAATGCCAATAGACCGCTCCGCGCGTCATATTGATACGCTTGGCAATATCGCTGAACGTTGTATGCGAGTAGCCTTTTTCACTGAAAAGATCCAGCGCAGCCATCAGCACACGTTCCCGCGTTGCCTCCGCGTCTTCCTTAGTTTTTCTGGCCATGTCTTACTTTCTGAAAATTAAAAGGCGGTCTTATACATACAATTCAGAAGGTATATCAAGATAAAAATATATTTTTGATTTTGTCATGTTTACACAAAAAGACTTGACAAAATACCTTTGGATAACTCCTGAAGCAGATTCGGCCTGTTTCTTTGCAAGGGGCATCGTTTTCACCCCGTTTGAGCCGGGCATTGATCTGCAGCCCGGCTGTAAAATCGACCTCATGCGTCTCCAGCCGGTCCATGACAGGCGGTTTGGTGTGATGAGAGTCGCCCCGGAAGATCAGGCGGGTGTCCGCTAAGGGGTGTTAAACGAGAACGGAATCTGATTTTATTCGTTCGTGATGATCTTGGTTTTTTCGTGGGTTAAAATCGTAACATATTGTAATTACAATACGTTACACATGCCAAGACCGTTTCTGTGAATGATTCAGGTTAATCCGTCTCGAGCCGGTATTCCACCGTGACATTGGCTTTGAACTCAAGTTCATCAAACTGAACCGGAGGTTCATTACTTACGGATTCTGTCACCGCAGCATTGGTCTGCATTTTACGGCGGATAAGCAATTGCGGCTGGACAAGAGAAATTCTGCCGTCATTAAAACGGACCGGTGTAAGTGTCACCTGCAGTTCGATTTCGTAAAGTGCTTTTTTTGCCACGGCGTCGCGACATGCTTCCGCCAGAACGAGCCGTTCCATTTCTTTTTGAGTGGAGAGTTCAAAATCGGTTTTTTCGTAAGTTACTTCATCATGGGCGTCGATCAGGGATGCGATTGCACGGAATTCAGTTTCATTAACGGCAACCGCCTTCATCAGATTTTCAACTTTATAACTGCGGGTTTTGTCGGTAAAAAATCCGCTTTCCGGCGTAGAGGAAAACTGATCGGCCTGAATCCTGTTCAGGGGGAACCCCGCGTCCGTCAGCCGGGTGGTAATCGCTTCGCGAAGCGTTTGGTTTTTTGCGAGAGCATCATCCAGGGATCTGCTTTCAGTGGTTACTTTGAGATGAACAACAGCCCGGTCCGCAGGAAGTTTCTTTTCGGCGGAGCCTTCAATCATAACGGTTTCAGGAAGGGCTGACAGGTAGCCGGTCAGCTCGCTGGGCGTTCCGTTCAGTTCCACTTCCGCAAACAGCGGGCCGGTGAGGGTGAGCAGCAGGCAGCAAAGCATTGATTTGTCCATAATGAGCCCTTCCGTATCTCAGAATCGAGAATAGCGTTTTTCCGGGTCTGGAAAAGAAATCTTTCAAATAATCGAAAAACAGGTCTTGTCGTTACGACAGAAAAAAGAGTCGGAAAAAGAAGAGGTGCACGGCAGTATAGGACTCTGTTATGAAGCGAACCTCATGGGTTTACATCTCTTCCGCCGCGATCGGGCTGAGCCTGCTGCTCAGCGCGGCGAATCTTCTGCTCGGCAATCTGAACCAGGATGAGGGCTGGTATCTTTATGCGGCCGGACAGGTTGCTGCCGGGAAGATGCTGTACCGTGACTTTATGTTCACGCAAGGACCCGGACTGCCGGTGGTGTACGGGCTGCTTTTCCCAGTCATCGGGAAATTCGGTGTGGCGGGCGGGCGGCTGATCACGGCTCTGCTGGGTCTGGGTTCAGCGGGCTGTGCGGCATGGCTGGCCGGTCGCGCGGGTTCCAAACATTGGAAACCGGTGGCACTGAGTGCGTTTATTCTGACGGGTGTGAATGTTTACCAAAGCTACTTTGCGACGATTGTGAAGACCTACAGTCTTTGCGCCTTTTTTCTGACGATCGGATTCGTCGCACTCAGCTATACAAACAGCCGTCGCGGCAGGTCGGCTGCTTTCCGGGGCGGCAGCCTGCTGGCTCTGGCGGCCTGTACCCGGCTTTCGGCAGGCATTGTTCTGCCGGTCGCGGGCCTTTGGTTGCTCTGCAATCGGAAAAAGGTTGCTCCACACTCATGGATTGCATTTGGGATTGGAAGCGGACTGACTCTTTTGGCCGGTCTGGGAACCTTTTTTACTTTGGCTCCGGAAAACACCTGGTTTGCGCTGTTCGGCTATCATGCAGGTCGTTCTCCCGGCGGCCTGGCGGCACAGGCAGCACTTAAAGCCGGTTTTATTTCGCGCTTTGTGCAGGCCTATTTCGTATTTGCCGCGGGGTGCGTGCCGGCCTTTTTCTTTCGGACGCATATGGGGTCTGCCGGCCGGCATAATTTTGAGCGGTTGGGCCCCAATACACGTCCGCGGCTGACCGAACTGATTCGAGAGGCCAACCGGCAGGAATCACCGTTTCACCACAGTTTCATTTCGCTGCTTTGGATTGCCGGAGCGGCCATTACGCTGGTGCATTTTTCCGCGCCGTTTCCGTATGACGATTACCAGGTGATTGTCTATCCGCTGCTGGCGGCAGCGCTCGCTGCCACACTGGTTCCGCGCTGTTCGGAAAAACACCTGAAACGTGCCGTATCGGTTTTACTGCTGATTTGCACCGCCGCTTCGTTCTCTTCCCCGCTGAATCAGGAGTGGCTGATTCGCGGACGCGACCGAATCTGGTGGAAATTTAAGAAAATACCGGACCTGATCGAACTCCAGAACGTCGGGGCGCGGATTCGCGAACAGCTCGGAGACGACGGGCTCCTTTTGACGCAGGACACCTATCTGGCCATTGAGGCCGGCGCCCAGGTGCCTCACGGCATGGAAATGGGTCCGTTCTGCTATTATCCGGATATGTCACGCGAGCGGGCGGAGAAGCTGAACCTGCTGAATACGAAGATGATGCTGGAGGTTTTTGAAAAAGCGCGCGCGCCGATTGCGGCATTCAGTGGCTACGGACTTTCAATTGCTTCGCCGCAGATTGCAGAAATTCCTCCCGGAGAGCGGAAGAAACTGCGGACGGCACTTGAAACAACATATATCAAAATCGCCGAGTTTCCAAACTTTGGGCAGGCACATACCACGCTGGAAATATTTGAACGCAAATGAAGCTGTCCATTGTCATTCCGGCGCATAACGAAGAGCAGCGGCTGCCGCCAATGCTGGAAGCGTATGGAAAATATTTTTCGGAAAAGTATGGATCAGCGGCGGAACTGATCGTGGTGGCGAATTTCTGCGCGGACCGGACTGTGGAGGTGGCGGGCGACATTGCTGCCCGTTACGCACTGGTCAAGGTGATCGAAGAACGGGAACGGATCGGCAAGGGAGGGGCCGTGATGCTTGGTGCGCAATGGGCGACAGGCGATCTGATCGGTTTTGTTGATGCAGACGGCGCGACGCCGCCGCAGGCATTTGACGAATTGATTGAAAACAGCCATCTCGCTGACTGTGTGATTGCATCGCGCTGGATGAAAGGTTCGGACATCAGTCCGAAGCAGCCCCTGTCGCGCCGCCTGGCTTCACGATGTTTTAATCTGATCGTGCGGATTCTGTTCGGGCTGAGGCTGACGGATACACAGTGCGGCGCGAAACTGTTTCGCGCTGAAGTGATTCATTCGGTGTTACGTAATCTAGGGGTGACCAGCTGGGCGTTCGATGTGGATCTGCTGTTTCAGACAAAACGGCTCGGAGCATCGATCTGCGAGATTCCAACCGTTTGGCACGATGTGGCAGGATCGAAGATCCGGATCGTGCGCTCTTCAATAAATATGTTTGTGGCACTTGTTCGATTGCGAATGTTCTATTCGCCGCTGCGCTTCATGATTCCCTCTCTCTCCCGCCTGATTGAAAAGATCCTGCCGTACGAAAAATAATAAAAAAAAGCGGCACATCGGAATGTGCCGCTTTTTATTTTGCAAACCGCGTTGTTTTTACCAACGTGATTCACGGCGTTCACCGCCGCCGCCGCCAAAGCCGCGACCACCCCCCCCACTGCGGCGTTCGCCCTGCGGTTTCGGCTGGGATTCGTTAACGCGGATTGCGCGACCCATAAAGTCTGCGCCGTTCAGGGCGTCAATCGCTGCCTGGCCTTCGCTCTGTTCCGGCATTTCGACAAAGCCGAATCCTTTGGAGCGTCCCGACATACGGTCGAGAATAACGCGGGCCGATGTGACCTTGCCATATTGCTCAAAGAGTTCCTGCAGATCAGGGTCTGTTGCCGCATAAGGCAGATTTCCTACATAGATGTCCATCCGTTCTTTCCTCTCATGTGTCATACTCAACTTTATTTCAACCAATTCACAACCCATGACACAGGGTCTTTGAACCGATGCAACGCCCCTTTGGACGAACGCAACCGGGACGATGCCATATTGTTTCAGAAAAAGAAACAGTTATTTTCAATGCGTTGCAGTTTGAAATTTATCTTTTGGACTGCCGTCGGGAAACGGTCACGGCTATACTTACCTACGACGTACGCATGAAAAAACTCCGTTCCATGATAATCGGCCTTGCCTCGGATGACCTGCTCCGACATACGGCTGTTTTATTTTCAGGGATGCTGGTTGTGCATGTCTGTAATCTGGTGTACCAGATGGCGGTCAGCCGGATTTTACCGAAACGAGAGTATGCCTTGCTGGCGGCTTTTCTCGGGGTTTTAACGATTATTCAACGCCCGCTGGCAACACTGACTGTTGGAATCAGCCATTACAGCAGTCTGCTTCGTCAGGAGGGCCGCCTTGGGGATGTAAAGCGGTTGCTGAAAAAGTGGCTTCTGCTGACAGGAATTCCCGCTGCTTTTTTCGGGGGACTCTCGGTGGTTGTCAGCAGGGAGCTGGCAGGATTCCTGCATTTAGACCGGGTGGCTCCGGTTGTGATTGCCGGCGCACTCCTGCCGGCACTGTTCTGGCTTCCGATTTTTAATGGAGCCGGGCAGGGGCTGCAGCTGTTCGGCTGGTGTTCTGCATCGGCTGTTTGCGGCGCGCTTGTCCGACTTGGGCTGGGGGCCGGATTTGTCTGGTTTTTATATCCTGCCTGCGGCTGGGCAATGCTTGGGCACGGCCTTGGAATTTATGCATCCGCAGCGATTTTACTGCTGGGGCTCTTTCTCATGCTGCGTGGACTGGGAAGGAGTCAACTTGCGCTGCCGAGCATGCGGTTTTATCTGATCCAGAGTTTTTTTATTCAGGCGGCGTATGCCGTGCTGATGACTGCGGACGTGGTGCTGGTAAAACATTATCTTCCCGGAGATACGGAATTTGCCTATGCCGCGACGCTGGGACGGCTGGTGGTGTTTCTTCCCGGCATAATTGTGACGGCTATGTTTCCGAAGGTGGTGTCCCGGGGGGCGGGGTCGCGTGCGCAATATCAGATTTTTGTGAAATCGCTGGTCTGGACGGCGGTATTTGTGCTGGCAGCAGTTCTCGGATGTTCCGTGTTTTCCGGTTTATTGGCCCGGATTCTGTTTGGCATTGCGGATGCTCCCGTTTATCTAAAGCGCATGATTGGAATGATGTCGCTGGTGATGGGGTTTTCGGCGCTGCTGAATGTAGTGCTTCAGTTTCTTCTTGCACAGCACCGGTTCATTCCGGCCTTTTCTATCGTTGGATTTGCCGGATTGTATCTTGCCGGGGCCGCTCTGTTCCACGTCACGGCATGGCAGGTGATTACCACCGCGGCAGTCTGCAATGCAGGGGCTTTGTTCTCAGGAATTCTTGCCGCGATTCGACCCAAAACAGAGAGATAAAAACAGTATGCGAATTGGAATATCGCTCTTGAATTTCAGGCCGGGAAAAGTCGGGGGCATCGAGACATATATCAATAAGGTCATCGAACTGGCTCCGGTTCTGGCGGAAAACGATGAAGTGGTTTTTTTTGTGCACCGTGGCAATCGACTGTCGGTTCCCAATTCGGCGAATACAGCGGTTATAAACTGTTCGCAGTCCACCGTGGACCTTTGTCGGATTCTGGAGGCGTTCACTCCGTGGAGAAGCCGGTCTGTTACTTCTTTAATTAAAGCGTCCGGTGTGGACGTCATGCTTTATACGCAGCAATCCATGTTTCCTTTAGCTTGTCCTGTTCCTTCTGTGCTGATCGTGGCGGATGTACAGTATCTTTTTTCCCCCCAGTATTATTCATGGTTCGACCTTCAATTTCGCAAACGCGTGTATTTGCGCAGCTTGCACGGTTGTTCCGCAATCGCACCGATCTCTGAATTCACTGCCCGGCATCTTATTGAATCCTGCGGAGTGTCCGCAGAAAAAATCAGAGTGATTCCCCACGGATATGATCCGTCCGATTCCGGTCCGGTTCCCTCCGGGCCGATTCCCGATTTTCCGTATCTTTATTATCCGGCAGCTTCTTATCCTCATAAAGGCCATGCCGCACTGTTTAGAAGTTTTGCAAAACTGAAGCGGGCTGGATCCCTGAAGCAAAAACTCATTCTCAGCGGGATTCAAACCGGCCACTGGAAAGTGCTGGAGAGAATCATCCGTTCCGAGAACATGCAGGAGGAAATTATTCATTTGGGATATGTTTCCTATAGCCAGGTTATGGCGCTTTATGCCGGCGCGGATGCAATTCTTTTTCCGAGCGAATTCGAGGGATTTGGTCTTCCGGTACTGGAAGCCGTGCCGTTCCGAAAAAAAATCATTTGCTCATCATTGCCGGTTTTCGATGAGCTGGGCGTCCCCAGGGAATGGCAGATCGACTATCTCGATCCCGATCAGTTGCGGGCGGCACTGCTGCAGAGCGGACCCACTGAATTGCTGCGCAAGCCAATCAGCTGGCAGGAGGCGATCAGGCAAACGATAACCTTATTGAGAGAGGAAGCACTTTCCTGCGACTGAAACGGGATGGATTGAGAATGATGGCTGTTTTACAGAATACAGACTGTCTCACAAAAAAGTTTTCCGGCGAGAGCGGGTTTCAGTTTATCTTCTTTTGTGAAGCGCTCTTCGATGGTCCATTTCACATTTAAGACTTAATATAAGTTGTGCAAGGCCCTGTTTTACAGGGATTTTTCGATCGGAGAAGAGCCTGATAAGATAGATGCTGATCAATTGTATATTTTTAAAAAAAGTACGGCGCATGAGGTTCTCGGTGAGAAGATCGAAATGAATCTGCGGAGTGATGCAGGAAGGATGTATCAACGGGAACTCAACCGGGTCTCTCGATTTACAAACAGCAGGATCGTATGGCTTCATGTGGGTTCCTTCTGTGTCGATATGGGAAACGAGGTTTTTGGCAGGATTAATGGACAGTCCCTGTCGGTTCCAGCAGCTGAACTGCCATGCAATGGCCCAGCTGCTTCCCCGGTCCCGATTCTGCTCAAAGGTATTCCCCCACCATTTTCTGATATGGGGAGAAAGACCGTCAGGAAAAAGAATGGTTGGATTCTGGAGCCGCAGATCCATGTGTTCCCATGCCCGTTTCCACGTTGCCCATCCCCAGATGTACGTGAAGTGAGAAAAATAGTAACTTTCAGAAATGGGGGGTGGTTTATTTAGATGACAGTTCCCGGAAACCATCATGATCCGCTCATTGTCCCGGTATTTTTTAAGCAGTTCCTCGCAGAAACGAAAAAAAGAGAGATCGGGCAGGCAGTCGTCTTCCAGAATAATTCCTTCTTCGACATGCTCGAAGAACCATGTAATAGCTGAACTGATCGCTTGTTTGCAGCCGAGATTCTTTTCGCGAAACAGGGTTTTTATTTCGCAGGGCCAGTCAATTAGAGACAGAATTGTTCGCCGCGTTTGCTCGCAGAGTTTCGCCTCTCCGATTCTATTCGGGCGAGGTCCGTCGGCGGCAATATACAGCGCCGGCGGCCGCATTTTACGAATTTGTCTGAAAACCCGGGCGGCCGTTTCAGATCGATTAAATATTAGAAATAAAACCGGAGTGTTCATAAACAGATAACTAATAGGCTGTTTTTACACAATCATTTGTTGATTCGGCGGATTTTGACTACATTGCTGCATACGCTAGACGAAAAAGGAATCGGAATGAAGAACGAAAGAGGAAGCCGGACTCCGGTCTGTACAATTATCTCGATCATAATTCTGTATATTTTTTTATTCCATCGATTCTTAAACAGTTCTTCGGTGCTGCTGACAACGGACGCGGCAATCAGTACGTCTGATAAGCCTGCCGGACAGGTTATACAAGAGATTTTTTCCAACTGGAACAGCGGAGTGCTTCTGGGTCTTCCAAGGAATTCAGCACTTCAGGTGGCCAGCCTGTTGAAGGCGGTCATGCCGGGAATTATCTGGAATAATCTGGTGTACGGTATTGCCTGCCTGGCGGCCTCGATCATTTTTATACTGGGCTTCCGTAAAAAGCTGAATGCGTGGGCCGTGCTTTGCGGAGCGGTCACCGCATTCTGGCTGGGAAGTAATTTTACGCTGTTATATGCCGGCCATACGTTTAAACCGTATGTGGTTCTGTTTTTTATCTGCACGGTTTTCAGTGCAGGAGCAACTTCCTGGCGCGGGGGTATTCTATGGGGCGGATTAACCGGTTTGATGTTTGTTCAGCAACCGGATATCGCACTGTTTTTTGCGCTGTTTGCCGGGGCGTATCTGCTTTTCCGGTTATGGCAAAAGCAGGGCTTGAAGCCGCTGAAATGGCTTAAGGTACTGATTCCTGCCGCAGGGATGGCGTTTCTTTTTGCGGCCGGGCCGCTGCTGAGCGGATATACGCAGTACGTCAAGGGTGCGGCACAGATGCATACGGAGACCTCGCAGGAAAAGTGGAATTACATCACCCAGTGGAGCTTCCCTCCGGAAGAAACGATTGCTTTTATCGCTCCCGGTTATACCGGCTGGCGCAGCGGTGAGCCTGAAGGGCCGTACTGGGGCCGCATGGGCCGCTCGCCCGGTTGGGAACAGACGCATCAGGGGTTTATGAATTTTAAACTGGAAAATACCTATCTCGGTTTCATTCCGGTTGCCTGCGCACTTTTCGCGCTCTTCTCCTGCCGCCGCTCTCCGCATCGCTCGGAAATCCTTTTCTGGAGTGTCGCAGCGGGTGTCGCGCTGCTGCTGGCTTTCGGTAAATATTTCCCATTGTATTCGATTTTCTATCGCCTGCCGGTCGTTAACAACATCCGCAACCCCAATAAATTTTTGCAGGTATTCCAGATCTGTCTGGCGATTCTCACCGCCTACGGTGTCGATGCGCTGCTTTGCAGTGACGAGCCGAAAACCGTCCGGCGTTTTTTCTGGTGTGTCGCCGGCGCCTGCGGTCTGCTGATGCTGGGAGCGCTCAGTGCAACACTGGATCGCACGGGAGGTGTTTCCGGTTTTCTGGCACAAGGCGGGTCGCAGGATGCCGCGCAGGTGATTGTGAAAAATAAAACCGGCGCGCTTTGGCACGCCTCCGTGATGGCCGCACTCACGGCGGCGGCTTTCGCCGTGTTCAGTTTTCCAGGGTTTGGAAAAATCCTGCGGTTCAAAAACTGGATTGCCGCCGCACTGGTGCTCCTTGTGGCCGCGGATGCCGTGGCTCTTTCTAAACACTATGTCAAAGAGATGCCGCGCAGTTATATCGAAGCCAACGCGCTGACGGACTTTCTGAAAAAAGATCTCGGCACACAGCGCGTTGCCTTGCTGACCCGGCAGGGAATTTACAATATCTGGCTCACCTATCTGCTGCCGTACAATCATATCTCCGTCTTTAATTTTTCCGACATGCCGCGCATGGCGAGCGACTATAAAACATTTTTGGAGGCGGGGCAGCGCGACCCGTTGAATATGTGGCGGTTTTCTGCGGTGAAGTATCTGCTGGCTCCGGTCACGGTAGAAAAACAACTGTCGGCCGTGAATTGCCGGAAGGTATTCGCCTATACTCTTTTCCAAGGCCCGGACGGCGGATATGGTATTGCCCCGGACACGAACGGGCCGTTCGCAGTGTTTGAGCTTTCTGACACGATGCCGCGCTATGCTCTTTTTGCCGGCAGCCGGAAAGGATCAGATGAACTCGCGCTCAACCGACTGTCTGATTTCAGCACAGTGATTCTCTCCCCGGAAGCGACATTGCCCGAATTGCCCGGATCCGGACAGACCGGAGCTGTTGATGTGCTTGCGTACCGTCCAGGAAAGGTAACGCTTCGCACACGTTCCGGCGTTCCGGCGATTTTACGCTGTGCGGAAAAGTATGATGCCGACTGGAAAGCTTCTGTTGACGGAGAGGCGGTGGATGTGGGCCGGGTCGACTACCTTTGCCAGGGCGTTTTCATTCCCGCCGGCGAACATACGGTTGAATTGCGGTATGCGCCTTCGCGGATCTTTCTTTATATGCAGGGCGGCGGATACCTCATTCTGTTCGGGGCACTGGTTGTCGTGATGATCCAGCGAAAGGAAATGCATGGTGCAGATTAATATTGTGTACCGGAACAACAATATGCCTGCGGAAATTCTGCCGGCCGTTGAGGCTCCGGACGGAACGTATTCTGTGGTCTGGAGCCGGATGGTTCTGCCGGATTTTGATGCCGTTGTTTATTTCAACCACTACACCTACAACCGACGGATTCATGAGCGGATCTGCCCGGGTGCACTCAGAATTCTCTACATGTATGAGCCGCCGGCCATTGATCCGATGCAGTATACCCGGCGGGTCTGGAAACAGTTTGATGCAATCCTGACGTGGAATACGTATCTGACAGAAGCGTCCGCTGCGTTCGCGTTTGACGCGGGAGCCTATTATGACCTTCCCTATTGTTTCGACTATGGAGTGATGCCTTTATCCGCACTGCCCGAGCCGGTGAAACGCGAAAAGGCGATCTGTCAGATTTGCGGCGATAAATATTCTTTGTCTGCAGAGGAGATTTATTCAAAACGCCGCGAAGTGTCCCGCTGGTTTCATCATCATGCCCGCACCCGGATGGATGTGTTCGGACGACCGCCGATGGATACGCCTAATTATCGGGGTCCCTGTGCAGACAAAGCGGAAACTTTCGCGCATTACCGTTATGCACTTTGCTTTGAAAACACCTATCACCCGCTTTGGACGCGCGGTTATCTGACTGAAAAAATTCTCGACTGCATGGCCTCCGGCACCGTTCCGGTCTATTACGGATGCAGTAACATCGAAGAACTGGTTCCTCCGGATTGTTTTATCGACTACCGCAAATTTTCTTCGCTCAAAGAGCTGGATGAATTTCTTCAGGTGATGTCCGACGAAGAATATCTCGCTTACGCAGAGCGTATGAGTGAGTTTTTGAAAGACTACAACGCCCCCGTCCGGCATTCCGTCTACCGTCTGTATGAGGCTGCTGCAGCGATCTGTGAGCAATATGATGGGCGCCGGGTATTCGATTATCCGCAAGATTATGCCGAGGTGAGTTCTTTCGCAGGCAGATGCCGTCTGGCGGCAATGCGGTTTCTGCTGCCGCACTATCGCTTTATCTATCCGGTGTTCAATTCCCTGCGATGGATAAGAAAGAGGCTTGGGAAAATAGGTTCGGGTCGGGATCTGTAAAGTCAACCAACTGCTTACGCGACGCGAAGGGTTTCAACAGCAGTACGGCGGATATGCGGCGGCAGGTCGAACTGGTAACTCACAAATTTTTCGAGCACCCGTTCTATCTGGGCGATATATGCCGGATTTGAATGGGCGGCCACAACACGTTCCGGCGTCGGGGCCTGCTGCCAGGCCTTGAGCAGGGCGACCGCTTCGGGAGCCAGCGGTGCGGCGGGAATCCGGTGTTCCCGCGCATAGCCGGGGTCAATGACTCCGCCATGCTCGGCCGAGAAACGGTACACCGTGCGGTCTGCATCGTTCAGCTGGACAAGCTGTCCCTGGAATTCAGCGAATTTCAGATCAAACCAGATCAGAAACGCAGGATGGTTTCCGTACTCTTCAGCATAGGAGAGCATTTCCTCGAAGAAGGCAAAGCGGCCCGGCTCCTGCCCGTGCCGCGGCGTGGTTTTGGCAAACAGCGCAGAAATGTAACCGGCAGCGGCACAGGCGCGCCAATCGGTACGGAAAGTCCGGCGGGCGTGGAGCAGGGTGCATTCCTTGGCGATGTGTATGCCGCGATCTGTACGGTCGTAGAAAAGCAGTTCACTGGTGGAGAACAGATCGTACTGTCCGCGAAAAAGACTGTTTTTCCGCTGGTCCCCTTTGATGCTGGTAGAGAGTTTTCCGCAGTGCGCAGACAGCCAGGTCACGATGCGTGACGTATTCGACACCTCAGTCCAGTAAAGCGGAACGGCTGTTGTTTTAATAATCATGCGGTGTGCAGAAGGCTGATCAGCAGCAGGGTGACTCCGTAATAAATCGACAGGGCGATAATGTCGTTGGATGCGCTGATGAATGGACCGGAGGCGACTGCCGGATCGATTTTCAGACGGTTGAGAAGCAATGGAACCGCCGCGCCGAAAACCGCAGCGAACATCATGGCGCAGAAAAGGGCCAGTCCCACGGAAAAAGCGAGAAAGGCCGGATGAAAGGCTGTGCTTCTACCGATGACAAATCGCGCCCACATGCCGATGACCGATCCGCAGATAATCCCCATCAGCATGCCGGTGGCCATTTCACGCAGTAGCAGGCGGTAGAGCGTTTTTTCATTGAACGACCCGAGGGCCAGTCCACGGATGATCAGTGTGGATGACTGAACGCCGGTATTCCCGCCCATTCCCATAACAATCGGCACAAAAAAGCTCAGGGCGAGAATTTCCATGGTGGTGATCCGGTGTATGAAGCCTTTCAGAATCATACTGGTAATGAAGCCGGTTCCCAAAGTGATCAGCAGCCAGGGCAGGCGCGCCTTGCAGGAGGCCAGCGGAGAGGGATCTTCCAGTTCGGTATCATCTGATCCGGCCAGCTTAAAGATGTCTTCAGAAGCTTCTTCTTCGATAACATCAATCATGTCGTCGATCGTCACGCGTCCGACGAGTTTGCCGTCGGCATCCACCACCGGCAGCGACGAGAGATCATATCTGGACATTATGCGGGCCACCTCTTCCTGGTCCGTATCGGTCCGGGTGCTGAACAGTTCGGTTTCTGCCAGTTCACCGAGAGATTTCTGCCGGTTCTCCGTTTTGAGAAGCTGCCAGAGCTGGACGTAACCGATCAATCGGCCGTCTGTGTCGATAACATAGGTGAAATAAACCGGTTCGTCCAGGTCAAGGGAACCGATATAATCAAGTGCCTCCTGAGCGGTTTCCGTGCTGTGAAGAGCGACGAAGTCGGTGGTCATAAGACCGCCGGCCGTCTTTTCATGGAAGCGGAGAAGCCTGCGTACCTCTTCGGAATCTTCGGCTTTCATCAGGCTGAGGACTTCAGCCCTGCGATCGTCTTCCAGCTCACCCAACAGGTCAGCGGCATCGTCGGGAGCCATCTCTTCGACAATGTCATAAATTTCTTTTGCAGTCAGATCTTCGAGAATTTCCGCTTCCGTGGAATCGTCGAGTTCAGCGAGCACATCCGCCTTGGTTTCATCGCTGAGCAGATCAAAAATATGATTCTGCGCCTCCTCCGGAGAGTGGCGGAGGATATCGGCAATATCGGCAGGATGAAATTGTGCCAGCAGGTCCGGAAGCCTGTCCCAGAGTTCGCTTCTGATACAGAAATGAATCTGTTCTTTGATTCGATTGACATCATTCATGGTGCTCTCGCCGGGAAAAATCGCAGTACAGAACACATCCTAACCGCAACCCGCTCCTGCGCCAAGCCTGTTTCCCGGCTTTGGCAGCAGCGAACGGGCCGGACGTGAATAAGATGTACAATGCCGGCACAATAGTGTTTTTTTCTGTTCATGCTTTTGAATAAAACCATCCGACTTTTTCTCGACAGCATCGGCCGGCGCGAGGAATATGAATTTTACCTTAATAAATTCCAATCCGCTGGAACCAGCTGTTTTGCACTGCTTGTTCCGGATCTGGAGAGTCTGGAACAGGCCGCCGAAGCGTTTTCTTTTGACCTGCACTTTTTGCTTAAACTGGGCCTGAAGCCGGCGGTTGTTTTGTGCGGATCGAAGGCGGGGGCCGAATGGAATCTCTTAAAAAATGATCCGCTGTTTGAACAAGTGGATTTTCCAGACGTTGGAACGAACGAAGAGCGTATACCGGTTTTTGTCGAAGAAAAACTGCGGGTATCGGAAAGTCTGGCACAAAAAGTTCCCGTGATTGGGAAGCGGGTGCACTTTATTCGTGCGGCAGGCGGGTTGGATACAGAATATTACTACATCCAGAGACCCCCCTCCGGTCTTTCTCCCGAAGAGCAAGCCCTGGCGGAGATTGCTGCGGGACTGCTTGAGGTTAGGCCCGGCACACACATTTCGGTTACTTCACCGATCAATCTGCTGGAGGAGATTTTCACAGTCAAAGGCGCGGGAACGGTTTTCCGACGCGGCTCAACGGTAATTTCAAAAGGAACACCGGATTCCAGACGGCTTCTTTCTCTTCTCGCAGAAAGTTTCGGGAAAAAGCCGAAAGAAGACGTACTGGCAGCGGTGACGCAAACCTATTTTGAAGAAAACTATCGGGGAGCCATTCTTCTTGAGGAGCATCCGCAGGGACTGTATCTCTCTAAATTCGCGGTCGGCCCGGAGGCGCGCGGGGAAGGCCTTGCCCAGGAACTGTGGGATGAAGTCTGCCGCAATCACACGGCCTTTTTCTGGCGGTCACGACGGACTAATTCTGTCAACCAGTGGTATGGACGCCATGCCGACGGGCATCATACAGAAGGCGAATGGACCGTTTTCTGGTACGGAATGGAAATCACGTCAATTCCCGGTCTGATTGCTTTCTGCACGTCCCGTCCATCCGATTTCCTCTGAGAAGGGTCACCCGCGAATCAGTTCCCGAACTGCGGCCAGGATCGGCTGTGTCACCGCCTCTTGCGATCTGAAAAAGCAAGGAAAGCCCCTTCGAATGCCGGTTGCGTGGGATTGTCTTCTGCGGTAAAAGAAATTGCCTCGCCCCGTCGTTGGGGAAGAACCGGACTTCAAAGTGGTAGCGGAGGAGGGACTTGAACCCCCGACACCAGGATTATGATTCCCGTGCTCTAACCAGCTGAGCTACTCCGCCCTTGAAAAGGGTACAAAACATAGAAAAAGCCGTTCCGGTTATCAAGTCCAATGTGATAAGAATCTTCACTTCCGAGTTGCCTCAAACTAAAAAACACCGTAGCGCCCGACGGGGCGCAGGCCGAACGGATTCGTTGACTCATAATAAATGACACCCCGAAAAAAAAGGGGAATGAAGACAATGAGTTGCGAGTCCGGAAACGAATATATCCCGGTGCAGAAACGGCGCTGCGGGCGGGCCGGGAAGACCGGCATGACCCGGCTGCCCGATAAGGACAGCGACAAGCCGCGAACCCCGTTCGAATTCGATCAACGCATTCATCGGCGGTTGCGCAAGATCGAGAAAATGAAACAGGGCGACGGATCTGCCGCCGTCAGAGCCCCGGATTCTCCGCCGCCTCCCGCCCTTGACAACCCTTACAACCGGTACCTGATCATGCCGTTCGACGACTCCAAAACCGCACTCCTGCGGTGTCATTTATTTTTGAGGCACACGACGGGTGACTTCTACGGCGACGCTGCGGGTGAAGCGCAGTGCGCCAGGTTTGTCGATGGTGACCGTGGCGCTCTGAACGCGGTCGGCTTTCAGGCAGATGGCGGCGATGCCTTCAGCCAGCGATTCGATAAGCTGGAAGCTGCTGTTTTCGACAAAGTCCAGGATTTCGAGTTTGATGCTTTTATAGTCCACGGTATCTTCGAGCGCATCGCTTTTGCCGGCGGCGCGCAGGTTGGTTCCCATGGTAACATTGATGAGGATGTCCTGCTTGTGGGTTCGTTCTTCGGGATAAACTCCGATGATGCAGCGCAGGGCGAGGTCTCGGATGTGAATACGGTCCATATCTTATTCTCCAAGCAGGTTTTGTCCCCCGTCAATAAAAAGGGTTTGTCCGGTAATAAAATCGTTTTTGAGCAGATAGAGAACCGCTTCAGCGATGTCATCGGGCGCCGGCCGTTTTTCCAAGGGAATGGTCCCGGCGTATTCCCATGCCGGATTATCGGTCTGCTTCGGCGGCGGCAGCACGGCGCCGGGCGCAACGGCGTTGACGGTAATTCCGGGGGCAAGATCGAGTGCCGCCAGTTTGGTCAGCTCTTCCAGCCCTTTTTTGCTGAGCATATACGGAACGCAGGTCGTGTCGTGCGAAGTGATCCGCCGGTCGAGCAGGTTGATGATTTTCCCGCTCGTTGTCTGGCGGGCAAATCCGCGAATCAGTGCCAGCGGAGCCAGCAGATTAATTTGCAGTTCGTTCAGCGTCAGCTCGTGCGTGGCATCGGCCAGTTTCGTCTGATAAAAAACAGCGGCGCTGTTGATGAGAATGCCGATTTTCCCGAACCGTTTCGCGGCTCGACCCATAAGGGTTTCGCACTGCGCCGGATCGCTCAGATCGGCCTGAATGGTTTTCGGCGACAGCGCCTTGGCTTCTGTTTCCGAGGTTTGGAAATGAACAATCACCTCCGCGCCTTCAGCCAGCAACGCCCCGGCAATCGCGCGCCCGATGCGCACCGCGCCGCCGGTTACCAGAGCTCTTTGTCCAGTTAGATTCATGGTTTCTCAAATGTCAAAATTCAAGGACGGACCCTGTTCCCTGTTCACTTGATTGGTTCGCAATTCCTGTTTTTATTTTTTAGCCGCGAGAAAGCGCAAAAGTCGCAAAATGATTTTGTCCGCTGTTCCGACTCGGTTCTGTGTTTTCTTCGCGTTTTTGCGGCCATGAACTTGATCCTGTTTGGTTCTATATTTTTGGTGCGAACGCCGTGAATCAGCGTTCGGGAGCGGAGCGACCGATAAGCTGAATTCGTTGGTTGGAAAAGTTATTTTTCATGATTGCGGCGATCCAGAAGGAAGGCGTGCAGCAATCGTTCAGAACGCATTAGATATATAATGAATACCGACTCTTCTTCTGCTCGATAAAAGATTCGGCAGGGAGGGACAACAATTTCCCGATAGGGGGTGCGCGGAAGTTCCGCAGGGCGTTTTCCGGAATTCGGATAGGTGGCAAGTCGTTCAACCCGTTCGAAAACTGTTTGAACCACTTTTGATGCGGCGGCGGGATCGTCCATGGCAATGTATTCCGCCACTTCGTTCAAATCCAGCAGAGCCGGTTCCGTCCAAATCAGTTGAGCCATTTCCCCATCTTTCGTTTGGCCTCATCCTGCGTATAGGTGCATTTTTCAAAAATGGCCCGTTCTCCGCGTGCGATTCCTTCAAGAATCTGCATTCGACTCTGTGTGAACTCATACGAATCGACATCGACCAGATAGGCGGATGGTTTCCCGTGCTCCGTAATCAGAATCGGTTCGCCGGAGCTGTGAAGTTCAGACAGGATCCGAGTCGCCTGTCTTTTTAGCGTAGTCACAAGTTCAGTTTTCATGATCAGAATGATACTTTAGTGATACTCTGCGGGCAATGATTATTTTTAATTTTTTAATTTCCAACGTCACGGTTCAGTCGCGGCCCACGGCTGTACTGTATACCTTCGCAGCGAGGAAAGGCCATCGCATAGCGACAACTTGTGGGTCGTAGACTGGAACCCCTTGAATCTCCTCTAACCCCTTTTTGAGGGGGTTTCATTTTCTTACACTAATAAATTGTTCTATTTCCGTTGACGTTTGACCACAGAACCAGAAGGAGATGAATCGAATCCTCAAATTATGGATAA
>JASKKX010000038.1 GCA_030153935.1 Verrucomicrobiota bacterium | reverse complement strand
TTTAAGTTCCCTGTGAACCGTCTCCGGTGTCTTGTACTTTAACGCCAAATGCGGACGGCGCGTGTTGTAAAGGCACACGGCCTGTTCCACCGCTTCGACCGCTTGCTTCTTTGTCCGGAAGGCGCTTCCCAGACCCTACTCCTGCTTCAGGATGCCGTTGACCCGTTCGGCTTTGGCGTTTTCGTGACAAGGCCTCTCGACAAGCTCTTTCACAGCCCGTTCCAGTGCTCTCAGGCAACCTTCCGTTTCCAGTGTGTCCCCCGCGTGGTAGCCCACAATTTTGCGAGTACGCATCTGTAATCAGGCTCAGGTTGTATGGCTCGTTCGACACGAACCAGCTCCAATCCACTTTGTGCCGGTCGCGTTGTTTGCGCCCTTTATAGAGGTTCTGCCGACTCATGCCGGTTTCCGCGCAGAGTACGGATGTGCGGATTCTCAGGTTCATTTCAGGCAGGGGTCGATCTGCGCATCGGCCCAAGCCGCTTCCGTTTCCTTGATTCGCTGGCGGGCCGCCTTCAACGGATCCACTTTTCCCATCGTTTCAATCCGTATTCCTGGGCAGCAAATCGTCCCGCCCGTACTTTTTATATCCATTTTGGATAAATCCGGAGGAAACTTTCCAAAGTTTGGATGGCTATTCGGCGGCTTTGACGGCATCCCAGACGCGGGTGTATTTTTCGTTCGCTTCGCCAAGGTCGCGGATGACTTCGCTTTTGCCCATAATTTTCGGGTCAATAAAGATCGCCGGATTGTTCCGGAATTCTTCGCTGACGAGTTTCTGTCCTGCGGTGTTCGGCGAAAGATAGTAGACGTATTCCATGTTCTCAGCGGAATTGGTCGGGTCGAGGATGAAGTTGATAAAGGAATGGGCGAGTTTGACCTGATCGGCGCTGGCCGGGATGACCATGTCATCGCTGGCAATGGATGTCCCCTCTTCCGGCACAAGGAAGGCCAGGTCTTCATTTTCGTCCATCGCCTGCAGGATGTCGCCGTTATAGGCGTGCACAAGCAGGAATTCATCCGAAGAGAGTCCGCGCAGGGCTTCTTCCACTTCAAATTTAGCAATGTTCTTTTTCCAGCCGATCAGTACCTGCTGCGCCGCGGCGAGTTCCGCGTCGCTGGTCGTGTTGAGACTGTAACCAAGGTATTTCAAGGCGGCACCGATGGTTTCACGCATATCGTTCAGCAGCGTGCAGCGGCGGGTGACGGACGGAAGAACAAACAGATTCCAGGTGGGTTTCAATTCGCCGAGCCGGGCTTTGTTGTAGCCGATCCCGGTGACGCTGATCATATAGGGAATACTGTATTTCATCTGCGGGTCCTGAGTGAGCGCAAGATAGGTGCGGTCCACATTCCCAAGATTTGGAATCAGCTCATGGCTGAGCGGCTGCAGCATCCCCTGTTCTTCCATGATGCCGGCCATGTAGGAGGTCGGAAAGATGAGATCATACCCCTGTGCACCGGCTTTGAGTTTGGCGTACATCGCCTCGTTGGATTCAAAGGTATCCAGTACAATATGGCAGTTATACTCTTTTTCAAATTTCTTAAGCACATCGGGGTTCATGTAGTCCGCCCAGTTATAGATATTGAGAATCGGACGGGAATCAGAACATCCACTCAGAAATGCCACGCAGACCGCACCCAGTAAAATAAGACCTGTTGTTTTTTTCATTCTGTTTTTTCCCTCATTGTGCGACTGGCGCTCACCAGCACAAAGGTGATCAGCAGGAGAATCACCGAGAGTGCGTTGATGACGGCCGGCGCGCCGTGTTTCATCATACTGTAAATATGGATCGGCAGGGTTGTCGATCCGGGACCTGACACAAAAAAGGTGATGACAAAGTCGTCGAGCGACAGTGTGAAAGCCAGCAGTCCGCCGGCGGCAATGCCGGGCATGATCAGCGGAAGCAGGATACGGCGGAATGCGGTCCAGCCGTTCGCGCCCAGATCCTGCGCGGCTTCAATGAGTGAAAAGTCAAAGTCCTGCAACCGGCTGAGGACCACCATGGTAACGTAACTGAGACAAAAGGTGACGTGTGCAATAAAAATGGTGAAAAGCCCGAGTTTCACTTTCAGCGCGACAAAGAAGAGCAGCAGGCTCATCCCCATGAGGATGTCGGGAACGATGAGCGGAGAATAGATCATTCCGTAATGAACCATCTGCAGACGCGAGCGGTACCGATGCAGCGCAAAAGCGGCAAGGGTGCCGATCATCATGGAAACGAGTGTCGCTGAAACAGCAATCAGGAGCGTGTTTTTCAGAGCATGCCAGATTTGCGGGTCGTGAAAGAGCCGCACGTACCAGCGGAACGTGAATCCTTTCCAGGGACCGCCGTAACGCGAGTCGTTGAACGAGTTGATCGACAGGACAATGAGCGGCAGGTAGAAAAAGACCAGCACGGTGATTGTGGTAAAAAACGGAACACGGCTGCGCTTCATTCGACAATCCTTTTTCCTTTTTTCCGATGGTCGGTTTCCGGCAGGCGGTTGCGTACCAGTGTGATCATAAGCGGAATCATGACGGCCAGTGTGAGCAGTGCGGCCAGTGCACTGGCATGCGGCAGGTTGCGGTCCACAAAAGTGCGCTGGGCAATCTTATTGCCGATCATCTCTCCGGCGGGGCCGCCGACAATGTCAGGAATCACGTATGCCCCGAGGGCGGGAATAAAAACCATCAGCGCAGCGGTCCAGACGCCGCGGCTGATCCCCGGCAGAAAAACGTGGGTGAAAGAACGGAACCGTGTGGCTCCAAGGTCCCGGGAGGCTTCAATGAGAGAATAGTCGAATTTTTCAGCGGCGGCATAAATCGGCAGAATGGCAAATGGCAGGTAGGTGTAAATGATAACCAGAAGAACCGCGGCGGAGTTGTAGAGCAGTGTCGCATCCGGCGAACAGAGATGCAGAAAAACCAGTGCTTGCTTGAGCAATCCTTCGGGATGCAGAAGTACCTTCCACGCAAAGATACGGATGAGAAAGTTAGTCCAGAACGGAACGATGACCAGCATCAGAAGTATGTTACGGCTGCGCCGGCGAGCGCGGGCAATACAATAGCCGCAGGGAACGGCAAGCAGCAGGCAGATGATCGTGGAAACCAGACTGATCCAGACCGTACGCCAGATAATCGCCGGGTAATTCGGGTTGCTTAGGTCAAAGAGTGTAGTCAGCGTCCACCCGGCCCCGATCCCGCCGAACGGGGTCGACGGTTTGAATGCGATGGCGAAAACAATCAGTGTCGGAATCACAAAAAACAGCAGCAGCCAGATCAGGGATGGCCCCGTGATGAGCCACTCCCGGTTTTTTTTATCTGCAGCAGTCGTCATACCGGCAAAACTTCTTCTTCCACTTCCATGTCGGGCAGAACGAGCAGGTTTTCATCTTCCGGCTTGTAGCGTTCCATCATGTAGGAGTCGTCGGCGAACCACGAAATCCAGACCTTTTCGTTCCAGGTGATGGGCCGGGTGTCGAGCAGGTAGCGGCTGTGCTGATGGTGAATGCCGAGGCGGTAGTCTTCGACGCGCACCCAGTATTTGGTATGCGAACCCAGATAGATGATATCTTCGACCGTTCCCTGCACTACATTACGATTTGGCAATGCGTCCGGCTGTTCACGGGAAATATTGAATTTCTCGGGCCGCAGGCTCAGATGAACGGCATTGTTCACCTGAAGCCCTTTGTCGTTCCACGCCAGCACGTCGGGGAATCCATCAATGCGCAGGCGGCAGTACGATCCGTCCATCACCTCGGTAACGGTTCCGTCAAAAAAGTTGGTATCGCCGATGAAGGCGGCGACAAAACTGCTGCGGGGCGCTTCATAAATTTCCGCGGGCGTGCCGATCTGCTCGATGTGCCCCAGGTTCATGGCGGCAATCCGGTCGCTGATGCCCATTGCTTCACCTTGATCGTGTGTGACGTAAACAAAGGTAATGCCGACCTCATCGTGAATCGAGTCGAGTTCAACGAGCATGCGCTGGCGCAGTTTGAGGTCGAGTGCGGCGAGCGGTTCATCAAGCAGGAGAACCTGCGGGCGGTTGATGAGCGCGCGGGCAATGGCGATCCGTTGTTTCTGTCCGCCGCTGATTTCTGTGACTTTTCGATCCGCGTACTCTTCCATCTGAATGAGTTCGAGCATCCGCGAGACCTCTTTATCGGTTTCACCGCGGGTCCAGCCCGCTGTGCGCGGACCGAATGCAATATTCTCGCGGATGCTGAGGTGCGGGAAAAGCGCATAGTTCTGAAAGACGGTATTCACCTTGCGTCGGTGCGGAGGCAGTCCGGTAATGTCTTTGCCGTCGAGGATGATGCGGCCCGAATCCGGATCTTCAAATCCGGCACAGCAGCGCAGCAATGTGGTTTTCCCGCATCCTGAGGGCCCGAGCAGAGAAAAAATTTCTCCCCGGTTAATTGAGAATGTGACGGAATCAACCGCCTGAGTTTCACCGTATCGTTTCGATACGCCCTCAAACACAAGAAAATCAGACATCGTTTTAAGAACTCCGGTTTTTAAATGTGCGGTTTTATCTAGATCAAAACTTCCGGCTTTACAAGCCCGGCAAACACAAAGAGGATTGTTTTATGAAAAAAGAACTTATTTATACTGAAAATGCCCCCGAACCGGTCGGTCCCTACTCGCAGGCCATTCAGGTCGGCGGAATGCTTTTCTGCTCCGGCCAGATTCCGATTGATCCTGTTACCGGCGCGATTCCGGAGGGAATTGAAGCGCAGACCCGGCAGGTGCTCAAAAATCTGGTGGAAGTCCTGAAAGCCGGTGGAGGCGGTTATGAAAACGTCGTAAAAACCACGGTTTTTCTGCAGGACATGAATGACTTTCCCGTGATGAATATGATCTATGCGGAATCTTTTAGAAAAGAATCTGCGCCGGCCCGCTCGACCGTGCAGGTGGCAAAACTGCCGAAAAACGTAAAAGTCGAAATCGAGGCCATCGCCGTTATTTCTTAAGCGGCAGTGATCTGCGGATTCGGCCAGTAGCAGCACGATCGGTCGGAAAAGCTGTATTTGCGCTTGTACGCCCGGGTTGCTTCATCTCCCGGATAATAGTTCTGCCGGTATTTCGGCTCCGCCAGCAACACCTCTTCAATTGTTTCGCGAAGTCTGGAGGTTCCGAGTCCTTTCGGAGCGAGCATTTCCTCTTCGATCATCGCGAGCGCAAACAGGCTTCGCGATAGGCGAACGTCAGCCACGGACCCACCTTCAGAATGCAGAACTGATCGTCAACCAGCTCGGTCAGCCCTTTTCCGCCTGAAACATGGAGGCTTCCGGCACAGTGGCCTGGGCGGAACAAATGGAGTAAGTCCCGGCTCCCCTGTCCGGCGCGGTTATCCGCGGTGATCTGTATAAATTGCTCAACGGCTCTCATTGTCTCTCCGATTTGCAGCGCCCGAGGGCAACCGCCGCCAGCGCGGAAATTTTGGCAGGCCCGGCCCCGGAAGATTCAAATACGACATGCGCCCCGTCTTTCAGTTCACGCGAACAAACGGTCTCGAGCGGTTCTTTGATCGGGTTGCAAACGATACTTGCCCCCATCGTTTTTGCCATTTCCAGTTTGCCGTCCGCGATATCCGGATTGCGGGCCGGAAAACGAAGAAACTCGCCGAATGCCCTCTGCCCCCGGGAACCGATAAAACTGTAGCTTTTGCAAAGTGAATAGTTTCCCTGTGCGTGGATATGCGGTCTCATCGTCCTTCCGCACGGCTGCCACACATTAAACTCAGCATCGAACAGTATCGTTTTGCAGCTTGTTGTTCCCAAATCCACACTCAGAATATATTCGGCCATTCCTGCTCCCTGTCAAAAGCTGTCAGGCACGTGAAACGGCATCTTCACTGCGGCCCGGAAAAATGGATTCAACGGAATGGACCTCGCCGTATTGTCTGTACCGCACTTTCCATATTTCACCGTTTTTCGCAATTTCTTTGGGATAATCCGGCAGCGTCTGCTCCAGTGTCGCCCGGATCAGTCGCATGGTAACGGCGTGCGTCACAAAAAGAATCCGCTCTCCACTCCTGGTTTCCAATGACTGGAAAAACGGCTTCAGCCGGTCGGCAATCATTTTATAGGACTCCCCGCCGCCGGACGGAACCCAGTTCCATCGCTTTGTGCGGTCACTCATATAATCCGGGTCTTTCTCCGCTTCAGCATATGTTTTACCTGCGAAGACGCCAAGGTCCTGTTCGATGAGTCGGTCATCGGTTTCTATCGAAAGACCGAAGGCCGCGGCGAACGGTTCCGCCGTCTGCCGCGCACGGAGCAGCGGGGAGGAAACAATCCGGTCAACCGATGCAATTGTCTTGAATTCCGCTGCAATCTCCCGGGCATCCTGGCGACCCTTTTCCGTCAAAGGAAAATTCTGTCGGGAAGCCAGAATGTCCTGCAGATTCGCTTCGCTCTGGGCATGCCGGATAAAATAAAGTGTTTTCATGGGAATGCCCTTCCACCGCTCAAGCAAGCGGGGTGACGCCTTTTTTCAAGATGATGTTTCCATATTTCGCAGTTGTTCCGGTCACAACAACCGCGAACGCTTTTTCGGTACGGTCATAAAACTCAAACCGACCGATGCGAACCACATCCGGTGCGTTCGGAACAAACTTTTTGATGACCGCTGTATAGTCGGCTTCCACTTGCGGATCAAGCTCGTCGCCTTCAGCCGGAGCCATCATGATCAGCGGGTCGGCATAGCTGTCGAGTTCAAAAAGGGGAATGATTCCTTCGAGCAGGTCCTGTACCTGTAAACCATCGCCACGCACAACCGTTTTACAGAAAGTATGACCGGGGAAATGCGCATCGGCTAGAACAAGCTCATCTCCATGACCCATTTCGGCCAGAATTTTCAACAGTTCGGGACTGATTATCGGATTGATTCCTTTCAGCATTTTTTCTCCTTTGGCTTGTATCTTCCACTTGGATTTTTGTCATTATAAGCTTCATCCGGCTTACACGGTTTCCGGTTATTCTTACGCTTTTGCTGTGCCGCTGTACAGATTTTCACCCCTCTGCGCTGATTCAGACACCAATCAATCCGAAGTATGCGCCGGATTCAGAACCAGACTTATGCCGTTGTCACTGCGCTATCTTTCCATTCATATCCCATAGATCTTCCCAGCCCTGGCCTTCTTTCCACAGGAATACATGACCTTTGATCAGACGACCGTTTTTATCGATGGTCGCCAGTTCCACCATTTCTTCATCGGTAATGCGTTTGTAATCAGGCAATGCGCAACGCAGATTGCTGCGGTATTTATCTTCGGCGATGGAAAACGGAATCGGAATCTGTCCGCGTTGAACAGCCCATTTAAGGCAGACCACAGCCGGATGCACACGCCCAGCCGCGCAGCAATTTTTGTCACCACCGGATCTTCGGTATCAACCGTATCCATTTCAGTTTTATCACGGTCCGGACGATTTGGTGATCCAATCGGGCAGAAACCAAGCGGAACACCGCCGTCCAGAATGACTTTCAGCGATTCACCGATTTCTTTTTCATTGCCGTACACCGATGCGCAGTCGAATGCGCGCTGGCCGTATTCAGCCGCGCCGACCACGGCATTGGCAACCTGAACCGGGGTGAAACGATCCGAACCAAAGGTTCCCATTCCGATCGCCGGCATTTCCAAACCGTTGTTTAATTTCTTTTTCGGGACGCTGTCTGGGGCGATTCCATCCTCAGCCATGACAAATTTCTTCTTCTTTTCTTCAGACATAACAGCATCCTTTTACAAATTTATTGGTTTTAAAGATCCGGTAAGGCTTCATCCGGAGTTAGTGTCTCATTCTGTTTCAAACCCTCAATTACTTTTTACAGACTGTCATAATTTAACAAGGTTTGCCGCTTCCGCCAATGAACCGACTTGACCTTTTAATGGATATTTTTGATTTCAATCAGCTCATCAGAAAATCTATAATTCACGACATTATGAATTATAAAGCGCCATTCATCTCGTCACAGGTCACTTCAGGGGAATATTACTATCTTAATTTGACCCCGTCAAAAAATGCAGCGGAAGTCGTGGTTTGCGGCGGGCGTGAGCAATGCTCTCCATCATACCGAATTGAACGTAAAAACTTTAAATTCTACTTGATCGAATTTGTCTCCTCCGGATACGGTACCTTCACCCTACACGGAAAAACCTACCCGCTTCGACCCGGAGCCATTTTCTGTTACGGCCCCCGCGTTAAACATATAATCGAAACAAGTTCTGAACATCCTTTACTCAAACATTTTGTTGCATTCGTCGGGACTGAACTGGTTAATCTGCTTAAAACCACTGTTTTTATGAAGAATCAACCGCTGTATGTGTCCAAACCTTTCCGAATTCGAAATATTTTTGAAAGTTTGATTCAGACCGGCAATACTGAAAGCCGCAACCGCAACGCACTCTGCGGCCTGCTGCTGCATCAGCTCATTCTCTCCACCGACGATTGCGCCATTGATCAGGAAGCAGCGTTTTCACCTGCATGGCAGACCTATCTCCGATGCCGTCACTATATCGAACGCAACTATCTTGATACCGCTACGGTTCATGACGTTGCAGTGAACTGCTTTATCAACCAGGCCTATCTGTCCCGGCTGTTCGGCCGGTTTGCCGACGAAAGTCCGCTTCAACTGCTGACCCGGCTCAAAATGAGCAAGGCCGTCGATCTGCTCAACAGCCGCGGCCTGCTCATCAAACAGGTCGCCGAGGAAGTCGGATTTGCTGATCCTTACCACTTTTCGCGCGTCTTTAAACGGGTCTACGGCATTCCGCCGAAGGCCTTTGTCCAGACGATGAAACGAATTGACTGATGAACATGCCGCGACAACCTTTCTCCGGAAACAGGTTGATTTTTTGGCGACCGCGCTTGTAAATCGTAAGGAGTTTTATAGAAATGCCAAACAAACGGCGCTGTTTTATGAAAATGAACCTTTGAATAGAAAACCGGAGATTTCATGAACTGTTTGATAATAGGTAATGGCGGCTGGGGAACCGCACTGGGGATGACACTGGCCGGAAACAGCCACCAGGTCACCGTCTGGGGCCCGTTCGAAGAAGAGATTCAAGCCATCCGTGAAGCGGGAGAAAATATTGTCTATCTGCCGGGCGTAAAAATTCCCTCCACACTGAAATGGACGTCCGACCCTGCTGACGTCAACGATGCAGAGCTGATCGTTCTTGTTGTGCCGTCACGCTTTGTCCGCTCCACACTCGAAACGTTCAAGCCGTACCTGCCGGAAAATGCGCTGATCGTCAGCGCGACCAAAGGACTTGACGAAAAAACGCATCACCGCATCAGCGAAACCGCCTTCGACGTCCTCGGACGCAGCATCTGCGTCCTCTCCGGTCCGTCCCACGCCGAAGAAGTTGCGCGCGGCGTGCCGACGGCTGTCACTGTCGCCGGTGAAAGTTCCCGGGAACTGAGAAAAATTCAGCAGACCTTCAGCGGGAAAACATTCCGCGTCTACACCTCGGACGACGTCATCGGTGTCGAGCTGGGCGGAACGCTTAAAAACATCATCGCTGTCGCCGCCGGAATTATCGACGGCATGGGGCTGGGCGACAACTCGAAAGCCGCCATCATGACCCGTGGTCTCGCCGAAATGACCCGCCTCGGTGTCGCGCTCGGCGCCAACCCGGAAACTTTTTCCGGACTCAGCGGCATCGGCGACCTCATCGTCACCTGCGGCAGCCGCCACAGCCGCAACCGCGCTGTCGGCGAACGGCTCGGCAAAGGCGAGAGCCTTAAAGAAATTATGAGCGGCATGAAACAGGTCGCCGAAGGCGTCTGGAACGCCAAAGCCGCCCGCGACCTCGCCCGGGAACACAACATAGAAATGCCGATCACCGAAGAGGTTTGCGCCATCGTTGAAGAAGGCAAAGAACCGCGACAAACGCTCAAAGACCTTATGAGCCGCGACCCCAAAGCGGAATGAGCGCCCTGCCGGCAGCATTCGGATTCTGCGCCGACTGCGAAACCGTTCATTCCCTTCCGGTCGGCAACAGCCGCAAACATGCGCTGGAGCTGATGCAGCAGCTGGATGAATTCAAGCGACTGGACAGCCTGCCCGGATCCAATCATCAATCAGAGATCATCAGTCATAAATTCTCTACGGACTACCTCTGGAGCGAAGCGCGCGGCCACATGTTCGGCGTGCTGGAATGCGAAGATGCCGAAGGAACCCCCGTCGTGCTCAAAGCCTTTTCCGGACAGTATAACGGACGGTGGTTCGTTGACGGCTGGGTCCCGCCGATCCTTGATACAGAAGATTTCTATCGCGTTTCCACTCCCGTCGACCATGAAATTAAACTCCTCAACCGGTTCATTGCGGAACAGAAAAATCCTGAACTGATCCGTAAACGCAAAGCGCTCTCGCAGCAATTGATGAAAGAAATTCACGCGCTTTATCGGCTCACAAACTTCCACGGCGAAACCCGGCCGCTCACCCACGTCTTTCGGGGCGGTATTCCGACCGGTGCAGGCGACTGCTGCGCGCCGAAACTGTTAAACCATGCGGCACTCAACGGACTCAAACCAATCGGTCTCAGCGAATTTTACTGGGGCAGAGAAAACAAATCCGGCACCCGGCGCCACAAACAGTTCTATCCGGCCTGCGCCGAGAAATGTCAGCCCATCCTCGGCTTCATGCTCTGCGGAATGGAGACTTTTTCAACCGCAAAAAACACAAAAAAATCACAAAAAGCGATCCAAATCATTTTTGAGGATTGTGAGTTTGTGGTCGTTAATAAACCATCGGGGTTGCTGGCCGTACCGGGCAAAGGGCCGGAAAATCAGGACTGCGTCACCGCACGGATCAAAGCGCTCTATCCGCACTGCATCAAACAGCCGGAAGTGCACCGGCTCGACATGGACACCTCCGGCCTGATGGTGCTGGCGCTCACCGCCGACGCGCACCGCGAGCTGTCGCGCCAGTTCCATGACCGCGAAACGGAGAAGCGCTACATCGCCCTGCTCGACGGCGAACCCGCCGAAGAGTCCGGAACCCTCGAACTGCCTTTCCGGCTCGATGTCGAAAACCGGCCGGTTCAGATTTATGATCCGGTACACGGCAAGATCGGCATCACCCGTTGGAAAAAGCTCTCGGTTGAAAACGGACAGACGCGCATCGAATTCCGCCCCGTCACCGGACGGACCCATCAGCTCCGCATCCATGCCGCCTCGGAATATGGACTCGGAGTTCCCATCGTCGGCGACCGCCTCTACGGATCCGGCATCGCGCCCGGTCAACTCAAACTCCACGCATCGTACTTGTCCTTCACCCATCCCCGCACCGGCGAAAAACTGGAGTTCCTTTCCGAACCGGCGTTTTGAAAGACCCGTCCGCTATTTCACAAACGGTTTACAAGGATTGGAGAATTTAACCGTGATGACGCGGATATCAATGAACGCGGCTTTAGTAACGAGAATGCGAACGGCGGTTTTGATAGTTCTCTTCAGCTTCCGCTTTCATTTCTGTGATCAGCTCAAGAGTCAACGGCAGCGGATCTTTCGGAATCACCCCTTTTGCGAAGCCGCGATCCCGGGGATCCAAATCAAACTCCTCCCCGCGGGCTTTCGGCATCTGCTTAAAGCGGTACAGACAGAAATTCTCGACTTTGTGCCGGTCACCAGGACCTCTGCGCTTAACCCGTTCAGCTGGCTGTTCTGATTTTCTTCAACGGCATAAAAACTCCTCTATACATCGCCGACGGATTATACAGAGTTCTTGTTTAGATCGAACTGTTTAAGCCAACTATTTGATTGGGATTCACCGCCGAACACACGACGTTTCCGATGTTTGGACCCCGTCCCTGCCGGGCCGGGGAAAAACCGCACGTCAAAGAAACGTAACGGCTGTTTCGCGAAACAAACCCGTCCAGCTCAAAACTCATGCGTCCGATTTGAGCTTCACCCATTCCCGCACCGGCAAAAAAACGGGAATCCGTCCTGAACCGCCGGTCTGACGGCCCGTAAGAAACAGCCATTACTACTGTTGAATCTTGTCATTTTGGAGATTGAACGGCATATTGCTTAGCTTAAATGATTTAAGCATCGCTGCCACGGACATCCGATGAATAAAAAAACACTGAGCGAGCGGGATATTTGCACCAAGTTCATTACGCCGAATCTCACGGCGGCGGGCTGGAATCTCGACACCCAGATTCGGGAAGAAGTCGGCTTCACCGATGGCCGGATTTATGTGCGGGGAAAACTGCACGCCCGTGGCGAACGAAAGCGCGCGGACTATATCCTCTATTACAAGCCGAATATTCCTCTCGCTGTGATCGAAGCCAAAGACAACAACCACTCGGTGAGTTCCGGCATTCAGCAGGCGCTTGGCTACGCCGATACACTTGACGTACCGTTTGTTTTCAGCAGTAACGGCGACGCATTTCTCTTTCACGACAAAACAGCAGGAGACGGAGGCATTGAAACCGAAATTCCGCTGACCGCTTTTCCATCGCCGGAACAGCTCTGGAAAAAATATAAAGCGTTTAAAGGAATCGCGGATTCCATCGATCCGGCTGTCACTCAGGATTATTTCACCGACGGCTCCGGACGCTCCCCGCGTTACTACCAGCAGATCGCCATCAACCGAACGGTTGAAGCCATTGCCCGCAACGAAGGAAACAATCGTCACCTGCTCGTCATGGCAACCGGCACCGGCAAAACCTACACGGCGTTTCAAATCATCTACCGCCTTTGGAAAAGCAGACAGAAAAAGCGCATCCTTTTTCTGGCGGATCGCACAGCCTTGATCGACCAGACGATTCGCGGGGACTTCCGCCACTTCAAAGAAGCGGCAACCGTCATCAAACACAGGCAGATCGACACCGCCTACAACATTTACCTCTCCCTTTATCAGGGCCTTTCCGATAATAATGACACCGATGCCTACAAACAGTTCAGCCCCGAATTCTTCGATCTGGTCATTGTGGATGAATGTCATCGCGGAAGCGCCCGCGAAGACAGCAAGTGGCGCGAAATTCTGGATTACTTTAAAGACGCGACCCATATCGGCCTGACGGCTACGCCGAAAGAGACGAAAGAGGTCTCCAGCAGCGAATACTTCGGCGACCCGCTCTACACCTACTCGCTGAAACAAGGCATCGACGACGGCTTTCTGGCTCCCTACAAAGTCATCAAAATCACGCTGGATGTGGATGCGGAAGGCTGGCGTCCGCCCAAAGGCTTTAAGGACAAAGACGGCAACGTCGTCGAAGACCGCATCTACAACCGCTCCGACTTCGACAAACACATTGTAATCGATGAACGCCGCCGGCTGGTGGCGCAGAAAGTGACCGAATTTTTAAAGGGCAGCGGGCGTTTTTCAAAAACGATTGTCTTCTGTGTGGACATTGAACACGCCGAAGGCATGCGCCGGGAGTTGGCGAACGCCAACGCCGATCAGGTGGCGATCAGCAGTAAATACGTCATGCAGATCACCGGGGACAACGAAGAAGGCAAACGCCATCTGGATGCCTTCATCAGCCCGACCGCGCTCTATCCCGTGATTGCCGTCACCTCCAAGCTCATGACCACCGGCGTAGATGCGCAAACCTGCAAACTGATCGTGCTGGACTCGAACATCGGCTCCATGACCGAATTCAAGCAGATCATCGGACGCGGCACCCGCATCAACGAAGATTTCGGAAAACATTATTTCACCATCATGGACTTCCGTAATGTCACCGCGCTCTTTGCCGACAAGGAATTCGACGGCGATCCCGTCCGCATCAAAGAAGCCGGACAGGACGACGACATTTCCGGGACGGAAAGTGAAATGGATGACACACCGCTCATCGACGAACAGACCGGTGAACCGGTTGTTTTTCAGACCCCGGAACTGCCGGATAGGGTCAACGAATATCCCGAAACACACTACGAAACCCGGCGCAAAATCCTCGTCAACGGCGTGGAAGTCACCATTCTCAAAGAGCGCGTTCAATACATGGGCGACGACGGAAAAATCATTACGGAAAGTCTGCGCGACTACACCCGCAAAAGCATTCACACCGCCTACGCCTCGCTCGATTCCTTCCTCGTTTCATGGAAACAGGCGGACCGGAAACGGGCCATCATCGAAGAGCTTGAACAGCACGGCGTACTCTTCGCCGCCCTGAACGAAGAAATCGGCTCCGCCTTCGACCCGTTCGACCTGATCTGCCACGTCGCCTACGAGCAAAAGCCGCTCACCCGCCGCGAACGGGCTGACCAGATCAAAAAGCGCGACTACTTCACCAAGTACGGCGACCTCGCCCGCCGCGTGATTGATGCCCTGCTCGACAAATACGCCGACGAAGGAATACTCGATCTGGAAAACCCGGCCGTCATCACGCTCGACCCGCTCAACAAACTCGGCTCGCCCGTTGAAATCATCCGCGCCTTCGGCGGCAAAGCCGCCTATGATTCCGCCATTCACTCCTTAACGGACAAACTCTACGCCGCCATCTGATCAGGAACCCTTTATGCCCAGCATTTCATCCATTGTTAAAAACGTCCGCAACATCATGCGCCAGGATCGCGGCGTCTCCGGCGACGCCCAGCGCCTCGAACAGCTCGGCTGGATGCTCTTCCTCAAAATCCTCGACGAAAAGGATCAGGAACTCGAACTCATCCGCGACGGCTACAAATCGGTCATCCCGAAAAAGTTCCAGTGGCGCAACTGGGCGGTCGATCCCGAAGGCCTCACCGGCGAAGAGCTGACCCTCTTCATCGACCACCCGGTCGACGGCCTTTTTGCCGCGCTCAAAAACCTCACGGCGGCGTACGCCCCGCGCCGCGCCGCCCTCGTGCGCGAAGTCTTCGACGGCTCCAACAACTACATGAAATCCGGCTACGAAATGCGCAAGGTCATCAACCAGCTCAACGGCTTCGACTTCAACAACTCCGACGACCGCCACATCTTCGGCACCGTCTATGAATCCATCCTCGTTGAACTGCGCGACGCCGGCAACAAAGGTGAATACTACACCCCGCGCGCCATCACGCAGCTCATGACACAAATGACCGACCCGACGCTTGGAAACAAAGTGCTCGACCCCGCCGCCGGAACCGGCGGCTTCCTCTCCGCCGCCATCGACCACATCCGCGCCAACGGCGTCCGCACCCTCGACGACGAAGCCGTCCTGCAGAAATCCATCTCCGGCTGGGAACTCAAACCGGTCGCCTACGTCCTCGGCCTCACCAACCTCATCCTCCACGGTCTCGACGTGCCCGACTGGGACTACCGCGACAGCTTGAAAACCGAATACAACACCATCGGCCCCAGGCAGCAGGTCGATGTCATCCTCGCCAATCCGCCCTTCGGCGCGGGCATCGCCGACGGCGTCGAAACCAACTTTCCCGCCTCCTTCCGCTGCCGCGAATCCGCCGACCTCTTTGTCATCCTCATGATCCAGCTGCTCAAGCCCGGCGGACGCTGCGCCATCGTCCTGCCCGACGGCTGCATCACCGGCGACGGCTACAAAGAACGCATCCGCGAAAAACTGCTCACCGACTGCAACCTGCACACCATCGTCCGCCTGCCGCAGTCCACCTTCTTCCCCGCCACCGTCTCCACCAACCTGCTCTTCTTCCAAAAAGGCACCCCCACCAAAGACATCTGGTATTGGGAACACCGCCTGCCCGCAGGCCAGAAAAGCTATTCCAAGACCAAAGCCATCCAGTTCAACGAATTCGCCCCGCTCATCGAATGGTGGGACAACCGCCAAGAAAGCGAAACGGCCTGGAAAGTCAACGTTAAGGATCTAAAGCGCGGCTTCGACCTCGATGTGAAAAATCCGCACCACGAAGAGGAAGAGGATTCACTGACCGCCGCACAACTGATTGACGCGCTCGAAACATCGATGCAAAAAAGCGAACAACTGTTGCTCAAACTAAAATCCGAGATCCCGTCATGAAAAGCGGTTGGAAAAATGTTTCTTTCGCTGAGCTCATTACGGAAAGAAAAGGCAGATTCGACCCACACGCCTCAGAAATTAGAGGGCTTCGGAAAATTGAAAAAATTGATTTTTCGCAAGGGAAAATCCACTTAGGTGAATATAAGCCAACCAAAACCCAACAGATAATTGTCGAACCTGGGGACTTTGTGTTTTCAGGACTCAATATCGAAAAAGGCGCGGCGAGTTTTAACGAGACGGACGAGCGGCTAGTCGTCTCAGCAAATTACTCAACGTGCAGTTTTGATGACAGCAAGGTCAGTCTAGATTTCTTTAAGCATTACATGCGGTCGGAAAATTTTCAGAGCCTGCTGAAAGACAACCTCAAGAAAGACTACGGTTTTACACGACCAAAACATCTAATGCCCCTCTCATTTCTTGTTCCAGAAGACAAAAGCGAACAACAAAAAATCGTCGACCAATACGAACAGGGGAAAACGACTTCTTTAAAATTACAACATGAAATCGCGCATCAGGAAGCGTTGCTGGACAAACTCAAGCAGGCGATTTTGCAGGAGGCGATTCAGGGCAAGCTGACGGAAGATTGGCGTGCCGCCCACCCCGACACCGAACCCGCCGCCCAATTGCTCAAACGCATCCAGAAGGAAAAAGCCCGCCTCATCGCCGACAAAAAACTCCGCAAAGAAAAACCCCTCCCGAAAATCGCCCGCGAAGAAATCTCTTTCGACATTCCTGACAACTGGACGTGGTGCCAGCTTGATGAATTCTTAAACGTCCGCGCCGGCATCGCAAAAGGTGGCAAGCATTACACGGATAAAACTACTCCGGTGCCTTACTTGCGAGTTGCAAACGTACAACGAGGTTACCTTGATTTGAGCGTGATCAAATTCCTCGATATTCCCTCAAACGAAGTTGAAAAATATGCTCTTGAAGATGGCGACCTTCTTGTGACCGAAGGCGGAGACCCAGACAAAGTTGGACGATGCGCTGTTTGGCGGAATGAAATTGTGGGATGTGTTCACCAGAATCACATTTTCAGCATGAGACCAATTGTGAAGGCATCATTGATGCTTGAGTTTATGCCTCTGATGTTAAACTCGCCATTTTGTCAGACTCATTTTCTTGGCTCTTACAAGCAGACTACGAATCTGGCTTCGATTAATAAAACGGTTTTGCGCTCCACTCCCATCCCCCTCCCGCCTTTGGCGGAACAGTTGGCGATTGTGGAGCGGGTGGAGGCGCTGATGGGAAACTGCCGGGCATTGGAAAAAGAGATCGAACTTTCCCGCATCCACGCCGCCCATCTCCTCCAGGCCGTCCTCAAAGAAGCCTTCTCCCCCGCCACCGCCCAACAAGGAACCGTCTAATGATTGATTGGTGCAATACGAATCAGGGATTTGTCATGGCTGTGCTGACATTGGTTTATGTCATAGCCACAATTGCCATTGTTCTGCTGGCCCGACATTCAAATAAAATTGCCCAGGCTAACCTGAAAACGCTGGTGGATTTGGAGCGAGAGAAATCGCGCCCATTGATTGATGTTGATCTGGTTCCCGACAGTGTCTTTCTGTCATTGCATGTTTCCAACCGGGGATTAACTCCGGCATATGATGTGAAGTTTTCTATTAACCCGTCCCTTGCATATCTGGAAGGAAACGGGCAGAGCACTCCGTTGGGAATTCTGGATGATGGGCTGGCGTCGCTTGCTCCGGGCTCAACTACGAAAACGCTGATTGGGTCGTTCAAAGAACTCAAAGATGCCAATCCGAGTCTGCAATATACCGGAGAAGTGGTTTTTAAGAGTGCAGACAACCAGTCATATAAATCACCAGTGAATATCGATTTGAGATGGCGTGAAAATAACCACTATATTCACCGGAACACAATTCATGATGTTGCGGAGCAGCTAAAGGAAATCAAGCAGGAGTTTAAACATATCGCGACCGGTTTCCATAAACCGTTTGTAATCACGCAGAATGCCAAAAAAAAACGAGAAGAAGACGAGGCTTTTCGCGAAATGGTCAGAGCCAAGAAACAAAATGCCTCCTCCAGGAAAGATGCTGATCAACCGGAGACCACACCATGAGCGGAAGCAAGGAGTTCGGATATCCATCCTTCGTAATCCATGATCTGGTCAAACGGCCGAAGAAGAGTCTGAAGCTACCAGCCCTGCAAAAATACCGGGAGGAAGGCCGACAATACGATTTTCCGATCTATCTGGCTGATGAAGAGCGTCTTGTGCCGATGCGGATGAAGATTTCCGCCGGACGGCTGGATGACCCCTCCACCTATACGGCAGCTTTTATTCTGGACGGCGAACGGGTGCGTGGAGTTGACTATTGCGAAGTTTCCAAAAAGCGGTACTATAACCGCGCTTTCATTCCCAAGGGGTGGCATCAAAACCTGATCGATCCAAACCTCGACAGTGAGGATGCAAATCAGAATCGGCACGATGGGCTGATAAATTGGACAGTGACAGATTTCGAGGATTTTCTGAAAAAAGTGTGCGCACTGTGGAATATTGATCTGGGTAAAGAAAGGGAACTGCTGTGAACACAACAATTAACAATCTTCTTTCTCCCGACATCCTGCGTTCCTCTATGGAGCACTTCTGGAACGAGCAGCTGACAATTGAACAGACTAAAAACGGTCTGGTGGCGGCGCTCCCGCTGATGTATCCCGACGGCTGGCAGATCACGGTCAATATTGAACCGTTTGCCCCTGCTCAGGCGCTGATCACTGATAAAGGCCGGACGCTGATGCTGCTGGATCGCGAAGGATTGAATCTCGATTCCCGGGCAAAGCACAATTACGCTCTGCTCGAAGAAAAGAAAAAGGTCTTTGAGCTGGATCAGCACGGCTTCGAACTGCGCAAGCTGATTAAACTCCCGCTCAACGGACTGGATATACAGCTCTTTGCCGAATCGCTAGTGAGCATTTCGCATCTGATTTACCGAAACGAGTCGCGCAGCGCACAGGAGCACACCGTGCGGAAATCGCTTGAGCGCACATTCCAGACATACCACTTTGCCCCGAAACAGGATGTGTATCTGACTGGTAAAGTCGGAGAGAAGTTTCATGTGGACTTTCTTTTCGAAAAAGAGCGTCAACTGGCCATGGAATCGATTGAAATCCATGACCGCGTCAAAGATTACATGGAACGCTGGGCCTGGCGATGGACTGACTTGAAAAAGCAGAACCCCGAACTCCTCAGTGCAATGGTTTACAACCCTGACCTGCAGGACTGGGACAGCACCTCCCTGAAAATCGGCAAGGAAGTCTGCGATCTGTTCTGTCCGTCCCATGATCGGGATCAAATCAAAGACACACTAATTCGCCTGAAAGCGGCTTAAAACTCCCGCAGGAATCATGAAAAACAAAGTGGCATGTAACTATACCGTTCTCCGATTTCTCCCTTATCCGGAAACCGGGGAATTTGTGAATTTGGGCATCGCAATCGGATGTCCGGATATGCATTGGTTTGATTATCTGATGGCCCGCCGGCTGGACCGCATCACCGGGTTCTTTCCCGAACTGAAGCATAGCAAAGCCGCCTTCATTGAGGGTCGTAAGCTGTTCAAAGAGGAACTGGGACGTATCAGCACCATGCTTAACGATGGTGAGCACGAAACCCAGCTGCGCTTCAAAGAGGATGCTCAAATCTTCAATCAGGTTTTCCTGAATCTCGTTCGTCCGCGCGAAGAGGCCTTCGGTTTCAGCGCGCCCCGAACCTGCCTGACAGATGATCCGAAGGCAGCTCTTGAAAAGCTGTTTGAGCATTATGTTGAACGTAGCTTCGCGAAACGCCAGGAATATCAGGAAACGATAATGACCAAGCGACTTCGCAAAGTATTCACTGAAAAACAGCTCATTGATTACTACGAAGAGCACACCTTCCGCAGCGAGTTCTGTCAGGTCAGCTTCCCGTTTGTCCGCAGAAACGAAGCCCTTTTCAGCCGTGCAATCCACCCGCTTGATCTCGACAAGCCGGAAACCCCGCGCATTGTTGAACATGCCGACCACTGGAAAAACAGGATCTTGCGCTTAAAAGACGCTCCCGAGCATCCGAAAGACATCCTGTTGGTTGTCCGCAAACCGGATGGCGGCAAGCGGCTGGACATCTGCCGAACCCTGTGGAAAGAGCTGGAAGAAGTCGGGGCGGTTCTCCTGCCGAAAGAAGACAAAACCGGCATCCTCGACTTTGCTCAACAGTTCTGAGTTTCCAAGGTTTGGAAAATATTCGCGACTATTCGTGTTTATTCGCGGTTCTACTTCTGCTCGGCGTAGTGGAACATGGCGTCGATACAGCGCAGGGAGCCTTCGCGGATTTCAGGCGTGATTTCGATGAGGTCTTCCGGCTCCGGGTTCAGCAGGACGCGGCGGACGTCTTCCAATGAGTTGGATTTCATGTATTTGCATTCAAGGCACGGGCCGATGAAGGTTTTGCCCGGCATTTCGACCTGCGCACGCCCGGCGAGGCCGCATTCGGTCAGCAGCAGGTAGGCGCTGCCTTTTTCGTCCTGCCGCATGTAGTCCATCATGCCGGTGGTGCTGGCGACAACATCGGACTGTTCAATGATGTCGCGGCTGCATTCCGGATGGCTGAGAATTTTGATTTCCGGATATTTTTTGCGCAGGCGGTCGACGCGGCCGGCATCGTATTCGGCGTGGACGTAGCAGTTGCCTTCGTAAAGCCGGATTTCTTTCTTCACGCCGCGCCGTTTCATTTCGTCCTGCAGGTTTTCGCCCATGAGTTTGTCGGGCAGAAAGTAGATTTTATCCGAAGGAATACGCTCGACGATGTTGTAGACATTGGAGCTGGTGACGCAGACATCGCACTCGGCTTTAACCTCCGCGGAGGTGTTGATGTAGCAGACGAAGGTGAAGTCCGGGTGCGCGGCTTTCAGACGGCGGACGTCTTCGCCGGTGATGGAGTCGGCCAGCGAGCAGCCGCTGAGGCGGCTCGGAATGCGCACTTCTTTACCGGGGTTGAGCGCTTTGGCGGTTTCGGCCATAAAGCGCACAGCGACAAAGATGATGAGGTCGGCATCGGCTTCTTTGGCGTTTTTGCTGAGCTGGTAGGAGTCGCCGGTGAAATCACCGACGCCGTAGATGATTTCCGGATGTACATAGGAGTGCACCAGAATAACGGCGTTCTTTTCTTTTTTGAGCCGGTTGATTTCGTCGACCAGCGGCGCCATCTGCTCACAGCGCTCTCTGGAGTACGGCCCGGACGTTCCGGATTCCACATTCTTCAGTTTGTCGTAAAGCAGTTCTGCTGTTTTCATCATTTTCACCTAACATGATCAGGATAACAGGATTTACTGAATGTTTTCCAACTCAGATTTCCGATCCTGTCCATCCTGTCAAAAAAATTACTTCGCCGCTAATTCCCGAATTGTTTTATAGGGAAAGAAGCCGGTGTTGTGGCCGTCGGACCAGTCGACGGTGATGGCATAGTTTCCAATGGTG
>JASKKX010000037.1 GCA_030153935.1 Verrucomicrobiota bacterium | reverse complement strand
TATTGGTCCCCGCCAGGAGCACTTTCCGTCCGGCGATACGGGCTTCGGTCGGCGAAATGATTTCCTCAATCACGACGTTAAACGGATCGATCCCGAATCGGTCCAGGGTTTTCCGGGCGGTGGCCACAGCGTCGAATTTATCGAGCAGTCCCATGTTATGCTCCCTTGATTTCTTTTTGGATCTGCAATACAAAATCGCCGACCGTGCGGATTTCCAAAAGGTTGTTAAGAGGGAAGGAGATATCGAACCGATCCTCGATCTGCTGAATGATTTCCATCACCTGGATGGACTCGAGACCGAGATCTTCGACCAGTTCGGTATCTTCCCCGATTGAGAACCGGGGTTTCGCAAAATGCTCTAAAAGCCGGATGACCTCTGCGCATATTTCCTGATAGTCGGCAGTTTCTGTAGACATAAATTTTTCCCTCGATTTTTCATTTGATCTTCTGGTCCAGTGTACGGCGCAGCCCCTGATACAGGTCGATTCGGGGCTGCCAGCCGGAGATGGAACTGAACTGCGTATTATCGCAGACCCAGTCGGGATGACCAAGCTCTTTTACTTTACCCGGGGTCAGCATCGGTCGGTAACCTGTCAGCCGCGCTGCGGCGGCGTTTAATTGTGCCACTCCCTTCACAACACCGACTGGAATATTGATGCGGTGGATCGGCCGCCGGTAAAGATCCTCGCCGATTCGGCGGATGTCTTCCCACGAATATCCATCCGCTTTGCCGTCGTGGAGTTCATAGCAGTGTCCACCGCCGGAACCGCACCAAAGCCAGTCCAGAATGGCCTGGGCCAGATCGGTGATGAAAATCAGTGAGATCCGCCCTTCCCGGTTTCCGGGGACAAAAAGAATCCCCCGCCGCAGCCATTGCAACAGAGGCAGCACTTCACGGTCCCCCGGGCCGTAAACCGCCGGGGGGCGCAGAATGGTCCATTCGAGGTTTCCGTCCGCCGCTTTTTGCCGCACGAGATCCTCGCCGAGCCGTTTGCTGGCGGCATAGGCGGAAAGCTCCGGTTTTCTGGCCGCCAGTGAGGAAATCAACAGAAAGCGAAAAGGTTCGGAAGTCTCGCACAGCGTCCGCATCATGCGATCGACACCATCAACATTGGCGGCAGCGAAATCCGCCGCCCGCTGACCGCGTACAGATCCGGCGCAATAAATTACAGCATCGACACCCTGCACCAGATTCCGCCGGCTCCGGGCATCAGACAGTTCCCCGGGAATCCATACCAGCCCGGGAAGATGAAAACACTTCGCCGCCGATGCCGGACGAGCCAGAGCCTTGACACGAATATTCGCCCGGATCAACCGCCGGATGAGCGCACTCCCCACGAATCCGGTCCCCCCGGTCACCGCAACAGTTAAATCATCGTTCCGATGATTTTTGCCCGGCCGATCCATTGCCTATGCCTTTTCTAAATTCTGCGCACGAACCCGGCGGGGAGAAAATACGGTCGGGTTCCGTTCAAGATATTCGGCCCGGGCCGTTGCTCTGGAAAGTTTTCCGGAAGACGTCTGCGGCAGCGTACGCGGCGGAACGACCTCCACAATGCAGTCAATGCCGAACTCTTCGCGTACTTTGCCGGATAATAACCGGATCAGACGCCGGTGCTCGTCCGGGTCGGTTTTGCGGCTTTGAATGACCAGAACCACCGTTTCCGACCCATCCTCTGCCGGTACCGAAAACGCGGCGGCATCGCGCGACTGCCCCTCTAGTACCTGTTCGGCAAGAAATTCCAGATCCTGCGGCCAGATGTTCCTGCCATTGATAATGATCAGGTCTTTCTGCCGCCCGGTAATCACCACCTGATTGCCGACCAGATAGCCGAGATCTCCGGTATTGAACCAGCCATCAGAGGATAATACTTCCTTCGTAGCTTCCGGATGATTAAAATAACCGCTCATTACGCTCGGGCCGCGTACGTACAGGATACCGCAGTGCCGCTCGGGAAGTGATCGGCCCTCTTCATCGCGAACCTCGAGTTCATAGCCGGGTAAAGGAGGTCCGCAGAGAGCGAATTCTCGTACATCGCCGTCGCAATCATTTTCCTCGACGGGAATGGCCATTTTCTGTTCTGTAAGGGGTCCCGCTTTGATGCGGTCAGTTTCAAGCCCCTTGTCCAGGGGGGCAAAGCTGATCGCTAAGGAACATTCGGCCATCCCGTAAGAAGCAACCAAGGCCTGACGCCGGAAGCCGACCGGCGCGAATACCTCGACGAATTGCTCGATCATATCAGGGCGGATCGGTTCCGCGCCGGTTCCGGCAATGCGCCATGAACTCAGATCATAGGTCTCGAGATCGGACGGACGCACCCGGCGCGCGCACAGGGCGTAGCCAAAGGTGGGACTGTATGAAATCGTGGCCCGGTTACGCGAAATCAGCGTCAGCCACAGCCGCGGCCGCATGGCAAAGTCAGACGTACTGAGATAATCAACGGAGGTTTGCGCGGCCAGCGGCGCCAACAGAAAACCGACCAAGCCCATATCATGATAAAAAGGAAGCCAGGAGACGCATCGATCCCCGGGACGCGCGCAAAGGCCGTGGGTGATAATTCCGGCCAGATTGGCCATCACCGTTTTTTCGGTAACCACGACTCCGCGGGGAAACCGGGTGCTCCCGGAAGTATATTGCAGGTAAGCCGTCTCATCAGGAAGCAGCGGACACAAAGGACAGTCCATCTCAGGCAGAGCGTCAAAAAAAGCCGGTTCGGCGAAATATTTCAATTTCAGCCCGGCAACGGCTTCGGTAAGGAAGGAATAAGAGTTGCTGGACGCCACGACGACTTCAGCACCGCAGGAAGCAACGAGCCGCCTCAGCTTTTCAACCATCGCCTGCCGTCCCCCCAGATGAACCGCCGCAGGGAGCGGCACGGGCGTCAGCCCGGCATATTGGCAGGCAAAGAAAAACCGTAAAAAATCCGGATTGGTTTCCGCCGCCAGCCCGATTCGGGCCCCCCGGGGCAACCCAAGTCCGAGAAGCTTACGCGCAAGAGAACGGGACAGACGGCGCAGCGAAGAATAGGACAAAACCGCTGTCAGCTCGCCCTTTCTGGAATAAAAATTTGCTCCCGTCACCCCTGAGGCAGCGTAATCAAGAGCCTCGGCAAGGGTTCTGAAATCGCCCCGGCGCAGGCTGATCGTATTTTCAGTCGGTGATTCTTTAAGCATATTTGTAACTCAATATTTATAATTATGCCGGATGGCAGGATCCGTTCCAAGTTGAAATTAAGTGACGCCTGAGCGCCTCTCTGGCTGCATCATCCAGTTCATTTTTACAACTGAGATCAGGCGGACCGGGCCAGGCGGTGTCGCAAAAAACAATGTCAGCAAAACGACGCTCCCGGGCATAACGCGGAATGACATGGAAATGAACATCCGGGTCGATCATCATCAGCATCAGATAGTTGATTCGGTCGCAGGCAAAAGCACTTTTAAGCGAATGTTCGATACGCCCGATCACTCCCCGGAGATCAGTAAAAGCTTCCTTGCTGAGTTCGGAGAAAGCCTGCACCGGCTCCTTGCAGATCAGAACCAGAGATCCCAGGGTCACCTGCACCGGACGGAGCAGGACGCACCAGCGGAGCCCGTCTTCAATGGCCGAAGCGGGATAGCCGAATTTATCCAGAGTTGCAGTGCTCATCAACCACTCCCTCTTGAACCGTTGCCGTCTTGGTTTTTGCCATACGACAATCAATCACAGGCATATGACACTATCAAACAGCCCAAACTTCTAACACATCTCAAACGAACATAAAAAATATTTCTCATAAATCTCATCGCGGTTGCATACAGAAAAAATGTAATATTATTTCTCCGATATTATTCAAATGCTTATTAAGTACAAGCGTTCTTATGCAAAATGTGTGCTGCCCCGAACGTGAGCCGTTCCACGGGCTGAAGCTTGTTTGTGCATAATCTGTGCTACACTTTTTGCCGCGAATGTACAGCCGGATCATTTTTTATCCGGAGCATCAACGATTCAGCAAAAATGCCCATCGTCCCGGAAACTGTCGCTTTATAGAAACCCATTCAGCTCGGGAAGCTCTGCCGGAAGCACCGTGCCGCACTCCTTTTCAATGTGCGATTTTTCAATGCGCCTCCCGTTCTTTCGCAGCCTGATTTGCAATCCATTGTCTTTATTCCCCGTCATTTATTCCGGATAACGCCGCGCGATTGTCCTCACTCTTTACATGACATGGGAGCTTTTTAACGATACAGTGACCGGCCGTATTTGGAATCAGATTTCGGATAAAAACGATCTTTCATCGGTTTTTTCCCATTTAAAATGAGTCTTTCTATATAGAAATGGAGAAACTTTCTGCATATGACTGTTCAGTTTGAAGAACGAACTCCGTCCGATAAATCGGCACATGCGGATTCAGTCAATATTTATCCAGTACAGGATCGGCGCACACAACGCCTGTTTTTGAATCTGCCGGCCTCTCTGTATGCTTCGGACTCCGTCTGGATTCCACCTCTGCAGCTTGAGTGCCGGCATCAGCTGTCGCCCCGGAATCCCTATTTTCGCCATGCCTCCTTTCGGGCCTGGATCGCCTGCCGCGACGGAAATCCGGTCGGGCGTATCAGCGCCCAGGTCGACCGGCTCCATATCGAGCGTTATAATGACCGTACCGGTTTTTTCGGCCTGCTTGAGGCACGGGACGATCCGGAAGTCTTTCAGGCGCTTTTCGATACGGCTGAAAAATGGCTGCGCGACCAGGGCATGCGATCGGTGCGCGGACCTTTCAACCTTTCCATTAATGAAGAGTGCGGGCTGCTGGTCGCGGGATTCGATACGCCGCCGATGATCATGATGGGACATGCCTTGCCTTATTATCCGCAGCGGATTGAAGAACAGGGCTATTCCGGCGTCCAGAATCTGCTGGCCTATCGAATCCGGTCCGACTTCGCCGCACCGCGTTATCTCGATAAAATGATTTCCCGTTTCGGTTCGCGGGTCCGGCTGCGCTCCCTGCATCTCCCTGCGTTTGACAAAGATCTGGCGATTATCAAAGAGATTTACGAAGACGCCTGGTCCGGCAATTGGGGGTTCATTCCGTTTACAACGGAAGAGTTTGCGGAACTGGGGAAAAACCTCAAACTCCTTGTCCCCTCCGAGTTCGTATGCATTGCCGAGGTCGACGGCGAACCGGCGGCGATGATGGTGGTTTTCCCCAATCTCAACGAAGCCATCCGGGATCTCAACGGCCGGCTCTTGCCTCTCGGTTGGCTCAAACTGCTCTGGCGCCTCAAGGTTACAGGGGTGAAAACCGGCCGTGTTCCGCTGATGGGAGTCCGGCGGCGGTTTCAGGACAGTCAGCTGGGTGCCGCTCTGGCACTGATGATGATTACATCACTGCAACCTTCAGTGATCAAATACGGCATGCAGGAAGCGGAAATGTCCTGGATTCTGGAAAGTAACAAGGGCATGCGCAACATCATCAAAATGCTCGGTGGTGAGCCGTACAAGCGTTACCGTATCTATCAGAAAAACATCCCTTGAGAAAAACGGAAACAATGTCCGGTAAAAAACTGACAGCCATCGTGCTCGCCGGGGACCGGGGACCGGAAGATCCTCTCGCCCGGCATGCCGGGGTCAGCTGTAAAGCGCTGGTGCCGGTTGCCGGTCAAGCCATGGTCCTGCGCGTGCTGGATGCGCTCGAAAACTCCTCGTCCGTCGGAGACAGGATCGTCTGCGGATCGTCGGCCCGGCTCCTGGACAACTCGCCAGAACTCACCCGCCGGCTCGCCGCCGAAAACATCCACTGGGTCGAAAACGAACCCTCCCCGAGTCTGAGTGCGCTGGCAGCCCTGAACGTCCTCCCGCCTGAGCAGCCGGTGCTGCTGACCACGGCGGATCATGCGCTGCTCACGTCGCAAATGGTGGATGGCTTCTGCCGGCGGGCGGCTGAAACCGAAGCCGACATTGTCGTGGGGCTGGCACACGCTGAAACGGTGATGAAAGCATTTCCGGAAAACCGCCGGACGATAACCCGCCTCCGCGACGCGCGCTGCTGCGGATGCAACCTGTTTGCTTTCCTGACCCCCCGGGGCCGGCGGGCAGCCGAATTCTGGCGGCGTGTCGAGAAGCAGCGCAAACATCCTCTGAAAATCATCAGGACGCTCGGCCCCCTGGCGGTTTTTCGCTACCTTGGCGGCCGTCTGACGCTCGCCGAAGGTCTCACCCGCCTTTCCACCCTGATGGAGGCTCAGACCGATGTGGTCTGGATGCCCGAACCCGAAGCCGCTGTCGATGTTGACAAGATCGACGATTGGATCCTTGCGGAAAAAATTCTCGCGGCAGGCAGGCTGGAAATTCGCTAGCGGAAGAACCCGTCAGTTTTTGGCGATGGTGGTCACGAAATCACCGTAATCCTTGAGTTCCTCAAGGCGGCAACTCCACACCAACCGGCCTTCGTGAACGGTAATATCGGGGCAGCTGTCGCACATATCCTGGCGTCCGTCGGCTTCGAAATTAACGGGCTGGATGATCATTATAGACTGCAGGTAAGCCGGTTTAAAAAGGCTGGAAGGCCGGCGAATGCTTTTCGTTGTGATCTTTCGCAAAATTCTGCGGCTGGCGCCGTCAAACAGGGAGCCGCAGAGAGCGGCGGCTTTCGGCAATGCCGCAAACGACATTTTCCGCATGTTCCAGATCAGCCGGGCAGTCCACTTCCCCCCAGGCCAGCCCTTGGATACAGCAGGACCACACCGGCACCTGCTGGGCAAGCTCATCAATGGCCGAAAGGTACCAGCGCCTCAGACCGGAGGGTTTGCGCAACGCCGCCTCCACTGTTTTACGAAACAGAGCCGGGCCTTCATCCCGGAAAAAAAGCATGCCGATCGATTCAGCATTCACCTGGTCGACAGGCAGAGTCTTCCCGATACGCAGTAAGCGTTCGCCGGCAAGAATTACTTTCATATCATCACTGTCGTAACGAGCTTTGCAGTCCGTGGCTACCGTTATCGGCCTCACCGGTGACGCCAGAAGTCTCTCCAGCACCGGTGCATGAAACAGAGTGTCCCCGTTGAGCAGTATAAAATCGCCCCTCATTTCTTCGCGAGCGACCCAGCAGGTTCCCAGGTTGTTTGCCACAGAAAAAAAAGGGTTGAATATCGTCTTTACCTTTTTTCCATAGTGTTCACTAAGAAGCTGTTCGACCTTTTCGGCGCCATAACCGAGCACCACACAAATATCTTTGATGCCGCATTTGATCAGTTCATCGATTTGCCACACAATCATTGATCGACCGTGAATCGATACGGCACATTTGGGGAGATCCGCGGTCAGCGGAAGCAGTCGCGTACCCTGTCCCGCACTGAGAATAATAGCTTTCATATCGAGGAATGTTTTATAATTAATTAATAAGGCCATCGAAACTAAAATAAAGACGGTCTCAGGGTCAACAACAATTCTGCTTCGGCTCGGGACGGTTTTAAAGCAGGTGGAGCCTTTCACTTTACAATCCGACGCATTTGATATATTCATGCAGACTTTTGTAAATGAATGCACTATTGTTGAATCTGCGTGAACTGACCGTGAACAGATGCTGTACGCTGGCGGGCAAAAATGCGAAGAGGCCGCGCAGGCGCAGGACAGATCGGCCTGGCGGGCAAAGCCGACCTCATCAATGCCGCCGCTGTCAGATGGAGCTGCATTCCCCGGGAAGAGGCGCCGGACCGGAGTGTCTCATGGGGCAGTTTAATTGAAAATGCTTTAAGCCGGATAAGGTTACCCTTGCTTCTCGAACGCTACATAGTCCGCGAAATTGTTGCTCCTCAGGCCACCGTTTGTGCGGTCCTGGTCACCATCTTCACTGGATACAGCCTGACTCGTTTTTTGAACGATGTCGTCAACGGGTTGCTCTCCATCCACCTGGTCGCTGTTCTGGTTATGCTCAGGGTGCTTATCTCTCTTGAAGTTTTGCTGCCCGCTACCCTTTATTTGGGGATTATCTTTGCCTTGGGGCGTCTTTACGCCGACGGCGAAATCCTCGCCATGGAAGCGACGGGGATCGGTCGGAAAAAAATTATTAAAGCCGTTCTCTTGCTGACCCTGCCCCTAGCGGTCATCGTCGCCGGATTGTCCCTCTATGGCCGGCCCTGGGCGTATGCCAAAATTTATGAGGTGGAATCCAATGCCCGCAAAGAGTTCGATTTTTCTAAAATCGAGGCCGGCCGGTTTTATGAGCTTGGGAAAAAACTGGTTTTCTTTACCGAAGAATTCGATTCCCGGGAACAGCAGGCTCACAACGTCTATATCTGGAGAACGACATCCAAGGGCCGGGATGTGACATTTGCCCGCAGAGCCTATCAGCAAATCATTTCAGGGCAGGAAAGCATCATCTTTGTCAACGGCTGTCACTACCAGCTGGATCTGGAGAAAAACCGGAACCACGTGGTAGCATTCGAAAAAAGCATTATACATCTCAAACCGGTTCCCATCCCTTACAAGTATCGCCGCAAGGCCGCCTCAATCGCTGCTCTGCGCGGGTCGGACAATCCGGAAGACATTGCGGAGTTCCAGTGGCGGCTTTCCACCGGCCCGGCAACGGTGCTGCTGGCATTGCTGGCACTTCCCTTGAGTCGTGTTGGTTCGCGTCGCGGGAAATATGCCAGGGCAAACATCGCCATCATCCTGTTTTTTATCTACTATAACTTCAGCCTCATTGTTAAAACCTGGGTCGAAACCCAAGTCATTCCCGCCATGCCCGGCATCTGGTGGATTCATCTGCTGCTCGCAGTAACCTTGTTGATCCTGCTGGGCTGTTCGGGCAGGGAATGGCCATTGTACAGAAGGCGGCGGACCCGCCGAACCACTCGGAATTTATCGTCATGAAGATTCTGGACCGTTATTTGGCCCGCCGCTTTTTAAGCAGCTGGCTCGGTGTCAATCTGGTGCTGGCCGGCCTGGCCAGTTTTCTTGAGCTGGTCAGACAGCTTGACGATATCGGCGAGGGACATTATCGGCTCGCCGACGCGTTGATCTATGTGCTGCTGACTCTCCCGGGGCGGATGCTGCAGATGGCACCGCCGAGTGCTCTGCTGGGCAGCATCCTCGCTCTGGGGCTGCTCGCCCACAATCTCGAACTGTCGGCCTTGCGAGCCAGCGGGGTTTCCATTCGGAGGATCGGCTGGAGCGTGGCGCGCCCTGCCCTGATCACCTTGCTGGGCCTCTTGCTGAGTGCCCAATTCATCATCCCCTCTCTGGAGCAAACGGCCTGGACTCACCGGAAAACCGCGCTTTCGAAATCGGGAACGCTTCTGACCCGCGGCGGATTCTGGCTCAGAGACAAGCAGCGTTTTATCAATTTGCGCACCACCAGCGCCGAGGAACCGCAATCGATTGATATATACCAGTTTGACGCGGACGGAAAATTGATCGGGTTCACTCATGCCGATGAAACCTATCCCGGCGCAAACGGCAATTGGGTCCTGCGGAATGTTCACCGCACAGGAATTCCAAAAACGGGGAATTATGCCCGGCGGATTCCACGACTCGTACTCTCTGATTTTCTCACCCCCGACCAGACCGCCGCATTCGTTCTTCCCCCCGAAACACTTTCCATCTCCGGGCTTTTTAATTTCATTCTCTCGCTCAAAGCCAGAGGGCTTAATGCCGACTTCTATTCCCTGGCATTTTGGCAGAGACTGAGCCTGCCGGTGAAGACCATCGCCATGATCATGCTTTCATTTCCCTTCGTTTTCGGACCGCCGAGAAAGAGCGGTTTCGGCTGGCAGATTCTGACCGGCGGCTTTATCGGCATATTCTTATTTTTGCTTAATCAGATTCTGGATTACCTGGGTCTTCTTTGGCACATTTCCCCGATATGGACCACCCTGACCCCGGGCCTGATCGTTTTGATTATAAGCCTGCTGCTGATGCGCAGGACCGCATGAAGCCGTCGGCAAATATTGACGCGGCGATCAGCAGGTGAAAAACGGCAGGAGAATGTCCTCGGTTCGCACTGTCGCAAAACGTTTTGTATCCGGATCGTAACGGCGTACCGTGAGCCGCAGTTTCCAGGCGCCGTTTTCACCGCGGAGTCGATAAAGGTGATACCGGGACACTCGACGGGGCTTCTTACTTCTTCCGTCTGAAGCGGAGGGAACCCCGAAAACGGGGATTTTCTGACCGCCAGCCGGAAGAAACCCGCAAAAAGGCACATGGGCGTGTCCATGGAGGACCAACTCGGCACCCCGGCGTCCAAGCACTTCGGCGAAACGAGGGGCATCGGTCAGACGCTTGCGCCAGGCGATGCTTCCGGCAACCGGCGGATGATGCAGAAGGAGGATGCGCACCAGGCCGCGGCGACGGGTCTGTTCCAGAAGCTGATCGAGCTTCATCAACTGGGTCTTCCCCAGACTGCCCACGGCAAGAAACGGCGCACTGGGCCGCGCGCTGGAAAGTCCGATCAGCGCCACCGGGCCGCACACCCGCAGCCGCGGATAGGCATCTTCGCCGCCAGGCTCCTCTCCAGCCAGATAGGGGGCCCACCAGTCCCGGCTTTGTTCCCAGGCAGCGGGCACATAGGCATCATGATTCCCGGGAATAACCATGACCTGCTCCGCCGGGCCGAGGCGTGCCAGCCAGTGCGCCGCCTGGCGGAATTCATCCGGCAGGCTCAGGTGCGTCAGATCGCCGGTCACCGCGATTTGGTCAGGGGCCGTTTCCGACAGATCCTGCAACAGAGCGTCGAGAACCTCCGGACGATGAATCCGCCGACGGCGGCACCACGAAAGGTAACCGGGCAGGCGCTTACTCAGCAGCATAGCGGGGCGCATCCCCGTCACCGAAGAGAGATGCGGATCGGAGAGATGAGCGAGCAGAAACGTGCTTTTCCCCTTTTCCGCCGACGCGGCACGACCTTCCGCCGGTGTCGATACAGAAATCCTCTTTACAAATGACATTCAGATATCATACATCATAAGTTCACATTTTTACCAACGATGCTTTCATAATCTGATTATTCAAAATTATTGCCTGAGGAATATACATGGTGCCACATGCTTTTATCTTTGCAGAGACGCCGGTGCGATTATGGGGGCTGACCAATCGCCAACGCCTGGAACGAATCCTGAAACGAAACGGGGTAACCCGCTGGATCGGTGATCCGGAAAACGTCCCCAAAGAAGACTCCGTGCTGCTGCTGCGCGGTGACTACCTGTATGATGAACGCCTCATCGCGGATCTTGCCCGAAAACCGGGAACTGTTCTTCAGACCGCTGCGGAAGACGGTCTGCAGCCGGTCGCCGCGCATGTGATGGCAGAAGATGCCGGGGTCGTCTATGCCTTTCTGAACGGGACCGGGTCCCCTGAAAAACTCCCTCCGCTGGCGTTCGAGACGTCCCGGACGCTGACGACAACGTATCAGAAAAAACTGCGCAAGATTGATCCGCCGTACCTCCTGCCGCTCACGGAAACGAACCGGCAGGCGCTGGAAAAACGCCTTTTTTCCGGCTCCTACAAAGGAGTGACCGACCTGGTCACTAAATGGTTATGGCCGCGGCCGGCGCAGGCGGCAACCCGCTTCTGCGTCGGCAAGGGAATCACACCCAATATGGTGACGTCTGTAAGCCTGATGCTGGTCATTGTCGCCGGCCTGCTTTTTCTCCACGGTTTTTTCGGCCTCGGTTTGATGGCCGCCTGGCTGATGACGTTTCTCGACACCGTTGACGGCAAACTGGCGCGGGTCACGGTCAACTCGAGTCATTTCGGCCATATTTTTGATCATGGCATTGACCTGGTGTCTCCGCCTTTGTGGTACATCGCCTGGGGACTCGGTCTGCAGAGCTGGCAGCCGGCACTGCCGCTTGCGCTTCCCGCTGCGTTGTGGCTGATCGTGATCGGTTACATTCTCGGTCGTCTCGTCGAAGGGGTTTTCAGAAAGCGGCTCGAGCCTTCGGGCATTTTCTGCTGGCGGCCGATTGATTCCTATATCCGCCTGATCGTCGCCAGACGCAATCCCAATCTGATTCTGCTTACCTTCGGCCTGCTCGCGGGGCGTCCGGATCAGGGCCTGTTCGCTGTTACTGTCTGGACACTGTGCTCCAGTCTGTTCCTGATCGGCCGGCTGACCGCGGGATTTCGCGAACGGTCGAAAAGCGGTACCGCTCTGCGTTCGTGGTTTCTTGATATCGACCATGAAACCCCCCGGCCGACACTGGCTCAACGATGCTTTTCCAACAGCTGATCATGAGCAGGAACTTTTCTCTGCCGCCGGGAGACACAGCGGCAAACGTCTGTGACGCGCCGCCGGCTTCCGAAGCACTTCGGGTCGGACTGCTCAGTAATCCGCGCAGCGGCGGGAACAGGAAAGGACTGGGTGTCGTCCGGGATTTTCTCGCGGCCCACCCGCATGTTCAGGGCGGCGAAGCCTCCACCCCCGATGAACTGGAGGCGGTTCTGAGCCGTTTTGCTGAATACGGAGTCGACCTGCTGATTATCAATGGCGGCGACGGAACCGTCCATGCCGTTTTAACCGCTCTTTTCGGGCGCCGTCTTTTTTCCCGCCCCCCGATTCTCGCCTTGCTGCAGGCGGGAACCTCCAGCATGCTGGCCCGTGATGTCGGAATTCGCGGCGAGCCGCTCGCCGGCCTGCGCAAAATCCGGGACTGGAGCCTCAATCCGCAGAGGACTATGCACGCTGTCCACATCCGACCGGTGCTTCTGGTGCGGCAGTGCGACGATCGAAACCCGCAGTGTGGCATGTTCTTCGGTGCCGGGGCCATTCCCCGGGGGATCGATCTGTGTCACGAGAGTATGAATCCGAACGGCCTGCGCGGCGAGCTGATGCCGGCCCTGATTATCATGCGGCTCCTGCTGGCCGGTCTTACCGGCAACGAGAAGCTTCTGCCGCCCACCGACATGGAAATCAGCTGCGATCATGCTCCGGCGGAACGTCAGTCCTGCCTGTTCGCCATCGTCAGCACCCTCGAACGCCTTTTTCTCGGCCTGCATCCCTTTTGGGGGACAGAGGACGCCGGGCTGCATTTCACGGCACTGAAATCAAAACCGGCTTATTTATTGCGCAATCTGCCGTTTTTGATGTATGGCCATCACCGGGTGTCAGCTTCTCCCCAAAACGGTTATTTCAGTCACAACGCCCAGACGATTACTCTGAATTTTGAGGGCCGCTTCACTCTCGACGGAGAAATTTACGAAGCCCGCCCGCCTTTGACCATTGAAACCACGGGCCCGGCCCGCTTTTTGAAACTCTGACCCTGACACTCCGAATTGGAATGAACAGCGACGATCAATTGATTCAAGTGGTCCGGCAATGGAGCACCCGTCCTTTGCCGACCGGCATCACCCGCCTGGCGGAAGCCGCCAGGGCTCGTCACGGCGGGGTGGCGGCGGTGCTTTTCTACGGATCCTGCCTGCGCGAGGAACGCATCGACGAGGGAATTGCCGATCTTTACCTGCTGGTCGATAACTACCACACCGCTTTTCGTTCGCACCTCCAGGCCGCGGCCAATCGCCTGCTGCCGCCGAACGTCTTTTATCTGGAGCTTCCCACTGAGGGGCAAACGCTGCGCGCCAAATACGCCATACTGAGCCTCCGGGATTTCCGACGGGGAACGCAGATCTGGTTCCATTCCTATATCTGGGCACGTTTTGCACAACCCTTTGGTTTGGTCTATGCCCGCGACCCGGAAACCGCCACTTTGATTCACCGGGCTCAGGCCCGGGCGGTGCGCACCTTTGTACATCGGACACTGCCCCGTCTTCCCCCGGTCTTTACCGCCCGCGAACTGTGGAGTACCGGACTGAACCTCAGCTACCGCTGCGAACTGCGCTCGGAGCGTCCCGGAACGGCGGTTCGCCTGTTCGACGCCGCGCCGGACTTTTATGAAACGGTCACACAGCTCGCCCTGAGCGATGAAAACGGTCAGGTTCGGCTCTTAAGCCGCAAATCCCCCTTGTGCTGCCGTCACTCGGTTTCCGTCCGGAAAAAACGGCTCAACCGTCTCGGCTGGGGTGTGCGACAGATACAGGGCAAGATTCTTTCTGTTCTCAGATTATTGAAAGGTTTATTCACCTTTAAAAACGGAGTAAACTATGTCCTGTGGAAAATCGAACGCCATTCCGGCGTTCATATCGAAGCCGGCCCTGCCGGCCAACGGTTTCCGCGGTTGGCGAAATGTCTCACTGTCTGGAAACTGTTCCGCAAGGGAGCTTTCCGATAGTTCACCGGAACCCTTCGTCGCCGGTTTTTCTTTCTCTGGAAACGTGAGCGTTCAGACGTAATCCGCTTGTCAAATGAAGGATGCGGTACGTATTGCCTTGCCGGATTTGCCGGGCGGCTGTTTCATCCCCATCAATATAAACTCCGGACGTTTTGTTAGAAGTGCATGCAGGTGCATTAAAAACTCCTTTAATGCCGAAACAGGCTATACTATGATTTTGCCATTTCACCGCCGGGAATTTCAAATCAGATATGCCGACATTCAAATATATTGCGCGCAGTGCGGAGGGTAAACGGCTGGACGGCACACTCGATGCCACGGACCGTCAGAGCGCCTTGAAGCGGCTCCAACAGAGCGGGCAGGTCCCCCTGTCGATCAGCCAGGCAGCTGAAAAAAAACAAAGTTCCTCTCTGAAAAAACGATTTAAATTTCAACGCGGGTTCAGTGGGAAAACAAAAATGAGCCTGCGTGAAACTCTTTTTTTCACCCGCGAAACCGCCGACCTGCTTTCATCGGGAATGACACTCGGGCGAGCGCTCCACGCTCTTGCGCGGCGGGATGGTGATTCGGCCCAGTCGCAGATTGTCCGCCGCCTGCGCGACGAAGTTGTTCAGGGCTCCTCACTTTCCGATGCCCTGAAAATTTATCCGGATACTTTTCCTCAGCTGTACGTCAGCATGGTGCGGGCCGGCGAAGCTTCCGGCGCATTGGCTGAATCGCTCGAAGGGCTTTGCCTGCATTATGAACGGGTGCTGGGAGCACGCGGGAAAGTCGTCAGTGCAATGATTTACCCGGCTATTGTGCTCGGAGTCGGGATCCTCTCGCTGATCGGCCTGATGATATTCATTGTTCCGCGTTTTGCCGGCATTTTTGATGAACTCGGCGGCACGCTTCCCCTGCCCACCCGTATCCTCATAGGGGTCAGCAACGGCATGATTCATTACGGCTGGCTGATTCTTCTGGTGCTGACCGGCGGCAGCATCGCGCTGCGCAGGTGGCTGCGAACGACTGCCGGGAAGCTGTGGTGGCACCGTATGCAGCTCAGACTGCCCGTCATTCGCAATATCACAAAAGCCAATGCTTTCGCACACTTTGCACGCACACTGGAAACGCTCATCCGTAACGGTGTCCCTATTCTGTCTGCACTCTCTATTGTGCAGGAAACGCTTGGCAATCAGGTGCTTGCCAATGAAATTTCCGCCGCGCACGACCGCGTCACAGACGGATCAAGCATTTCCGGCCCGCTGGCCGAAAGTCATGTCTTCCCTGAAGTCCTCACCGACATGCTGGCCGTCGGCGAGGAAACCGGCGACCTGACCGGTTCCCTGCAGCACATTGCCCGGCGTTATGATGAACAGCTTGATCAGAATATAAAAGTCCTCACCACCGTACTGGAGCCCATTCTGATTTTAGGAGTCGCGCTTATTGTCGGGTTTGTAGCCATCAGCATGCTGCTGGCGGTTTTCGACCTGACCAGCGGATTGAGTGCTTAAAAAAAGGAGAAGAACCATGAACAACCGTAATTCAAGAATCAGAAACCGTAAATCCAAAGACGGTTTCACGCTGATTGAAATTCTGCTGGTCGTTGTCATCATCGGGATCATTGTCGGCATTGCTGTCCCGCGTATGTCGGGTAAAATCGGCATGTCGCTCGATGTTGCCGCCCGCGCCAGCCTCAAAAGCATTGAAACCGCTATCCAGAACTATGAAATGGAGCATCTTCGCCTGCCTGAAAATCTTGATGACCTGACCGTGGTTAAAGATGGAAAAGGACCTTATCTCAAGCCCAGTGAAATCACGGATCCATGGGGGCAGAAATTCCAGTACAGCAAACCCGGAACACACAATCGCGGATTCGACCTCTCCACCACCTCCCCGGAAGGTACTGAATTCAACAACTGGGACTGACCCCGGGAAGATGGAGTCTGAACCCTGAAACCGAGCTGTTCAAGATCGCAGACCTTCGGCTTTACGCTGATTGAAATTCTGCTCGTCGTGGTGATCATCCTGATTGCCACCGGCATTGCCGTACCGCTTTTCCGGGGAACATTCAAGTCGGCACAAATGCAGGATGCAGTCCGTTCGACGGTTCGTATGGCGCGGTATGCGCGCAGCCTGTCGATTCTGAAGCAGAACGACTGCACTCTTCAGTTTAAAGACAGTCAGTTGTTGCTCTCCTGCGGAGAAACAAACCGTTCCGATACTCTTTCCCGGCGGATATCGGATGGCATCAAAATGAGTTATTTCGAAAACCGGGCCCACCCGCAACGTTCCCCGGAAGAGGATCGCATGGTCCGGTTTTATTCCAATGGGATGAACGAAGGGTTTGAACTGGTGCTGAGCGATGACGATGAACGCCGCGTAACGATCGACTGCGATCCGATCACGGGGAAAACAACCGTCACGGAGGATGACCGGTGAGAAAGAATTCCGACCCACGGGAAAACGGTCTCACACTGGTCGAAGTTTTGCTGGCGATTGTCATTCTCGGAATCGGCGCAGGTGTACTGATGCTGGCCACCGCGCGCTGTCTGGCAGTCATCTCAAAATCACAGCACTACAGCACGGCGCACCGTTTGATTCTCCAGGTCGAAGCAGAACATCCGCTGACCCGCGGCATGATCGAAGCAGGGCAGGATTCGGGCACGTTCGCAGACAGTGAAGGATATAAATGGGACCGCGAAATCCTTGAGCCGGAAAATGAAAACCGGCCAGGACTCTACACGGTACGCACCCGGGTGAGCTGGGCGGATCGCGAGCGGGAGAATTTCGAAGAGGTTATGACCTGGGTTTACATCCCTCAGGAGGACGAATGAGACGGGGCTTCACGCTGCTGGAGGTGCTGATCGCCATGGTGATTCTCTCCATTGCGATGACCGTGGCCTGGCAAACCTTCTCCACAGCAACCCGTGCCTGGACCGGGGGGCGTGAAGCTCTGGACAAAATGCATTACGGCGATTTTATTCTGGACCGGCTTTCCTCCGAGTTGCGGTCCATGGTCTTTTTTGAGTCTGCTTCTGAGAAATGCGGCTTTCGAATCAAAGATAATCCAAACGGATACGGTGGGCACACGATCAGTTGGGTCACTGCAGGAAACGGCTTTATTCCGAACGGAGACTCTCTCGCGCACGGGCTGCATCGAATCGAGGTCGGCTGCGGAACGGACAAAGATAACAACGAGGGATTCGTGGTTACTGCCTGGCCGTATCTGGCAGACGAAAACGATGTTGAAAAGAAAGGCCGGTTTGTCAGTGACGCAATCAAAGGGCTGCGATGCCGGGTTTACGACACGAAGGAGGGAGAAGAAGGATGGAAAGATTCCTGGGAATATTCCAATGCAATTCCCGGACTGGTTGAAATCACCCTCTATGCGGATCCGGCAGAAAAAGGCGATGATCCGGTCGAATTCAGGCAGCTCATCGAAATCCCCCTCGGCCCGGCCGTTACAAATCTTGTTTCGGCGGCGAATTAAGATGAAATCGGCAATCGACAGTCAGGCAATGAAGAAAGGTGCAGCACTGGTTGTGGTGATGTGGGTGTTGATCCTTGTTGCCATGATTGTGAGTGTCTTCGCGTTCGAGATGCAAATGGAAGCGCGCATCATCTCCGCCCAGCGCAAGCGATTCAAAGCCGAACAGCTGGCGCTGGCCGGCATTGAACTGTCCAGGGCCATGCTTTCTTTCAAGGAAGAGAATTCTGCGGAAGAGATTATCTACGAGGACCCCTATCTCAATGCGGCGGCACATATTGCCAAAGGATTTGCCGTTGAATACAGCGAAGAATTCGGGGACGGTGAGATTTCGATCCGGATCGATTTTGAGGAAAGCCGCCTCAACATCCGCACACTGACTCCGGATGACTGGAGGATGATTTTTGAACAGGCGAACATTCCAAATACCCGCTGGGATGACATGATCGACTGTCTGGACGACTGGCAGGATGAAAATGATCTGCATCAGCTCAACGGTGCGGAATCAGACGATCCGTTTTATCGCGAGCGGGGTTATAAATGTAAAAACGGACCCGTCGATACAGTGGACGAGCTTATGCTGGTTAAGAACTGGGGGGAGGACGTCCTTTACGGAACTCCTGAAAACGGTATTTCCGGAATTGCCGACTGGCTCACCACCTGGGGCGATGGAAAAACAGACCCCAGCACGGCCAGTCCCGAAGTGCTTTACAGCCTGAGTATTCCCGAGGAAACCGTTGAAGCCATTCTGGAAATCCGCCGGGGGATTGACGGCGAAGACGGCACCGATGACGACGGGATCACTCAGGCGGATTTTGACGCTATGGGCCTGGACCCGAAGCGGTTCACGCTCAGTCCCCAGTACGCTTCCGTAACCTCGATCGGCCGGGTCGGAAATGTGGAAAACAGAATCTCCTGCATCTTTAATTTGGGCGAAGATACGCTTTCGCCTTTATTCTGGACCGAAGGGAAGCTCTCCGAATGATCTCGTTTACTTATACAACCGGCATCCATTATACTGACAAAGCCGTTGAGTGGGTCGTAATGCGTAAAAGCCGCCGGGGTGTGGAAAAGCTGCGTGAAGGGTCCATCGCGATTCCAGACGATTTTTTCTCCCGTGAAGATACTCCGCTGTTCCCTGCGGAGGTGCTGCCGAAAATCCGGCACAGTTTCTCCGGTGTAATCACCGTTTCATTGCCTTCCTCAAAATTGCTGATGCGGATAATTGAACTGCCATCGACCGACCCCGAGGAACTCAGCGGCATGGTCGAGCTGCAAATTGACAGCCTTTCGCCCTTCGCCGTCGATCAGCTTACTGTTTCCTATGAAGTTTTTCACCAGGCCGACGGCCGCTCCCGCGTGCTGGCGGTTGCCGCACCGCGCAAAACGGTGGACGCCCTCGGTGATCTTTTTAAAGAGCAGAATGTTTATATCCGCAGTCTGGATGCGGAAGTACTGGCCTGGTGGACCCTGCTCGTTACCCACGGTCAGCTTCAATCGGAAGGACGCGTCGTGTTGATCCTTGAGGAACACACCGAATTTTCCATGATTGTGGTCGATGACAACGTGCCGATCTGGATCCGCTCTCTCGAACTGTTTCACGATTTCCAGGACGAGTCCGTCATGCAGGAAATCGCCGACGAGATCGGCTATACCCTGCTCGCCCTTGAAGCCGAATACGGCCCCCGCGACATCGCGGAGATTCTGTTCTGGAGTGAATCCGAAATTCCGCAAAAACTCTGTGAACTCCTTCGCAGCCAATGCGGTGCAGAAGTCTCCCTGCACGATCTCCGCTCCATTCCTCCGGTTTCGGAAGGGCTGGCACTGCGCAGTGCCGAGCGCAGATTGCATCACGTCGAATTGATACCGGGCGAATGGGTCGATCTGCAGCACCGCAGACAGTTGATGAAAATCTCTGTCGCTGCGACGATCGCAGTACTCGGAGTCTGGCTGGCGGTTGTCGCTGTGACCGGCACCGTTTTCTCTATTCGGCAGATAGGTCTTAACCGCGTCCGCAAAGAGGCGGATAAATACGCGGTTCCTGCCCGGGCGGCGCAGGACGCGCGCGAAGAAATGCTCTCGCTCGAAAAGTATGCCGATCGTTCGCATTCCGCACTGGAGTGTCTGCGGGAAATCACCGTGAACATGCCCGCCGGCATTGAAATCACTTCTTTCACCTACAAGAAAGGCGGCGCGGTCAGCCTGCGCGGCTCCGGCGATCGGGCGGATATCATTTATGATTATTTCCAGAATCTGGGCAGTTCGAAGCTTTTTGAAGGGGTAAAAGATCAGCCGGTAAATACCCGTACCGTGAAAGGACGGCGCATTTCCACTTTCTCAATTACCGCTGAACTTCCTGAAATCGCCGGGGAGGGAGGGCCATGAAAATCTCCGGTCGGGAAGCTCTTTTAGGCATCATCGCCCTGTCTGCCGTGCTCTTCGGTCTCACCTACTGGCTGGCCGGCTCCCGTATTGAGGAGCAGCGCCGGATCGGCGAAGAAAAAGAACGGCTCCTCCGCCAGATTGAATTACACAAACGGATTCTGGCCGAGCAGACAAACTGGATCGGACGGCTTGAAGAGCTTCAGGCACAGCTTCCGGTCTATGACGGCAAGGTATCTGTAACCGCGGAACTGCTGAAAGAACTCAAACGTATCGCCGACAAACATGGGCTCGATTTTGTGCGCACTCAGCCCTATCGGGAAGAACAGGTTGGTTCGCTCTACGAGCTTGGTGTCAGTTGCAGCTGGGAAGGCGAACTCGAACCGCTTGTCCGGTTTCTTTACAGTCTGCAAAGTCAGGGAATCCGGTTTGATGTCCGGCAGCTCAGCGCCCAGCCCGATCCTCGGCGTGAGGGTAAACTGAAAGGATCAATGATCATCGAGTGCGCCTACCGGCGCGCGGAAACAAAGACGGAATGACCCGGTTGATGACGAATATAAACGGATGAATCTATGAAAAATACAACGAACTTTCTGCTCACTACCGCTTTGCTCGTCTCCACTTTGTTGGCACAGGCGCAGGAACAGCTCATATCACTCAGCTTTGAGGACGCCCCGCTCGAACAGGCGGTTGAGCTTTACCGCGAATGGACCGGCCGCACGATTATCAAACAGGCGGACCTCCGTGCAAAAATCACCCTCAAAGGACGCCAGCTGACAAAAGACGAGGCGAAGCAGGCCATTGAAACCGTTCTGGCCATGCATGGTGTCGCTTTGGTGCCGATGGGAGAAAAGTTCCTGAAAGTTATTCCGATTGCCAACGCCCGTCAGGAAGGAATGGAAATCGAGCCCTTTAATCCGGGTGAAAAATACGTCGAAGCCGACACGCTTATCACCCAGGTTATTCCCTTGCGTTATGTCATCTTTCAAGATGTCCAGCCGCTTATCCAGCATCTCATCCACGGGTACGGAAAAGTTCAGTATCTGGATCGAATCAACAGCGTCCTGATCACCGATACATCAGCTAATATTTCCCGGATTGTTGAATTGATCACCATGGTGGATCAGCCGGTCGAAAAAATTAAACCGCGGATCTATCGTCTCAATTATGCCGAAGCCGGCACGGTCGCAGATAAACTGAAAGAACTGGTCGAAGCCGCCAAAACCAAAAAGAGCGAACAGATTGTTGTCGCCGGCGGAACAGCCTCCGTTCCGGGTGTCATTCGTGCACCGAAAAGTGATGCCGCGCCTGTCAATGCCATGCAGGGCCTGACCGATGACACCGAAATGATTCAGGGTGAGGTTAAATT
>JASKKX010000036.1 GCA_030153935.1 Verrucomicrobiota bacterium | reverse complement strand
CATGGCGAGTGGAAGACGGACAGATTTCCGTAAAATACAATCTGCGGGAAACAGATTCAGAAGAATATTCCATGCGTACAAAAACCAATGTGTAGATGGAGGATCTGACCCTGATTTTCAGCCGGGGTCCCCTGTTCGGAGGTTCACTGCTGACACAGGACTTCGCCGCAGAAGCCGGGAAGCCTTTCATTCATATCGATTTGCGGAAACAGGAAAGTGTGTGTCAATCCTTGCAATCTGCGTTTGCAGATAAACCACGGCCCGCAACTGTCATATTAAACGTGGCGGGACCGCGGGCTTCGAATGATTCAGGCATTTATGATGCGGTTCACACCGCGATGATCGATCTTCTGAGGGGCACTTCCATCTGTAACAGACGGCGGTGTCAAAAATCGATCTGATCACCGACGCGCATACGTTCTCCAGTCGCCCAGCTCGGTGATGTCCTCGCCGAGCTCGCTGACAAGGGCTTCGGCAATAAACCCGCAAACGGTGCTGCCGTCGGCGAGAACTGTTTTACCGATGCCGAGCGGAGCCGGAACGGCATGGACAAAGCGACCGAAAGCCGCCATTTCAAGTTCATAGATTTCAACATAGATACCGTTCCCCTGTCCGGGGGTATGAATGAGTCCGGGCTTGGCGATGCCGTCACTGGAAAAAGCAATCATTTTGTATTCAGGAGCGGTCCGTGTGCTTTCTACAAAAACCGCGCCGAGTTCCTCCAGCTGCCGATGCAGCGGATACCCTTTCAGGTGGGCGCCGCAGACGGCAACGCGGACCGTTCCGGGAATCTTTTCGACCGATGGGTCCGCCGGTTTGCGATCTGTTCTGCCGACAGAGAGGCCCGAGGTCCGATGCAGCAGGCCCGCGAGCTGCAGGAGCCGGTGATCGTGACCTGAAAATGAAGTCAGAGTGACGCCGAACGGCACGGGCACGGTCATGACAGAGGGAACCGCCACCGCGGCGTAATCCAGCAGGTTCATGTAGTTGGTATAGAACCCCAGGTTGGTATTGAGCTCAACGGGATTGCTGTTGACCTCATCAATCGTGTAGCAGGTTCCGGCGGTGGGTGTAACCAGCGCATCGACTTTTCGCAGAATGGAATCGGTCTTGCGCTTAAGCGTCTGTACGTCGTACATGGCCTGGAAAACTTCCGGAGCCGTGATGTGAAGACCGGAGAGAATAATACGGCGGGTGGTCGGCAGCACGGCGTCAGGACTGGACTCAATAAAATCACCGATGGCGGCATAACGCTCGTTAACCCATGGACCGGAATAGAGCAGGTTCGCGACTTCGATAAAGGGACTGAAGTCGATTTCGACCTTGATGCCCCCGGCTTTTTCAAGAAGTTTCACACTGGCTTCAAAAGCAGCCTGATAAACGGCGTTGCCGAAGAACTTCAGCTGGCCGGCCTGCGGAACGCCGAAGCGCCAGCGGGCGGAAAGCGGCCCGGCCTGCGGCAGCGTCCGGGCGTAGCAGTCGTCGGCATCGAATGCCGCCGCAACATTGAAAACAGCCTGCGCGTCGGCACTGTCGAGCGCAAAAACGGAGACACAGTCGAGGCTTTTACAGGCCGGAACCACGCCGGAACAGCTTAGCAGGCCGCGTGAGGGCTTGAGACCGACCAGATTGTTGAAAGCCGCGGGAACCCGCCCTGATCCGGCGGTATCGGTTCCCAGTGAAAAACTGCAGCATCCGGAAGCAACCGCGACGGACGAACCGCTGCTGGAACCGCCCGAGATGTAATCGGGATTAAAACTGTTCGGGCAGGCGCCGTAAGGCGAACGCGTTCCCACCAGTCCGGTGGCGAACTGATCGAGATTGGTTTTCCCCAGCGGAATGGCGCCGGCGGCAATGAGCTGCTCCGCAACGAACGCGGTTTTTTCGGGCATATAGCTGTACCCGGGGCTTCCGGCCGTGGTCGGAACCCCGGCCAGGTCGATATTGTCCTTCATGACAAACGGAATGCCGTAGAGCGGGCGGGTATCCGGCGACTGCCCTTGCAGGGCATCCAGAAAAGACTGAATCCGCTGCCGGTCCAGCCGGGTGATCCAGACGGTTTCCGGAACGGCGGTGCAGCGTTCCAAACATTGTGCGATAACGGCGTCTACGGTGAAGCGGCCGGTGCGATAGCCTTCAAGCAATGAGGTGATTTGCAAATTGATCATCGTCGTTCTCTCTTCCTATTCCGGGTAAATGGTGCACATGATCTGGCCGCTGCGGACCGTATCACCGGTCTTGCAGAAAATCTGGGCGACGGTGCCTCCGCAGGGTGAAACCACAGGGATTTCCATCTTCATGCTCTCCAGTACCGCCAGCTCACCGCACACATCAATCTCGTCGCCGACATTCACATTGCATTTCCACAGGCTGCCGGATACGGCGGCACTCACAACGGTTGTGCCTTCCAGCGCCTCCGAGGGATCGACCGGGCCGGCCGCGTGAAGGTCCTCCTCTTCGAAGGTGAGCAGATCATTGTCTTTCCAGTATTGATGCTCTGCAGCAAAGGCGTTCTCCTGCCGGTTTTTAAAGGTCCGTATTCCGGCCTGGTTCTCAAGCAGGAACCGATTGTACTGGTTGATATTAAAAACGGTTTTTTCAATTTTCAGCGAAAAGCGGCCCTTGAGAAAGTCACGGCGCATCTGCAGCAGCTCGTCCCCGGAAACGGGATAGAAACGAACCTGGTCGAAACACTGCAGCAGCCACGGTTTGCCGGGCTGAAATTCACGGGTGGTATGGTAGCGGTTCCACATCTGCACGGTGCGCCCGACAAACTGATACCCGCCGGGGCCCTCCATTCCGTAAACACACAGATAGGCGCCGCCGATTCCGACGGCGTTTTCCGGCGTCCAGGTGCGGGCCGGATTGTATTTGGTTGTGACCAGGCGGTGACGCGGATCAATCGGAGTGGCGACCGGCGCGCCGAGATAGACATCTCCCAGTCCCATAACCAGATAGGCGGCGTTAAAGAGAATGTCCTTAACCTCCCCGGCATCCTCGAGCCCGTTGATGCGGCGGATAAATTCGATATTGCTCGGGCACCACGGGGCGTCCCGTCGAACGGAGGAGGTGTATTTTTCGATCGCCAGCCGGGTGGCGGAATCGTCCCAGCTGAGCGGCAGATAAACGATCCGCGATTCGACTTCTTCCGGGCAGTTTTCGCGAAGCTTGACGAGCAGGGATTCAATCAGCGCCAGCAGACGGGTTCGCGGCAGGATCCGGTTGTCATAATGGATCTGCAGGGAACGAATACCGGGAGTGATGTCGATGATTCCGGGCACCTTCTGTTCCTCGAATTCAAGGTGCCAGGCGTGCACCTTGAACCTCAGCCGCAGATCGAGCTGCGGCGGCCCGAATTCCATCAGCAGATACCGGTCTCCGGCCTGCCGGCAGCGGATGCGGTCAAACGGCTCGCCGGAATCGAAAGAAGCAATAACCGGCGAAGTCCGGCAGAGATCGACCGGCAGAGGCTCCGGCAGTGCGCCGCGCCCGTCCCGGACAATCCGCCGGATTTCAGCGTCCAGGACTTCCGCCGTTTCCAGGGAGACGGGAATAAACCGGACCGTATCGCCGGGGCGCAGCTGCCCGACTTTCCAGAGTTCGGCTTCAACCACGGTCGCCGGACAGACAAAACCGCCCAGACTGGGCCCTTCGGGCCCTAGAATCACAGGCATATCTCCGGTGAAGTCGACCGCCCCGACGGCATAGGCATTATCGTGAATATTGGAGGGATGGAGCCCGGCTTCGCCGCCGTCGGACCGTGCCCAGGCCGGCTTGGGGCCGATCAGGCGCACTCCGGTGCGCGAGGAGTTGAAGTGCACTTCCCACCGGGTTGCGAAGAAGGTTGCGATGTCGTCCGGCGTAAAGTAATCCGGCGCGCCCTGCGGTCCGTACATCACGCCGATTTCCCAGTGACCGGAAAAGACCGGACGCGTCTCTTCCGGCAAACGGCTGACCGACCGGTCGCCGGCCGGTTCATGACCGATATGCAGGATATCCCCGGCAACGAATGCACGGCCGGCGTGCCCGCCGAATTTGCCGAGAATAAAGGTGGAACGGCTGCCCATATAAGCCGGCACGTCGAGGCCGCCGCGCACCGCCAGGTAGGCGCGCTGTCCCTTGAGAAAAGCGCCGATAGAAAGTTCATCGCCCGGCTGCATCTCGATCGCCTCGTACAGCGGAACCGGGTTCCCGTTGCGGGTGGCCGTCAGCTCACCGCCGGTCATTGCGATGACCGCCGCGACATTGAAACGAAAACGTCCGCCGGTCAGGGTCATTTCAATGGCGGCCGTCTCTTCCCGGTTACCGGCCAGCCGGTTGGCGAGCCGGAAGTTGAGCGAATCCATCGGACCGGACGGCGGAACGCCGACGCCCCAGTAGCCGATACGGCCGGGCAGATCCTGAACCGTACTCTGGGTTCCGGGAGCAAGGACCTCAATGGTTGCGGCGGTATAGGTCATCCGGCTGAGCAATGCGGTGGAAACCCGCCCGTCGCGGAAATCGCGGGTCTGCAGCACCTGCCGCAGCAGCAGCAGGTTGGTTTCGAATCCGTCGATCCGGGTCTGACCCAGCGCCGCCGATGCGTTGGCGAGGACGGCGGAACGGTTTTCACCGCTGACGATCACTTTAGCCAGCAGCGGGTCGTAAAAGGCGCTGACTTCGGTGCCGGTGCCGATCCATTTGTCGCAGCGGATATCCTCCGGAAAGGATGCAAAGGTGACGGTTCCGCTGGAAGGCTGGAAGGCTTTGCCGGGATCTTCGGCATAGATGCGGAATTCCATGGCGCATCCGTGCGGGACGAGCGGACCGACCCCGCGGGTTGGATCCTCTCCCGCAGCCAGTTCCACCATCCAGCGCACCAGATCGATACGGAAGACTTCTTCGGTGACGCCGTGCTCAACCTGCAGGCGGGTGTTGACTTCGAGAAAGTAAAAGGTTTCGGCGGCGACGTCGTAGATAAACTCGACCGTACCGGCGGAACGATAGGCCACCGCCCGGGTCAGCTGCCGGGCGGCGGCGTGCAGCGCTTGGCGGGTTTTCTGAGAAATTGAAGGAGCGGGAGTCTCTTCGATGACTTTCTGATTGCGCCGCTGAACCGAGCAGTCGCGTTCTCCCAGAACGACAATATCCCCCCTGCCGTTTCCGAAAACCTGCACTTCGATATGGCGCGAAGACTCGATGTATTTTTCCAGAAAGACCCCGGCGTCTTTGAAGTAATTTTCCGCGAGGCGTTTTATGGTTTCGTAGTTTGCTTCGAGTTCAGCGGCATCGGCGCAGATCCGCATGCCGATGCCGCCGCCGCCCGCCGTGCTTTTCAGCATGACGGGATACCCGATGCGTACAGCTTCCGCCAGCGCGTCTTCACAGCTGCCGAGCAGCTGTGAGCCGGGCACCAGCGGCACGCCGGCCGCCTCGGCCAAGGCGCGCGCGCGGTGCTTGAGGCCGAATTCAAGGATGTGCCGTTCTTCCGGACCGATGAAAACAATGCCCTGCGCCCTGCAGGCGGCGCTGAACTCGACGTTTTCGCTGAGAAAGCCGTAGCCGGGATGCACGGCTTCGACCTGCGCCGCTTTCATGACCGCCAGAATTTTCCGGATATCCAGGTAGCTCTTTTTGGCATCGGCCGGGCCGACAGGATAGGCCTCGTCGGCCAGCGCCACATGTTCCGCATCAGCGTCGGCGTCGGAATAGACCGCCACGGCGATAATGTTCATGGCCTGCAGGGTGCGGATAATGCGGCAGGCGATCTCGCCGCGGTTTGCCACCAGTACTTTTGAAAACACGCTACGCTCCTTTTTCCCAAACGGTCATTTTCACAGGAGTGGGGTCATAGGCGTTGCAGGGGTTGTTGAGCTGCGGGCAGTTGGACACGACGACGAGGACGTCCATTTCCGCCCGGAGTTCCACATATTTTCCCGCTTCGGAGATGCCGTCCTCAAAATTGGAACCGCCTTCCGGATTGACCGGTACATTCATAAAAAAGTTGATATTGCAGACCTGATCGCGTTTGTCCATGCCGTGGCCCCGGTCAAGAATCGCTTTCAGAAAACTGTCGCGGCAACTGTGCATACAGCGCTTTTCCAGGGCGTAGCGGGAGGTGTTGCTTTCGCAGGAACAGGCGCTGCCGAGCGTGTCGTGGCGCCCGCAGGTGTCCGCCGTCACCCGCAGCATAACGTTGTTTTCGTTGGAGCGGATTTCCGTGCCGCAGGAAATATAGACGTTGCGCTGTTCGCGAAGGGTATTGTTGGCGTTGTACCGCTCGTCTGTATTGTCCGCATTGAAAAAAATAGTGTCAACCGCCTGATTGCCTTTGAGATCAGTAATCCGCAGTGTTTCACCTTTTTCCACCACGCAGGTCCAGTAATCCCCTGCCGGGACAATCTCCACCAGCCGGGCGGCGGATTCAGCGAGTGTGCTTGCTGTTAATGTGCTCATAGTAAAAACCTCCTGATTTGTTTAGATGCGGTATGTTTCGGAGTTGATAAATCCGCGCTCATTTTCCGGACAGAACCGGCGGCAGGGATCGTCGGCCGCAGCGGGTTCGGCAGCGGAAATTGTAACGTTCACCGGCTTGCGAAGATACTTATCCGACGGATTGAGCGGATGCATCCCGGTATCAAACACCATCAGGGTATCCATCTCCGCACGCAGTTCGACATAACTGCCGGCGGGAGAATGATCCTTCGCAAAACTGAGGTTGCCCTCGCCGTCAATGCCGGCTTTGGAGAAGAAGTTTACCGTACAGGTGAAGTCGCGCCGGCCCATTCCGTATTTGGCCAGCTCCACCAGCAGGGAATCGTAGCCGTTGCGGTAAAATTCATTGCGGGCGTCCTGATACTCATTCGTGCCGAATTTTTCTTTAATTCCCGCGGCATTGCTGACACCGCAGATAACATCGTGCCAGCCGCAGGTTTCATCGGTGACGCTCATGAGAATCCGGCCCATATCCGAGTAGATGCAAGTGTGTCTGAACAGGGAGGCGATGTGCTGGATTTTCAGTGTATCGCCCATGTTGTAGCGTTCACTGCAGTTATCCGCATTGTAGAACAGCGCGGAAACATTGGCTCCGCCTTCCAGGTCGGTGATTCGGATTGAGCGGCCGCGGCGGATGATCTGTGAAAAGTTCCAGCCGCCGGCGACGGTTGTTTCGTACAGGACTCTGTCTTTGATGGATTGACTCATTTTTTTCTCCTTGTTAAAAACGGTTTTCGAAAAAGAGCGGATGATTTTCAGTTTTCATTGCGCTGCACAGGGGGCAGCAGGGCTTCGGCGAAGTTCAGTTTTCCCAGCATGGTTTTGCTGCATTTGAGGGCAGTGGCAAGAATGGTGTACAGTTTCCCGACCTCACCCTGCACCAGCCAGATTTCCAGGACCTTTCCGTCTTCCAGCAGGACCTGGAGATTCGAGATCACCTCATCCAGGAATTCCCGGCGTACAGCAATCAGTTTCTGCGCACAGTCATTATAGGATTCGCTGTAGGAAAGAGTGATGGTTCCGGCCATGACCTGATGCTTTTTCTGCTGCTTGTATTCGAGCAGTTCCCGTTTGACCAGATCGGCAATCACCATGCTGCGGTTATCCAGACTGCGCTCTTCCACCATGGCGTTCAGTTCTTCACACAGATCTGCAGGCATGGTGACACTGAAGCGTTTAAAAGGTTCCCGGTTTCTGGCCATTCGTTTCATTCTCCCTCACTTGATTTGTCCGTGTCATTTGTCTTTTTCGCCCACCATTTTGACGACCTTGAAATCATCTGCGCTCCGGATGTGCCCGGGATGAATCAGTTCTTCCAGATGAAACTTTGTCGCCAGAAATTCCGGCGACAAAAACTGCTCCGGCGTCCGTGATCTGGGTACCGGAACCTCCACCAGCTCCTGGACCTCCCCGGGGTTGGCTTTCAGCACCAGAATGCGGTCGGAGAGATAAACCGCTTCATCCAGATCATGGGTAATAAAAATGATCGTGATATCGATTTTTTCCCATATCTGCAGCAGATAGGCCTGCATTTTCGCGCGGGTCTGGGCATCGAGCGCCCCGAACGGCTCATCCATCAGCAGGACCTGCGGTTTGTTGGCAAGAGCCCGGGCGATTGCAACGCGCTGCTGCATCCCGCCGGAAAGCTGCGCCGGATAAAGATCGGCATATTCCTCCAGTCCGACAATATCCAGCCACTGCCGGGCTTCGATTTCGGCGTCGAATTTTCCTCTGCCGGAAACCTCCAGGCCGAACATCACATTTTTCTTTACGGTCAGCCACGGAAACAGCGTGTATTTCTGAAAGACCATCCCCCTGTCGGCTCCGGTTTCGCGGACCGGATATTTGTTGAGAAGGATCAGGCCGTCCGTCGATTCCTCCAGACAGGCTAGCAGCCGGATCAGCGTCGATTTCCCGCAGCCGGACGGGCCGATGATGGAAAGAAATTCGCGCTGATAGACTTTGAATGAGACATCATTCAGAACCCGGCGCGGTCCGGCATCGGACGGGAACTCCTTGGTGAGATTGGCGATTTCCAGAGCAACCGGCTGTTTTTTCAGCTGGTCCAGTGCCGCTGTCACTTCCGCAGACTGCTGCCGGTAGTTCGGCAAATTTAATTTGCTGTGAATATCCATTTCAATCAGGACTCCGGAGTGTTTGGTTTTCTGGATTTAGTGAGTGTGCTGAAGAACCCGCGCTCACCGCGCTCCCAGGCGAACAGCGACCTGCCGACGGCGGCAAGAATCATGTCCGTACCCAGACCGATAAACCCGAGGACCAGAATCGCCGCATAGACGTTGTCAAAGGCACGATACTTGGCCTGCTGGTTGATGAACCAGCTGATCCCGGTCGTCGTGCCGACCACTTCGGCAACGATTAAATAGGTCCAGGCCCATCCTAAGAGAATACGCATATCCAGATAAAGTTTGGGCAGGCTGGCCGGAATCACCACCTTGAACAGCAGAGTCATCGGCCTGGCCCCCAGCGTCTGGGCGGCTTCAACCAGGTTGAAGTCGACCTGCCGGGTGGTGTTGGCCATCACCAGAACCTGCTGGAAAAAGGTTCCGATAAAAATGATCGCCACCTTGGGCGCATCGTTGATGCCGAGAATGGCCACTGCCAGTGCACCGAACACCGGGGCCGGGAAGTAGCGGAAGAATTCGACAAAAGGCTCGATGAGCTTTGCGAAAAAGTCGAAGACGCCGCAGAGAATTCCCAGCGGAACCCCCAGGACGGAGGAGAGGAAAAATCCCCAGAAAACAACCCTTACACTGTGCAGGACACTCTCATAAAACCACGGATCGCCGTCACGGCGCGGCGGCGCGGCAAAAGCCGCATACAGCGCCCGGGCCACCTGGTGCGGCGCCGGAAAATAAACGGGATTCACCCGCCGGCCGGTCATGAACCGGGCGCCTTCGGCGCGCAGGTTTTCGTTTTCCAGCTTAAAGGTTCCCTTCTCGACAATATCTCCCTGTGCAAAGTAGATACTGTCGCCCGGATCGGCTATACGGACTTCCGGATGCCATATACCGGGAATGTAGCTGATGGCAGCCCACAAAAGAAGGGGCAGCAGAAACGAAGCCGTTGTTAAACCGCGTCTGCGTTTCTGCGGCAGAAGGCGCCCGAACCGGATCCATTTACTGTTGTTTTCCATTCGATCGATCTGTTTTGATGAAGGGCGGAACTATTCGCGAAACAATTATTTGGCGGCAGTCTTTGTAAAAGACGGATCGATACAGCGCCGCACATCGACCGGACTGTCGTACACTTTATTTTCCGCAAAGAACCTGTTAACCACCTCGGAAGAACCCTGAAGAGAATCCAGTCCATCCGCAGGCTGCATGCATTTCAACGCTTCGTCCTTCGTTAAAAGCCGGGTGCCGGAGAGGAACGGCTTGTATTCTTCGGGAGTAATGCCGACTCGTGCGGACAGGATTTTTAATGCTTCCTCTTCATTGGCGGGATCACTCATATACGCAATCACATCATACCAGGCGGCCATTACATTCTGCCAATCAGCCCGGTGCTTCAGAATACTTCCCGGACTGACAACCAGTGTGTCGTAGATAATACCGGGGATATCGGCGGAAGTATAAACGGCAGAGGACCCCTCAACCGTTTTCAAGGCCATTCCCGAGTAGGGCTGCCATGCCACGATAGCATCGACATCACCGGAATTAAGAACCTGGGCCGCCTGATGAGTCGGCATGTTAACCAAAGTCACATCCTTTTCGCCGAGACCGTTTGCCTCAAGAGCATGAATGAGCAGCACCTGACTGACACAGCCCACTTCAACTCCGATTTTTTTACCCTTCAGATCCTTGACGCTGTTTATCCCGGGGCGCGCCACGATTTTATCATTTCCGTTACTGTAATCATTGATCAGAATCATCATATTGCGGGCGCCTGTGGCATTCAGCACCAGCGAATCGCAGTTGGCAACACAGACGGCATCGGCCTGACCCGAAGCAAAAGCATCCATGGAAGCGCCGTACTCAAACCACAGCAGCTCGACGGCGACATCGTGCTTTTCAAAAAATCCTTTTTTCTCCGCAATATCCCAGGCCACCCAGCCCGGCCAGTCGCTGTAGGCGATTTTCAGGGGCTCTTCCGCACGGGAAAGACCGGTAAGCGCCGCTACGGCCAGACTCAGTGCCGCAATGCTCAATTTAATTCGTGGAAACGTTTTTTTTCTCATTCGTTTGTCCTCCTGTTTCGAGTTGCTTTGTTTTTGGTGTTACTAAAAACAAAATGAGCAACACTGAAAAAACTTTAAGCAATAGACGTGCCGTTTCTGAAAAATACGATTCATCTGCCTGCGGCCCCTCCGTTGATCCGGGAAAACTACCGTGTAAAAATGCCTGATACCACGGTCTTATAATTGTATAAGTTATTTATTATAAACATGATAAATAAATATCTACCTCCGCTCTGCCATCAGCTTATTTCTTGAAATACGAAAGGCGGATAATAAGGTAAACGGGACTAAACAGCACTGATCGGCAGTCCGACTGAAAACAAAAATAAATTCAAAAATGTATTACATACACCCGACATACTCAAAAATGTATCCTTATTCAGGAGTTATTCTCATTTCTCCGAGGAGGCATACAAATCCATCGGCGTCCCTAGTACACCATAAAACTTAAAGTTTCGGATATAGCCTCTTCAGTTTTATCCGGGCATCGGGTGTAGTGAACTGCCAGTTCACCTTGGCCTGTCTGGTGTTCCGATCCTCATTCCATGCCCGGACTTGTTTTCTCATCAGATCGATATCAGCAATCCGCTCCGGCAGGCACTGCCGTTTGAGGACGCTCAGTTCGATTTCCGCGATGTTCAGCCAGCTTCCGTGTTTGGGGGTGTAATGAATTTCGAGCCGTTCGGCCAACCGCAACGCTTCCGCCGGTGCAAAGGCTTCGTACAGTGACGCGGTGCTGTGCGTGTTGAGATTGTCCATGACCAGAACCACCTTCTCCGCATCCGCATAGCGAAGCTGAAGCATATCCCGGATTTGAAAGGCCCAGTCGATCCGGGTTCTGTGTTCGGTTACGGCCACATGCCGACGGCCCCCAAGCGGTTCGACCTCCATGAAAATTTCCGCCACGCCGTTGCGAACATATTCGTCGTCGCGCAGCAGCGGATGGCCGGGGGCCGCCGGTATCGGTTCACAGACTTCCCCGATCAACTGTTTGCTCGACTCGTCCATGCATACAACAGGATAACGGGGATCATACGGGCGGCGATACACCTCCAGAACATCTTCCATCGCCGCTACGAACGCCGCATTCTGATCCGGCGGGATTTTCCAGTATTTGCTGAGGTGAGGCTGAAGTTCGTTTTTTTTAACGTGTTGCAGACCGTCATAGCGGATACCGCGGGTACGATATTCAGTTCGACCAGTTTGTCGGCCAGGAGTCTGACCGTCCAGCGGCTGCGTCCCTCCGGAGCTTCTGAGCAGGCCAGCCGCAAAAGCCGCGCTTCAAACTCGCCGTCAAAAATAACCGGGCGAGGCGGCGTCAGACGCTCTTTGCGCTGCAGCGCCTCGGTAAGCCCCTGCTCAACAAAACGCTGCTTGAGATGCTCCAGTGTTCGAGCGGTCACGCCCAAGGCGTCCGCCGCATCGGCCACATTCCAGCGCGGGCCATACTCCCCGGCATCGAGCAGCAGCAGTGCGCGGGCATAGAGTATGGTTTTTGCCGCCCGCACGCCGGTTGTGGAAATTTCCTTCAGCAGTTCGCGCTCATCCAGCGTCAATGTCACCCGATAACGTGCCATGTAATCCTCCCTGATTAATTTCAGGGTAACTATTATTCAGCACCCTTGATTTAAAACGTTTCCGTATTACCTCCAGACTCCATCATGAAGGCTGGTTGCCGCCCTTCGAACAGGCGTGACAACGCCTCAGAGCTGGTGACATTTCCGATTACGGGCACCGGACAGGTGCCCTAATCGGAAATGAACCGCTGATCAATGCAAACCATAACGGCGGAGAAGAAGATTCCTGAGACAACTATTTGCACCGCAGTTTTGCAGCCGCAAAAAGATGACGCGAATCAAAAGAGGCTCTTGTCCGGATCATGCTTTACTTTGAGTTTTTCAGATTTCCAGGGGAAATGGCTGAGAACAAATGCCGTCAGCCAGGTGAAAAAAAGAACCCCTCCACCATAGAGCAGAAGGGCGTTAACCGGATAATTTCCATAAGCGGCTGAAAAATCACCGAGCAGTGCCCCGCTGACTATAATGAAAAGAATCCCCGGGGTGATAAACCGCACCGAAATGTCCCACAATGGCAGGAGCCGCAGCCCGCCGGATTTATTGACATGACGACGCATCACTTGCGATTTAAGCAGCCATCCGACCACAACACACTCCACAATTCCACCGAGGATCAGTGCATAGTTGTTGATGAAATGGTCGACAATATCGAGGATCAGCAGCCCGGCCCGTGTTGTAAAAAGGATACTCCCGAAGAGGCCGATGCCGCAAATGACACTGGAGGCCTTTTTTCTGGAAATGGAAAATTTGTCACAGACAGAACAACTGAACGCTTCGATGAGGGAAATCATAGACGAAATCCCGGCAACAATCAGCACGAGGAAAAAGAGCACACCGAAAATGTGGTTGAGCAGCGGAAGTTGGTTAATCGCTTCCGGGTAGACGACAAACGCCAGCCCGGGACCGCCGGTAATCGCTTCTTCAAACGGGACGCCTTTGGCTTTTGCCATAAAACCGATCGTTCCGAAAACGGCGAATCCGGCAATTACGGAATAAAGACAGTTGAGAAAACAGGTGACAAGCGCATTCCCGGTAATGTCGGTTTTTTTCGGCAGATAGCTGGCATAGGTAATCATTATTCCGAAGCCCAGTGAAAGGGTGAAGAAAATCTGACCAAAAGCCGCTACCCAGACTTTTCGTCCTGCCGCAGTGAACAGACTGATTTTCGAGAGGTCCGCTTTGAGATAATATTCTTTGACTGCGTCAAGGGCTCCGTCCAGCCGGAGAGACCACCCGACAAGAATAAGAGTCAGCACCACCAGCAGCGGCATAAAAATCGTGCTCGCTTTTTCGATGCCATGGCGGACATCGCGATAACAGATACTCCAGCAGATGAGCCATGTCAGCACAGTACCCGCCAGAATCGGCCAGCGGATACCGCCGAGGACAAACGGGCTATCACTGACCCGCAGAAACCTGTTAAAGAAAAAAGCCTGGGTATCTGCACCCCATCCAAGATTGAACGAGAGACAGAAATAATTCATGCACCAGCTAATGATGACGGTATAAAAAAAAGTGATGCCGGAAAATGCAACGACCGGCATCCACCAGCCCAGCGGCTCCCAGAGATGATGGATACGGGCAAAGGCGAGCGGAGGAGAGGCTTTTTCGCGATGGCCGAGTGCGTATTCAAGGATCATCAACGGGAGACCGGTGCAAAGCAGAGCTGTCAGATAGGGAATCAGAAAGGCTCCGCCGCCGTTTTCGTAGGCCATATAGCTGAAACGCCAGATATTGCCGAGTCCGACTGCGGAACCAATGGCCGCTAATAAAAATCCGACTTTACTTCCCCATAGACTTCGTTTTTCTGACATAACATACTCCGGATCCAATTCCTATGACGGTAAAAAGCGCACCCTTTGATTAAATCGCCGGGATCAATCGCACTTCTCTGGAGATATCCAACCAATACAGATACAATATCCAGACATTTTTACATAAAAAAGCGGTAAAAAATTCATTTTACCAACAATTTACAACACGACATCATCGCTTTCGGCCACGATTTTCCTATAATTTCCAGCATTTAAAACGAAAAATGCTACAGATCCCTTTTTCATTGCAAGAAGACGTTTAAAAAGAGTGTTTGTGAATACCTGGGTGTTCTGTTCAGGGTGTTTAAGCCGCTGAATTTCGTTGACCGGAATCGCGGGAAAAACCGTAATCCGCATTTTTATCTTCAGAAAACACCAGTTTTCGCACGGTTCTAATACAATCCTAACAATATGCTAATAAAGTTAGCTCACATTTCTTCCCGTAAACAGCAGCGCCGGATATCCGGGCAGGGTAAAAGATGAAACCCTCCCTTCGGCGCCTGCCAATCAGATCGGGAGTGGAAATAAGGAGAAACTCTATAATGAAGAAAGCAGTAATGAGTGCGGCCCTGATGACCGCTGTTGCATTCACCGGCGTTGCGGAAGATAAAATTGTCATCGACGGATCGACTACGGTCGGCCCGATCGCTAAAGCTTTTGCTGAATATTTTATGGCCGCTCATCCGGGAGTCAACATCACGGTCAGTGAGTCCGGCAGCGGCAACGGGGCTAAAAGTCTGATAAACGGCGTTTGCGATATTGCCGATATGTCCCGCCCGATGAAAAACAGTGAGTTCAAGGCTGCCATTGACAATGGAATTCAGCCGGTCGCCCATGCGGTGGCGCTTGACGGGTTGCCGATTCTTGTTCACCCGAAGAATCCGGTTCAGGAGCTAACCATCGAGCAGATCCGCAGTATCTACACAGGAGTCATAACGAACTGGAAAGAGGTCGGCGGCCCCGACATGGAAATTGTGGTAATCACCCGTGACACGAACAGCGGCACCTACGAAACGTTCGAAGGTCTCGTAATGAATAAACAAAAAATCACTGAAAAAGCCGAATATGTCGGCAGCAACGGCGCTGTCCGTCAGCGCGTGCAGTCCACGCCGGCGGCCATCGGTTATGCCGGACTCGGTTTTGTGGATAAAACCGTCAAAGCGCTCAGGGTGAACGGCATTTATCCGTCCGCCGCGACGGTTCGCACCGGCGAATATCCAATTGCCCGCCCGCTGTTTATGTACACCAACGGCTATCCTGAACTCGGCTCGGCCGTTTATCAGTTTGTAACGTTGTATCTGTCTGAAGACGGACAGGAAATAATCGACGAAATCGGTTTTATTCCGGTTACGTCCTATTGAAAATAAAAAAGGAAACGGATCGACAGGCAATTAAACTTGTCGGTCCGTGATTCCATTCCCCACCGAATCCGGCACGGCAGCTAATGAGTCAATTCCAAAAGAGAAGTCTGGTGATGAGTGCGAACACCAGCCGTTTAAAACGGTTTGGTGCCCTACTCGGACAGAGTCTGCTTTTTCTGGTTACATCGCTCTCCACTTTGACGGTGTTTTTCATTTTTTACTTTATCGCGAGAGATGCTGTTCCATTTTTCAAACTCGAAGGTTTCCGGGAATTCTTCACCTCCTCCAGCTGGTATCCCACGGGGCATCCTGCAGAATTCGGTGCGCGGGCAATCTTTTTCGGTACCGGGATCGTTACACTCGGGGCGGTTGTAGTCGCGGTTCCACTCGGGGTTTCGGCTGCGGTTTGCCTGAGCGATGTACTGCCCTTTAATGTCCGCCAGGTTGTCAAACCGGTCATTGAAATCCTTGCCGCCATTCCTTCTGTGGCCTATGGCTTCTTTGCCTTGGTTGTCTTTGCGCCGCTCCTGCAGAACAAAGGAGGTGCAGTCCTCGCCATCGGAGCCTGGCTGATTCTTGCCCCGGTTCTCGCGCTGCTGGTGGTTGTCGTCAGCGATCTGACTGCCGACCGATTCTCCGATTTGATGCGTCATAAAGTCCGCTGGATTTTAATTCTGCTGCTCGGCGGCGCGGCGCTGGCAGGTATGATTGCTCTGGGGCGGCACCTGAATTCCATTGAAATCATCAGCGGAGCGAATGCACTCAATGTGGCAGTCATTCTCGGCATTATGGCGCTTCCCACCGTGGTCAGTGTTTCGGAAGATGCGCTGCAGGCGACAGGTCGTGAACTGCGGGAAGGAAGTTATGCTCTGGGTGCCACGCGTGCCGAAACCATTTTAAAAACCGTTATTCCGGCTTCGATCAGCGGAATTCTGGCCGCCGTGATTCTCGGAATCATGCGCGCCATCGGCGAAACCATGGTGGTCTGGATGGCTTCAGGAAACGCTGCGCGCATTCCGGAGCCGTGGTATAACATGCTTGAGCCGGTCCGCACACTCACCGCCACGATTGCCGGAGACATGGGCGAAGCCGATCATGTAACCGGCTCGGCGCGTTTCCATGTTCTGTTCGCCATGGCGCTCTGCCTGCTCGCGTTTTCCTTCATCATGAATCTGGTCAGTGAAGGAATCGTCCGTCACTCACGAAAGAAGCTCGGAAAGTAAATGAGACTTGAAACCCGCAGACTCCTTGATCGCGCATTCTCCGGACTGGGAGTGATTGCGATCGGCGTCATGGCCCTGGCGCTGATTGTAATCCTGACTCCGATTATCGTCAAAGGTTCAGGGGCGTTTGTCTTTCGCTCAACCGTTGAACACCGCAAAGTAATGTTCGATCAATGGGACCGCGGCAATCCGCAGCGGATAGAGGCGGATAAAGCCGCAGCCGCCGAAGCGCGCCAGCCGGTTTACGACATGCTTTCAGCTTTTGACGCGGAACTGAAAGCCATGCCGCGCAAGGAACGTTCGCTCTATAAAAAACCGCTGCGCGAACTGGAAAAAGCACTGGCTGAGCTGCTCGGACCCGTCCCGGGGGAACATACGCCGGTCCTGATTCGCCAGCAATACGGCGCAACCCGCTGGGACCGGGCAAAAATCAAACTCGATGAGCTGCTCTACACTGAAGATTGGGACTATTCAAATCCGGATGCGCTCGGTGTGTTAGTGAAAACCCCGCGTGTTGAACAGTTCCGCGGGACAGCGCTTGAACCGTTGTTCGCCTACATCAAGGAAAATATCAGCGCGATGATGCGTCCGCGCTGGACTTTTTACTGGCAGTTCCTCTTCGACACCTCGAAAGATTCGCATATTTTCGGCGGAATCGGCCCGGAAGTACTCGGTACAATTTATCTGACACTCGGCGCGATGATTTTCGCCATTCCAATGGGGGTGATTGCCGCGATCTATCTTTGCGAATACTCGCGCGAAGGGCGGGTAGTCAGTTTCCTGCGCATTTGCATCAGCACACTCGCCGGTGTGCCGAGTATTGTTTTCGGTCTCTTCGGTCTGGCGTTTTTTCTGAACACAATTCATATTTCCAACTCCAAAAGCGTGCTTGCCGGTTCACTGACTCTTTCCCTGCTCATTCTTCCAACTGTCATTCGCGCGTCGGAAGAGGCGATTCTGGCTGTGCCGCACTCTTATAAAGAAGCGGCGCTGAGCCTCGGCTCAGGACGCTGGCACACCGTGATGACGGTCATCCTGCCGGCGGCACTGCCGGGGATCCTGACCGGAACGGTCATCAGTATGGGCCGTGCGGCGGGCGAAACCGCACCGATCATCTTTACCGCCGCCGTCAGTGTGGGGCGTCCGTTGATGCCGCTGGAGGCCCTGTCTCAGCCGACACCCGCACTGCCGTGGAATATCTATAATCTCTCCACCGAACATGAGGCCGTCGACGAAATCCGCCATGTGCAGTTCGGGATGGTCTTCACGCTGGTGGCACTCGTGCTGCTGCTGAACCTGTTCGCCATTGTGATGCGTGCAAGAATTTCAAAAAAACTGCGAGGATAAAAAATGAACGAAGTCATCCAGATGAAACGGGCCTCCCGCTTTGCCGGACCAGAGGAGGAGGACTACAGCACGCGGGCCGCCCATGTGAAAACAGAAGAATTTTCTGTATTTTACGGCGGCTTCGAAGCGGTAAAAAAAGTGACCTGCAGTTTTCCGGAATCCCTGGTGACGGCCATAATCGGACCGAGCGGCTGCGGCAAGAGTACCCTGCTGCGGGCAATCAACCGCATGAACGATCTTATTCCCTCCTGCCGTCCCGGCGGGAAAATGATTTTCTCCGGCGAGGATATTTACTGCAAAAATATTGATGTGGTATCGCTGCGGATGCGGGTCGGCATGGTGTTTCAGAAGCCGAATGTATTTCCGAAATCGATATATGACAACATTGCCTACGGCCCGCGCCTTCAAGGTATTCGGAACCGCAGTCAGCTCGATGAGATCGTCGAATCCAGTCTGAAACAGGCCGCAATCTGGGATGAGGTGAAAGACCGGATGACCTCCAATGCACTGGGAATGTCCGGCGGACAGCAGCAGCGCCTCTGTCTGGCACGCGCACTGGCGGTAAAACCGGAAATCCTGCTCATGGACGAGCCCACTTCCGCGCTCGATCCGAAAGCCACCACCAAAATTGAAGACCTGATTGGGCAGCTTCGCGGGCAGTATACCATCATTATTGTCACGCATAATATGCAGCAGGCCGCGCGGGTGTCCGATCTGACTGCTTTTATGTATGAAGGAAATCTGGTAGAATTCGGGCCGACCCGAAAGCTGTTCACCCGTCCGCGGGAAAAACAGACGGAAGACTATATTACTGGCCGATTCGGATAAGAACTGAAGAACGAAGCGGCGAAGCGGGGTTGAGAATTAAAACGGCAATCAGGCAAATATCGAACCGTACTTAGGAGACGTTCCATGACACAGGTTTTCATGCACGAAATTGAACGATTGAAAAAACAGATTCTTGCCCTCAGTGCGCAGGTGGAAGAAAACGTCATTCTGGCTGTGAAAGCACTTCGGGAACGCGATGAAACCCTCGCCAGGCAGGTGGAGGAAAGTGATGCGCAAATCGACGCCGCCGAAGTGGATGTTGAAGAAGAGGCACTCAAAATTCTGGCGCTTTACCAGCCGGTTGCCATGGACCTGCGCTTTCTGGCATCGGTGCTCAAAATCAACAATGACCTCGAACGCATTGGCGATTTGGCGGCCAACATTGCCAAACGCGCCCGCAAGATGTGCAGCTTTCCCGTGCTTCCGGTTCCTGAAGAACTGCATCAGATGGCCTGTCATGCGCGAGATATGGTCCGTGACAGTCTCAATGCGTTTGTGAATCTGGATGATGATCTGGCCGCCAGCGTCTGTAAACAGGATGAAACGGTCGACCAGCTGTGCAAGCAGATCTTTTCCTTCGTCGAAGAACAGGGGAAAGCCAACCCGGACAACATTAAATATTACCTGCACATGATGACCGCATCCCGCAACCTGGAGCGCATCGGCGACCACACGACGAATATTGCCGAAGATGTGATGTACCTGGTTCGCGGTGTGATCGTCCGGCATGGGCTGACTGAATAACCGCACTGATGGCTTCAATTTTCAAAGCAAAATAACGTTTCGCATAACAAACGGGGATGTATGGCAAAAAAACAGATTCTGGTTATCGAAGATGAAGAGGATATCCGCGAACTGGTTCGTTACAATCTGGAGCGTGAGGGCTTCGGGGTCCTTGAAGCGGAGTCCGGTGAAGACGGTCTGAACGCTGCCGCGCAGAACAAGCCGGATCTCATACTGCTTGATCTGATGCTGCCGGGAAAAGACGGCCTGCAGGTCTGCCGCGAGTTAAAGCGCAGTGATGACCTGCAGGAGATTCCGCTCATCATGATGACCGCTAAAGGCGAAGAGAGCGATATTGTCACCGGTCTGGAACTCGGGGCCGAAGACTATATTGTCAAACCGTTCAGTCCTAAGGTGCTGGTTGCCCGCGTCAAAGCAGTGCTGCGTCGGAAAACGGCCGCCGCTGCGCCGGATGCCGGCGATGTGCTCAGCATTCACGGGATCACCATTCATCCCGGCCGTCACGAGGTCACGGTGGGTGGCAAGTCGATCGATCTGACGGCGACCGAATTCGGAATACTCCATTTCCTGGCGCGTCGCCCCGGATGGGTTTTTACACGTTATCAGATCGTGGACGCAGTTCATGGCGAAGATTACCCCGTCACAGAACGCTCCATTGACGTTCAGATTGTCGGATTACGTAAAAAACTGAAAAAAACCGGTGATTACATCGAAACGGTTCGCGGGATCGGCTACCGCATTAAAGACAGAGAATAGAGTCCCTTATGCACGCGAAACGGATTTTCTGGCAGATCTACCCGAGTTACCTGATTGTTACGCTTCTATCACTGGCGGCGGTATTCTTTCTTTCATCCGTGTCCATCAGCCGGTTCTATTACCGGCAGACGGCTGAAAACCTTGAAGTTCAGGCGCTTTTCATCGAAGAACAGACGAGGGAACTCTTTGCACCGGAGCATATTTCCGATCTGAATCGAATCACCGAAATACTGGGCGGGAAATCTCCGGCGCGCATTACCATCATTCTGTCCGATGGCACCGTCGCGGGAGATTCTGACAAAGCTCATGAAGAAATGGGCAACCACCGTGATCGACCGGAAATGCAGGAAGCGCTGGCCGGCCATATCGGCCAGTCCGTTCGCTACAGCAACACCCTGCGAAAAAAAATGATGTATGTCGCCGTTCCGGTTCTGCGGGACGGACGGGTTGCCGGTGTCATACGCACCTCTGTTCCGTTGACAGAAATGGAACAGATCATCAAAGAGGTGCAGCGTCGCATCATGATCGGCGGACTGCTCATCCTGCTGCTGGCGGCGCTTTTCAGCCTGCTGGTATCGCGCCGTATTTCGCGCCCGCTGGAGCGGATCAAGCTCGGAGCTGAACGTTTTGCGCAGGGCGATTTTTCACATCGGCTCCATTTCGCCGGTTCCGCCGAAATCGGCTCCCTGGCGGAAACCATGAACCAGATGGCTGCGCAGCTCGAAGAAAGACTCCGTTCCGTCATCAACGAGCGCAATCAGCGGGAAGCCGTCCTTTCCAGCATGGTGGAGGGCGTACTGGCCGTGGACACGAGCGGCCACATCATCAGCATGAACAAGGCCGCCGCGCAGTTCTTCAATGTCTTCCAGCCCGAAACAGCAGCGGGGCGCAGCATCGAAGAGGTTTTTCGAAACGTCAGACTGCAGAAATTTGTCAGCGCGGTGCTCGAAGGGCAGGAGACCCGTGAGTGCGAACTGACGGTGCAGAATAATGAAACCTATTATCTTCAGGCACGCGGAACCAATCTTCTCGGAGTGCAGGGCCGGCGCATCGGTGCCGTCGTTGTTTTTAACGACGTCTCCCGCCTGCGCCGTCTCGAAAACCTGCGCCGCGATTTTGTCGCCAACGTTTCGCATGAGCTGAAAACACCCATCACCTCGATCAAAGGCTTTGTTGAAACCCTGCTCGACGGAGCGGTCAAAGACCCCGCCGAAGCGAATCGCTTTTTAAAAATCGTTTCCAAACACGCGGATCGTCTGAACGCCATCATCGAAGATCTGCTCGTGCTTTCGCGTCTTGAACAGGGCGGCAAAGAAGAAATGGAAATGCAGAAAGTCGGGCTTCAAGGACTCATGAATTCCGCCGTCGAAGTCTGCGCGCAGCGCGCAGCCGAAAAAAATATCACGATCCGCGTTGAATGCCCTGAAGATCTTGAGGCTGTCGTCAATCCGCCTCTCATTGAGCAGGCCCTCATCAACCTGATTGGCAACGCGGTTAAATACAGCATCGACGGGAAAACCGTTACCGTCAGCGCATACGCCGAACCGACGGGAATAACGCTTTCGGTGGCCGACCAGGGGTATGGTATTGAGGAGCAGCACCTTGAACGACTCTTTGAACGTTTTTATCGTGTTGATAAGGGTCGCAGTCGTCAGGAAGGCGGCACAGGGCTTGGTCTTGCCATCGTTAAACACATTGCCCAGGCTCACAGCGGGAACGTCTCTGTAAAGAGCCGGTACGGCAACGGCTCTGTCTTTTCCATTTTTCTGCCGTTCGCCTGACCGCCG
>JASKKX010000100.1 GCA_030153935.1 Verrucomicrobiota bacterium | reverse complement strand
AAACTCGCCGACGAAAACCTTCCGGACGGTTACACTTTCGACTGGTCAAGCCTCAGCTATCAGGAGGCCAAATCCGCCGGCGGATCCAACATTCTCATCGCCATGGCACTGGTCTTCGGCTACCTGTTCCTCGTCGCCCAGTACGAAAGCTGGACCATCCCGCTTCCGGTCATGCTCTCCACCTCCGTCGCCAGTCTCGGCGCGCTGGCCGGGCTGAAAATGATGCATCTGCCACTCAGCATCTATGCGCAGCTGGGGTTGATTCTGCTCGTCGGGCTGGCCACCAAGAATGCCATTCTCATCGTCGAATTTTCCAAAACACGCCGCGAAGAAGGGCTGTCGATCATTGACGCCGCCGCTGATGGAGCAGCCCAGCGCTTCCGCGCCGTGCTTATGACCGCGTTCACCTTCATCCTCGGCATGTTCCCCATGGTCTTCGCCTCCGGCGCCGGCGCCGCCGCACGCCGCTCCATCGGAAACACCGTATTCTGGGGCATGCTCGTGGCCACCGTATTTGGAATTGTTCTGATTCCGGCACTCTATGTGCTGTTTCAGACGATCCGTGAAAAAGGTCATGCAATCCGCACCGGCAAACATAAACTGCACCTGCTGGTTATTCTGCTGGTCCCGTTCCTCTTCGGCGGCTGCCTTTCCGTGGGGCCGAACTATATCGCGCCTGATTTGCCGGACACTGGAATACAGCAGAACACCGATCTGAATCCAGCGGCACTGGGTACATGGTGGACAACGCTCAATGATCCGCAGCTCACGGAACTGGTTGATGAAGCCCTGCTGAATAATTATGATCTGAAATCAGCGGTATCCGCTGTGCGCGAAGCCCGTGCACAGCTGGGTATTGAAAAGGCTGCCCTGGGTCCACAGATAGACTCGACCGGCGACTTCACAAGAAATAAGAACAGTATAGATTCGCATCCGACCAGTCATAATGAATCTGACTTATACAATGCCGGCTTTGATGCTTCGTGGGAAATCGATCTGTTCGGTGGAACCCGCCGCTCCGTTGAAGCGGCTGTGGCCGATCTTGAAGCACAGGACGCCAATCGTGCCGATGTGCAGGTTTCGCTCGCCGCAGAAACCGCCCAGAGTTATGTCCAGCTGCGAACTTATCAGCAGCGGCTGCGGGTGGCGCATGCCAACCTGAAAACCCAGCAGCAGACCGTTGATCTGCTGCAGTCGCGTTTTGACAGCGGCCTGTCCGATGAACTGGCCCTGCAGCAGGCGCGTTACAATCTGGAAAGCACGCGGGCGACGATTCCGCAATTGGAAACCGGTGTGGAACAAAGCCTCAACGCGCTGGCCGTCCTCACCGGCGTTATGCCCGGTACCCTGCAGAAACGGCTGAACGCGGAAAAAGAAATTCCGGTGGCTTCCGTCAAAGAGGTCACCGGCATTCCGGCGGATCTGCTGCGCCGCCGTCCGGATGTGCGCAGAGCCGAACGCCAGCTGGCGGCTCAGACGGCGCGTATCGGTGTCGCCACCGCCGATCTCTATCCGAAATTCACGCTGATCGGTTCCATCGGCCTCGAATCGCTTCACACATCAAGTTTCGGTGATTCAGGAACAGAATTCTACAGCTTTGGTCCCGGGGTCCGCTGGCCGATTTTCCATTCCGGGTCGATTCGCCAGAACATAAAAGTTCAGGAAGCCCGGCAGGAGCAGTACCTGTCGGCCTATGAAAAAAGCGTGCTCACCGCCGTACAGGAAACGCGCAACGCGTTGACCGGATTTCAAAATGAACAGCAGCGGATCCAGGCGCTGGAAGCTGCGGTCATGGCAGCGCGGACCGCAGCGGAACTGGCTGATGACCGGTATAAAAACGGACTGAGCGACTTTGAGAATGTACTCGAAAGTCAGCGTTCCCTGCTTATGTTTGAAGATCAACTGGTGCAAAGCCGGAGTTCACTCACATCGAATTTGATCCAGCTCTACAAAGCGCTCGGCGGCGGCTGGACCCCGATGGAATAACCTGTTTCCCAAACCTTGGAAAAACCGTTTCCAAGGTTTGGGGAAATCCGGTAAATTCACTGCTTCATTTAAAAAAAGGAGTTTTCATGAGCAAAAGTTATAACATCGCAGTGATCGGCGGAGACGGAACCGGTCCGGAAGTCGCCCGTGAAGGCGTCAAGGTTCTGAAAACCGCCGCGAATCAGTTCGGTTTCAAATTAAATTTTGAAGAGTATGACTACGGCGGCGACCGCTACCTGCGCACGAATGAAGTGCTGCCCGACAACGCGGCGGACGAACTGCGCAGGCACGATGCCATCTTTCTCGGCGCAATCGGCCATCCTGACGTAAAACCCGGCATTCTCGAAAAAGGCATTTTGCTCAAACTCCGGTTTGAACTCGACCAATATATCAACCTGCGCCCCGTCAAGCTCTTTCCCGGCGTTGAAACGCCGATTAAGGATAAGGGTCCAAAGGAAATTGATTACGTCATTGTCCGTGAAAACACCGGTGGCATTTATACCGGCACCGGCGGTGTTTCCATGAAAGGCACGCCGCACGAAGTTGCCGTGCAGTCGATGGTTTACAACCGGTTTCAGGTCGAACGCTGCCTGCGATATGCCTTTGACTATGCGCAGAAATCCGGCAAAAAGGCACGCGGTCTTTCCGATGTCAATACGCTGGGTCTCGTTGGCAAAACCAATGTACTGACCTACGTCTTCGACCTGTGGGAACGCGCCTTCCACGAGATCGGCGAAGCCGACTATCCGGAAATCAAGCGCGACTACTATCATGTCGATGCCACCTGCATGTGGATGGTAAAAAGCCCCGAATGGTTCGATGTGCTCGTGACCACCAACATGTTCGGCGACATCATCACCGACCTCGGCGCGATGACGCAGGGCGGCATGGGCATCGCCGCGGGCGGCAACATCAATCCCGAAGGCGTCAGTATGTTCGAGCCGATCGGCGGTTCCGCTCCAAAGTACACCGGTCAGAACATTATCAATCCGCTCGCCGCCATCTGCGCGGGCGCGATGATGCTCAAAGAGCTCGGTGAAACCGAAGCGGGGAATGCGATTGAAACCGCTGTAGCCGATGTTACCGCCAACAAACTCAAAGGCCTTGCCGCCGGTCGCATGGGTTATTCGACCAGCGAAGTCGGAGATCTCGTCGCCGGACTTGTTGCTTAGCTGTTTGTTGCACGGTTGAAAAACGTAAAGTCGCCATATTAAAAAGTAAAAAAACATGAATCACAGGAAGAGACCGTAATGAAAAAAGGTAAACAGATTTTTTACCTCCTGGCCGCAGTAATACTTGCAGGAACGATTGCGCATGCTGAAGAAATTTCCACCGCAGGAGTTGACTTGGGAGCGCTCGCCATGCAGGCCGCCGGTATGAGCAAACCGGATCTCCTGTCAAAGATTGAGCAGTACAAAGACCTGATCGGCGATAAGACCCAGCTGCTGAATACGTTGCAATCCCGGCTCAAGGAAATTCCGTGGACGGAACGGATGGGTGAGGAAGCAAAATCCCTCAAATCGCAGATCCGCGATACCGCGTCCATAATTTCACAGCTCAAAAAACAGCTGACGGTTTATACCGATGCCTTAAAAGCGGTGCAGTAATCCCCGACCACTCCGCATCAGCAGGATTATCAGAGACGGCACGTCCGCGACTTGGAACATGTTCCGGATCAATTGTTCTGATTAAAAAACCGGAGAATTTCATTTTGAGCTGCCTTTCATCCGCTGAACCGCCCCTGCCCTCCCGCATCTTTATGCGATTGTCATCGCTTTTTCAAACGGACCGGTCATACTTATTACTATTATAAATATTCATCCTCCAAAAATTATTCAGGGCGGAATGGGCGCCAGTATTTCAAACTGGCGACTTGCGCAGGCCGTATCCTGCATCGGCCAGCTGGGTGTTGTTTCCGGCACGGCTCTGGACGGGGTCATCGCGCGTCGGCTTCAGGACGGCGATCAAGGCGGTCGTGTTCGCCGTGCACTTGAGTATTTTCCGTTCCCCCGCATGGCAAAGCGCGTGCTGGATGCCTTCTTTATTCCCGGCGGAAAGTCGAAAGATGCTCCCTACTGTAAGATTCCGATGCATTCTCTCGAAGGACTGCGTGAGCCGCTGGAGCTCTGTATTGTCGGTAATTTTGTGGAAGTATTCCTTGCGAAGGAAGGCCATTCCAATCCGGTGGGAATCAACTATTTGGAAAAAATCCAGCTCCCGCACATGGCGGCCATCTACGGCGCCTTGCTGGCAGGCGTTGCGGTTATTATCATGGGGGCCGGAATTCCATTGGCCGTCCCCAGTGTAATTACCGCGCTGGTTCAGCATCAGCCTGCTGAGTACCCGATTTACATCGCGGGAGAAACCGGCGGCGGCGAAACCTTCGATCTGCTCTTCGATCCTGCACGGTTTGTTGAAGATGTCCCGCTGCCGGAGTTGCAGCGTCCCGATTTTCTTCCCATCGTATCCTCCGAATCGCTGGCAAAAATTCTTCTGAGCAAAGCTAACGGACCGATTGACGGATTCATTGTCGAGGGAAGCATGGCGGGAGGACACAATGCTCCACCGCGCGGACGGCAGACGTTAAATGACGAAGGCGAACCCGTTTACGGCCCGCGCGATATCGCGAAACTCTCCGCCTTCCGCGACATGAAACTCCCCTTCTGGATTGCGGGATCCGCCGGATCTGCCGAAGGATTGCGGCAGGCGCTGGCGTCAGGCGCCTGCGGCGTGCAGGCGGGAACCGCCTTCGCGCTTTGCGAAGAATCCGGCCTTCTGCCCGGCGTGCGCCATGAACTGATCCGCCGCGCCCTCGCCGGGGAATCGCATGTTTTTGCCGATCCGGTCGCCTCGCCGACCGGCTTTCCCTTCAAGGTTGCGGATTTATCCGGAAGTCTATCCGGAAAAGAGGCCTATCAGCAGCGGAAGCGGATTTGCGATCTCGGCATTCTGCGCCAGCCATACCGCCGCGCGGATGGAAAAATCGGCTACCGATGCGCCGCCGAGCCGGTCGCCGCCTATGTGGCGAAAGGCGGACGGGAAGAAGATACCGTTGGGCGGAAGTGCCTTTGCAACGCGTTGATCGCCAATGCCGGGATGCCGCAGCGGCTAGCCGACGGAACCGATGAACTCTGCCTGATCACCATGGGCGACGATCTGGTCGATATCCGCCGGTTCTGCAATCCCGGCAAATTGGACTATTCCGCCGCCGATGTTATCCGCACCCTGCTGGGAGCCTGACTCCCTGCCGTTTTTCCGTTACTGAACAGCAGAGCAGACTTGCGATGAATACCGTTCACAGGTATGTTCTGCGGATGAATCAGCCAACAAACCAACAGCTTTTAGATGTTTGCATTGAAGCGGCGCGAACGACCGGAAATCATGGACTGAACAACCTCCACCGTCGTGAAGAGATCGCGCAGAGTTTCGATCACGATGTGAAACTTGTCATGGACAGTGAGTGCCAGCGTG